>CAZTZM010000172.1:0-1039 GCA_964618005.1 uncultured Myxococcales bacterium
GTGACTCGGGCGGCGCGCTTCGAGCCCGCACGAAATCTGGGCAGGCGCCCGCGAGGGCATTTCTGGCGGCCGTCGCTTGTGGCTACCGCGCGGCGCGGACGCTACGCCCGAAACGAAGCCAACCGCCGCTTGGTCGCGCTCGCCGGACGCGCGGATACGGCGGGCTGGCCCCCGGCCGAGCAAGCGCTCTGACCCCTCGATCAGTTCAACCTGAAATGGGTCTAGTTGCAGGGAATCGGGCCCGTGCCGAGCGCCAGGTCGTCCATCCAGACGTCGTTGGCCATGCTGCTGAAGCTTTGCCAGCCGAAGAGGACGCTGTTGAACATGCCGCTCATCCAGGTGGCGGCGAGGGGGCCGTTTTGCCAATCGGTGGCGGCGGTGATGGAGTGGACCAGGGTTCCGTCGGAGTAGGCGTAGAGTGAGTTGTAGGCGGCGCTTCCGTCGAACTCGACCTGCAGGCAGTGCCAGGTGTTCGCCGAGATCACCGGGCCCGAGTACCACTGGGCCATGATCGGGGCGATGTTGTCGCTCGGAACCTGGTTGGTGCCGATGACGCCCTTGATTTCGCCAAAGCGGACCTGGTCGTTCACGTTCGTCGGGTCCTGGGTGATGCCAAGCAGGGTCTCGTGGTTCTCGCCCTGCGGGCCGTCGCCGATGGCGTTCGCCAGGAAGACGTAGACGCGAACGTACAGGTGGTTCGTGCCGGTGGGCAGCGCGCGCTCGAGGAACGCCGGGTTGCCCGTGCTCTTGAAGTGGGCCGCCAGCTTGCTGTTGTTGTGGGTGTGCGTGGCGTCGGCCAGCGCGCCGGTGCCGTCGCCCTGCGGGTTGGTGGTCTTGTAGTTGTAGGAGATGAAGTTGTCCCAGCCGGCGGGCTGCTGGCCGGCCGTGTCGGACTCGAAGTCGTCGGTGAAGAACGGGGCGACGCTGGCGCCGCCGGTTCCGGGCGCGCTGCCGCCGGTCCCCGGAGTGCCGCCACCGGTGCCCGGCGTGCTGCCGCCGCTGCCAGGGGCGGCGCCGCCCGTGCCGACGCCGCCGGTGC
>CAZTZM010000173.1:0-17161 GCA_964618005.1 uncultured Myxococcales bacterium
GGAGCGGCCGGCTGTGACCGGCCGGCGACTCGCGCGGCTGGCGGCGGCCGCGGCGGCGGCGGCGCTGCTGGCGGGCGGCTGCGCGGTGGTGCCGCAGAACCGGCGCAAGCACCTGGGCGATCCGATGATGAGCCTGGACGGCGATCCGTTGCTGACCGCCGGCCAGCGCAAGCTCTACACGTCGCGCGAATCGGCCGGGGGCGGCGACGCGGTGCCGGCCGGGGGCGGATGCGGCTGTCAGTAGCGGCGGCGGCCGCGGTCCTGCTGGCGCCGGTTGCGCACGCCACGTCGCTGGGCTTGCCGCCACCGCCACCACCCGCGCCCGAAGCCCCGGCGCCGGTCCTGGCGCCCGCTTACCAGATCCAGTCGGTGGCGCTCCGCTACACGCACTTCGAGCAGTACGGGCTGGGGTATCAGTCCGCGGCCGGCCCGCCGGGCGGCCCCGGATCCGAGCGCGTCACGGTCGAGGAGCCGAGCACGGAGGTGATCGCCACGCTGGGCGACCGGTTGGTCGAGCGGGTCGCGGTGTCGGTCGACGTCGTGACCGCCGCCTCGCCCAACCACAAGCTGTACGGCCTCCCGGTCGGGACGGCGGTCGACGCCATCAGCTCGCCGTCGCGGATCAACGAGGCCGAACAGATCGACGCCGACTCTATCTACAGCTACCGGCGCGACACGAAGATCGGCCTTCACGCCGACTACCATCAGGAGGAGCCGCTGGAGTCGTGGGGGCTGGGCGCGACGTTCGCGCGCTCGTTCGCCGACGACAACGCGGTGCTGTCGGCCAGCCTCTATCAGCTGGTCGACTGGTTCGATCACTTCAACCTGAACGGCTCGCGCTACGGGCGCGACGTCCGGTCGACCAGCAACGGCAACCTGGGCCTGTCGCAGCTGCTCTCGCCGTCAACGATCGCCTCGATCGGCTACGGGTTCACGCTGCAGCAGGGGACGCTGGTCAACACCTGGAGCAGCGTGCCGCTGACGAACAACACGCGCGGAACCGAGATCGTGCCGCGCCTGCGCCTGCGCCACGCGCTCGAGGGGCGGCTCGGGCAGTGGCTCCCCTGGGAAGGCGCGGTCCGGCTGGCCGCGCGGTTCTACGCCGACAGCTGGGGCTCGGTGGCCGGGACGGTCGAGGGGACGCTGTCCCAGCGGATCGACCGGCTGACGCTGGAGGTCGGGGGCCGCTACCACTGGCAGACGGCGGTCGACTTCTTCGGCACCGCGTTCGACCCGGCGGCGAGCGGATTTCGAACGGCGGACAGCGATCTCGACAGCCTGTCGGCCTACGCCGTATCCGGCGGCCTGCGGTGGGATCAGCCAATCGGTATTCTGGGACACCAGATCTACGTCGCGTTCACCGTCGAGCGCTACGTTCGATCGAACGATCTGTCCGTCGATCTCGTCAGCGGCGCGCTAGGATGGCGACCATGAGTCGCGGCGGCAGACGCGCGCAACGATCGACGGCCGCGCGGGCCTGCGCCGTTGGGTTGGTCTCGCTCGCGCTGGCCGGTTGCGCGGGCCGCAGCCGAGCCGCAGCGTCGCCCGCGACCGCGGCCGACTGGCGCCAGGTGGCGATCGCCGATCTCGGCGGCCACGCGGTGACGCTGCCGACGGCGCTGGCGGGGCACCCGGCGTTGGTCAATCTATGGGCGCCCTGGTGCGAGCGCTGCAAGACCGAGCTGCCCGATCTCGACCGCCTGTCGCACCAGCTGGACGGCTGCGGTCAAATCGTTGGCGTGGCGGTTGGCGAGGACGCCGCCCACACGGCCGCGTTCGTCCGTGACCGCCGCCTCAGCTATCCCCAGTACGTCGACGAGAGCTTCCGGCTGGCGGACGCGCTGGGGCAGAGCCGCGTGCCGACCACGCTGGTGTTCGACGGTGACGGCGCGATCGTCCACGTCGGGCTGGCGCTGGATGAGGCGGCGATCGGCGCGCTCAAGGTCGCGCTGGCGCGCGCCGATGCCGAAGGTCGGTGCGCGGGTGGTCGGGCTGCTGGCTCCGCCGACGTGACCCACGAACCATCGTGGCGCACCTCGATGGTTCGTGGCCACGACGCGGCAGCGCTGGCGTCTCGGCCGCCGATCGTCCAGGTTTCGCGCGGGCAGCGGGTTTGCACACAATTTGCAGAAAGAGACAGGCCATGACTCGAGGCGTGAAGGTGTTCTCGGCGACGAAGGCGAGAGAGCGCGAGTCGCTCGGCGAGAACGTGACGAAGTGGCTATCGGACAACCCCCAGGTTCAGGTCGTCGACAAGACGGTGACTCAGAGCTCGGACGCCGAGTTTCACTGCCTGACGATCACGCTGTTCTACGAGCTGAGTACCTAGGCCGCCTATCGGGCGGCACGTCGTCGGGCATGGTTCGCTTCGCTCACCGTTGCCTTACGGCAACGCCCTCCTAGGCTGCCTTCGGAGGGCCGGCCGCCACGGGACCTAGATCCAGTTGTAGTTGAAGCTGATGCTGACGCGCTCGCCGCGCGTTGGGTTGGACGCCACCTCGTGGCGGAGCCAGCTCTCGAACAGGATCAGCTTCCCGGCGGAGACCTCGTAGGAGACCTGCTGGCGGTTCTCCGGGCGCGCGGGATCCTTCTTGGGCGGCGCGCCCATCAGCTTGTCGAGCCGCGGGTCCTCGAACCGGAGGCGCGAGCAGCCGCGCGGCGTCTGGACGTAGTACGTCCCGCTCACCACGGCCAGCGGGTGTAGGTGCAGCGGGTGAACCGCGTGCCGCGACATGATGTTGACCCAGCAGTCGGTCATCTGCAGCCGCGCCCCCTGCAGGTTCATATCCAGGCGCCGGGCGAACCGCTGGACGTGGCGGCGGATCTTCAGCTCCAGGTCGATGAAGGTCGAGAACGTGCGGTGCAGGTTGGTCATCGACCCGTACGACGTATAGCCGGCCGGGTAGTTCGTGCTGCACCAGCGGCGCCCGGCGCGATCGTGGGCGCGGATCTTGTGGCAGTCCTCCAGCAGCGACCGCGTGAAGGCGGCGCCCCCGCGCGCCGCCAGCGGCGCGTCGTAGATGAACGTCGGGAACCAGGGTTTGATCGGCATGTCAGGCGGTGCGCAGGGCCTTGGCGATGAGGTCGGGCGGCACGTCGGGCGCCGGCACCTTGCGCCGCGCCCGCCGCCCGCCCGCGCCAGGCGAAGAAAACCAGGAACGCACGTCCAGGTCCAGCCCCACGCCGTGCATGTAGTTGTAGAGCGCCTTGCGCAGCCCCTGCCCCAGGAAGTCGTGGTCGACGCCGGTCGGGTCGTCGAACGGCAGCTCGTTCTGCGCGAACGCCGCCGGGTCGCGCCAGACGCGGATGCCGAAGCGCTTGGGGTCGCGTCCGATCGGGCTGTGAACGGTGGCGGCGAACCGGTGCCAGAACGCTGACTGGATGCAGCCGGCGTCAAAGAGCTGGCGCACGCGCTCGAGCGCGTCGATGGTCTCCTGCTCGGTCTCGGTCGGGAAGCCGTACATCAGGTAGGCGTGGACCATGACGCCGGCGTCGGTGAAGGCGCGGGTCACGCGCGCCACCTGCTCGACGGTGACCCCCTTCTGCATCAGCGCCAGCAGCCGGTTCGAGGCGACCTCCAGCCCGCCGGTCACGGCGATGCAGCCGGCGCGCGCCATCAGGTCGGCCAGCGCGGGCGTGAACGTCTTCTCGAACCTGATGTTCCCCCACCAGGTGATGGCCACCTCGCGCGCCAGCAGCCGCTCGGACAGCGCGCGCAGCATGGCGGGCGGCGCCGCCTCGTCGACGAAGTGAAAGCCGGTCTGCCCGGTCTCGGCCACCAGCGCCACGATCCGGTCGACCAGCAGATCGGCCGAGGCGGCCTCGTAGCGCCCGATGTACGGCAAGGAGACGTCGCAGAAGCTGCACTTCTTCCAGTAGCAGCCGCGCGCGACGGTCAGCTTGTTCCAGCGCCCGTCTGACCACAGGCGGTGCATCGGGTTCAGCATCTCGAACAGCGAGACGTAGCGGTCGAGCGGCAAGCCGGCGTAGGTCGGCGTGCCGCTGTCGCCGAACGGCACGTCGACCGCGCCGGCGTCGGTCTTCAACACCACGGCGCCGTGCTCGCGCACGAACGTGCGCACCAGCGGCCGGGGCGTTACGCCGCGCGCGGCGTCGCGCAGGTGACCGAGCAGGCTCAGCAGCGGCCGCTCGCCGTCGTCCAGCGTCACGTAGTCGAACGTGTCGAACACCCGTGGCTCGCGCAGCTCGCGCAGCTCCGTGTTCACGTAGCCGCCGCCCAGCACGAACCGCGCGCGGGGCCGCGCCCGCTTGATGGCGCGCGCCAGGCGGAACGCGCCGTAGACGGTGCCGGGGAACGGCGCGCTGATCCCGACCAGATCGGGGCGGTGGCGCGCCGCCAGCTCGGCGCCGATGGCGTCGGTGATCCGATCGACCAGCGTCGGCGGCGCGTCCAGCGCCGCTTGCAAGGGATCGAAGCTGCCGGCGCTGGTGGCCAGCTTCTCGCCGTAGCGCGACAGCTCGAAGCGCGGATCGATCCCGTCGCGGATCGCGTCGGCGATGTCGTCGACGAACAAGCTGGCCAGGTGCTTGGCGCGATCGGCGGGTTCCAGCCCGTCGAACGCCGCCGCCAGCGGCACGTCGCCGACATCGCCGGTCTCGTCCGCCTGCACCAGCGCGTCGGCCAGCGGCGCGAAGCGCGGGCCCTCGGGCAGGAACCGGCGGGTCACGATCCGCTCGGCCAGCCCCGGATCGCGGCCCTGCAGAAAGCCGATCGCCGCGTCGACCGTCTCGACGTAACGCGCGGCACGCGATCGGAACGACGCCACGGCCGGGCTGGCCGCGTCGCCGCGCCGCCTGCGGGTCAGCGCCGCCCGCACCTGCGCCAGACCGTCACGCGAGTAGAGCCGCAGGAACAGCTCCAGCGCGGGATCGGCCTGCGCGATCTCCAGGTCCAGCTCGGCGGCGTGCAGGCGCAGAAAGCCGGCCAGGTAGGCGGTCGCCGGATAGGGCGTGTTGAGCTGCACCATCGGCGGCGTGAGCAGAAGGACGCGCATGCGCTCAGCCGGTGACGCGCAGCCGCGTGCGGGGCAGCGCGGCGCCCGCGACATTGGCGTTGGTGGCGAGAAAGATCCCGTCGCGCGCGGCCGGCGGGATGGTCACCGTCATCGGGACCATGTCGACGACCCGACCGGCGTGCTCGCAGCGGCGGCACCACACACCGCGCGGCCGGGCGACGCCGCCGCAGGTCGGACAGACGATCGACATCGACATCGCGACCAGGGCAGACCCGCCGCGCCTGACCTCGGCCGCGGTCAGCTGAAGCTCCAGCACGCCGTCGCCGCCGAGGCGCGCCGCGCCCGAGGCGGTCAGCTCCTCCAGCGTGCCCGAGAACCGCGCCAGCAGATTGGGGATCGGCCGTTTGAACGCGGCGCTCCACCCGACCGCCGACACCGACCAGGCCGAGCCGTCCGACGGCGCCGCCCCGCCCGACCGCGCCGCGCCCACCGACTCGCGTTCGAACAGGTGCGCGTCGTAGGCCGTCCGCGCCGTCGGATCCGCGAGCATGCGGTAGGCCTCGGCGATGCGCGCGAACGTCTCCGCGCTGGCCGAGCCGGCCCGATCGGGGTGGTGCTTCAGCGCCAGCTGCCGGTAGGCGCGCCGGATCTCCGCCCCGGTCGCGGAGCGCGGCACACCCAGCACGACGTAGAGGTCGATGGTCGGCGCGCGCACGGCGGGATCTTAGCGCGTCGCGCCCAGGATCCGAATGAGTCGCCGCGAGGCCTCTCCCCGCCGTCGCTCGGCCGCCCCGCGCCAGGCCTGGGCGCCGTTATAGATGTTGCCCAGGTAATACCGGAGGCCGACGCCCAGTCCCAGCAAGCTGGCGTCGGCGATCGCCCCCTCGGCGATGAGCAGGCCGACCGCGGTCCCGAACGCGCCGTTGACCGCGAACGCCAGCAGGCCGTCGCCGGGGTTGCCCCCCGTCGCCTGGCCCAGCCCAGGCAGCAGCGCCGACAGCAGCCCGCCCTGGATGGCGCGTGTCCGCGCGCTGACCTCCAGCGCGCGCAACAGATCGTCCAGCTCGACCGGCGGCGGCGCGGTCCCCGGCGGCATCTCCTGGATGCAGGCGCGCGCAGCGGCGCCGTCGCGGGCCATGACCTCGGCGATGCAGCGCAGCCGGGTGGCGAAGGCGCGCGTCGGCGCGTCGGCGCCGAACGCCTCCACGCGCGCGAAGACGTGGACCGCGTGCGGGAACGCGTTGGCCCGCAGCAGGACCACGCCCGTCGCCAGCGAGAGCTGATCGGCACGCGTCGGATCGGTCGTGGCGGCCGCGGCCTGATCCAGGAACGGCACCGCCTGGTCCGCGCGGCCGTCCAGCGCCAGCTGCATCCCGACGCGGTAGGCGGTCTCGGGCGCCACCGCGTCGGGGCCGTTCTCCAGCATCAGGCGCCGCGCCTCCGTCCCCGCCTCCGGGCCCAGACCCAGGCGCAGCAGGTGTGCGATGAAGGCGTCGCCCGGCGGCGGAGGTTCCGCGGCGATCACCGGGCCCGCGGCCAGCAGCACGAACGCCAGCGCGGCGCCGCTACGGATCGAGGCGCCGCTGGTACGCACGATCGATCTCCACCATCAGCGCGTCCTCGGCCTCGCGCCGCTGCACCAGCGCGCCGACCGCCGAGCCATAGACGTTCCCCGCGTAGAGCAGCGCCCCGAACCCGGCCAGGATCCAGCCGCGCACCGAATCGCGCCCGTCGTCGTAGAACCCCTGCGCCGAGAGCCCGGCGGTGAGGCCGACCAGCAGGAAGCTGATCAGGCCGTCGGGCCAGCGGCCGATGTAGACCCGCCCCAGCCCCGGCACGACCGCCGACAGCGCCGCCGCCACCCAGGGCGACTTGCGCGGCAAGCTGTCGTAGCGGCGGAGCAGCTCCAGATCCTGCTGGCGCCAGACCGACAACGTCGGATCGGGCACGGCCGAGGGTGCCGAGGGTGTGACGTCCGCGACGATCGCGGGGCGAGCCGCCGCCCAGCGGCGCGCCCGGACCGCCCGCATGGTCAGCGTGTACCGCCCCAGGGCTTCCAGGCGATCTTGCGGCGCACGGGGCTCCAGCGCCGGGCAGACCGGCGTGTCGAGCTCGGGGAGAAACACCTCCGACAGGCAGATCCGCAGCCGCGCCTGTCCGCCCAGGGGCGTTCCCTCGGATGGCAGCGCCAGCGTCAACCGTCGCGCATCGTCGTAGCGCCCGGCCTGGTCGAGGCAGAGCGCGGCGCGGTCGAACCCGCGGGCGCGATCGGCCGGGTGATCGTAGGCGTAGCGCAGCGCCTCGACGGCGCACTCGCTGAAGCTGCCGATCGTCCGCAGCCGCTCGGCCAGCTCCAGGAACGAAGGCGTCTCCGGCGGCGGCGCCTCGGCGGCCGCGGGCGCGACGACGACCGCCGGGCGCGGCGCGGCCGCGGGCGTCTCCTCCGCCCGTGCCCCGCGGGCGGAGGAGAGCAGCGCAACGATCAGCCCCGCCGCGCGCCTCGTCACTCGAGCGCCGTCAGACAGTAGCGCTCGGGATCGTCGCGCAGGAGATGCCCCTCGGCGGCCGGGTAGAACCCCCGCGCCAGCGCGTGATCGCGCAGCAGCCGATCGAGCGTCAGCAGCGCCCCCTGGATCGGCCCGCAACGCCAGAGCGCGCGCTGGGCGAACCGCGAACAGGAGGGGCTAAACCCGCAGGTCGGCAGATCCTGCGAGGAGAGCACGACGTGGTACGTGCCGAACAGCGCGCGGGCGACGCCGGAGCCGAGCCCGCCGTCCCAGGCGCCCACCGCGGCCGCGTCGTCCGCGGCGGCGCGCCGCGCCCCCGACGGCCCGCCCAGCAGGAAGGCGGTCGCCTGGTCCGGCTCCCAGAGCTGCGGGGTCTCGACGACCGGCGCCGCGGACGCCAGGCGCGCCGCCAGCAGGAGCCCGGGGAGAAACGCCGATGTCATCGCCGCCTCACCACGACAGCGCCTGGACCTTCGTCTGCGGGCGCAGGCGCGCGCAGTCGGGCGGCGCCGCGCGCCGCGGATCGAGGCGGGTCACGCCGTCGAGCGACCACTGCTCCTCGCGCTGGCGCGCGCCGCCGGCCGCGAAGTAGTCCGCCACGATCGTGCGCGGAACGCTGCGCGCGCCGACCCGCACGCGATCGCCGAACGTGAACCGGCGCTGTGGCTTGCCCGACGGCTCCGTGATCTCGACCGAGCTCGCGCCCTCGCGCGTCTCGACGGCGCGCATCTCGCCCAGCACCTTGCCCTCCCCGTCCAGCACGCGCCAGCGCGTCTGCAGGCTGGCGCCGACCCGCTTGCGCTCGAGCAGCTTCGACTGGGTCGGCAGCGTGCTCCCCGGGTCGACCATCCCGGCCGCCAGCGCGTCGAACATCGGGGGCGCCTGCTGCGGGCCAACCTGCGCGATGAACGCCAGGTCGCGGTCCGGGTAATAGATGACCAGCTCGCGCGGGGTCAGGTGCATCTCCTGCAGCCGCGGGACCTTCACGGCCACGCAGACGTCGCCGCCGGGGATGAACGAGACCGCCCCCGAGACGGTCTCCGTCCCCTGCGCGTCGATGGTCTTGAGCACGAAGCTGGCGGACAGCGCCACGGGCGCCGCGCCCGGCGGTCCCGACACGGGCGCCAGCAGCAGGGTCGATGCGACAGCAGCGACCGGCGCTGCCCAGGGTCCCATGCGTCCGCTTGCCCTATGGTCTCAGGATGTAGTCGACGTTCTCGGTGGAGTTGGCCGACTTCACGAACGCCACCACGAGGACGATGTAGATGACGAGGACGACCACGACGGCGGTCCCGAGGCCGTACAGCGTGGAGCGAAGCTGCGCCGACTTCCCCTCGGACTTGTAGGTGGTCGTGTAGATCGCGATGTACTCGGGCGACTTGCCCATCAGCCGCGCGGGCGGCGGCGACGGTTCGACCACCAGCGCGATGATCAGCCCGATCACGCCCAGCAGACAGCCGGCGAAGAACCAGGCCGCGCCGCTGGTGTCGGCCTGCGCATCGGCGGTCGCCTGGGCGAGCGCGCGGGCGCTGTCGGAAGGCGAACCGTAGTAGGGCTGCCCCGGGTAGGGTTGCCCCGGATACGGTTGCCCGGCGTTCGGCGCCGGCTGCGCGCCGTAGGGCTGCGCGCCCTGTCCCGGCGGCGGCGGTGGTGGCGGCTCCCAGCTCTGCTGCGCCCAGGCCGGGCGCTCCAACCCCGGAAGCATGATCAACGCCCCCGACACCACCGCGACGACGATCGCGCACCCGATCAACTTCCCGAAGCTGCCCGCTCTGGTCATTCGCTCTGGCTCCTTCGGCCTGCAGCGACAACGGCCGTCCAATTTTGTAACCGCAATCGGAGACCGCCGTCAACATACCGGCGGTCACACGGGGCGGCGATTTCGTGAAGATTCCGCGTCCGCGTCCCCTCTGAGAGCGCGAAACCTGTTCCTTGCTTGGGAGAGACCATGACCAATCGCATCACCCTTGCCCTCCTGGTCGGCTTCACGATCAGCGCGTGCGCCGCCTCTGAACCTTCGAACGACGGCAGCGGCGGATCTTCCGCGACCGGCGGCGTGACCGGCACCGGTGGCGCGGCGCGTGGCGCCGGGGGCGCCACCAGCACGGGTGGCGTGGTCGGGACCGGCGGCGCCACCGGCACCGGCGGCGCCATCGGCACCGGCGGCGCAAGAGCGACCGGCGGTACCACCGGCACCGGCGGCAGCACCGGCACGGGCGGCAGCAAGGCCACCGGCGGGACGACCGGAACCGGCGGCAGCACCAGCACCGGCGGCGCGACCGGCACCGGCGGCGTGACGGGAACCGGCGGCAGCAGCAGCGCCTCGTCCAGCGTTCACGTCGTCGGCAACCAGATCTACGACGGCACCACGGCGCTCCGGCTGCTGGGCGTCAACCGGCCCGGCGGCGAATACGCGTGCGTGACCCAGGCCAACACCATCTGGGACCCGGGGGACGGATCCGGCAACAACGCCGCCACGATCACCCTGATGCAGTCGTGGAAGGTGAACGCGGTCCGCATCCCGATGAACGAGGACTGCTGGCTGTCGCGCAACAACACCAAGACCAGCGGCACCACCTATCAGAACGCGATCAAGACCTGGGTCAACCTGCTGCTGCAGGCCGGCATCTACCCGATCCTCGACCTGCACTGGACGGAGAACAACGGCGCGCTCGCCAACGGCCAGCAGCCCATGCCCGACATGGCCAACGCGCCGACGTTCTGGAGCCAGGTCGCCGCGGCCTACGCCGACTCGCCGAAGGTGATCTTCGACCTGTTCAACGAGCCCTACCCCGACAACAACATGGAGGCGACGGCGGCCTGGACCTGCTGGAAGAGCGGCGGCACCTGCACCGGCATCAACTACCCGGTCGCCGGCATGCAAACGCTGGTGACCGCGGTCCGCAACGCGGGCGCCAACAACCTGATCGTGCTCGGTGGGATCGAATACTCGAACGACCTGTCGCAGTGGATGACGTACAAGCCGACCGATCCCGCCAACAACCTGGCCGTTTCGTGGCACGTCTACCCGAACAGCAACTACACCAGCAATCACACGCTGATGATGACCGCCGAGGGCGTGGAGGGGATCGCGCCCATCGTCGCCACGGAGATCGGCGACGGGACCTGCACCAACGGCACCGACGACCCGTCGTTCATCACCAGCGCGATGGCCTACCTGGACGGCCTCAGCCCGCCGCAGAGCTATCTCGGCTGGTCATGGAGCACCGACACGACGCCGATCCTGATCTCCAGCTACACGACGGCCGCCCCGACCTGCGGCGGCGCCACGTTCAAGGCGCACCTTTTGGCCACGCCGCATTGAGTTTTGGCGGCGATCCGCCGAGCGGATATCATCCTCTCATGGCGACCCCCGACGAGGCGTGGGAATCGGTATTCGCGGCGCTGATCCGGCTGCGTGATCAGTGGCCGTCGAACGAGTGGAGCTACGACCGGCGGCTGCGCTGCGTGGCCTCCTCGATCCCGATGGCCAGCGCCGACCTGGCGCGGGCCGCGTACGCGGAGTCGTTCCCCGCGGCGTACACGGCCGAGTCGCTGGCCACGGCCCCGGCCGGCGTGCAGGCGCTGGCCCAGACCTGCGGCGGCCTGCGCGCGGCGCAACAGCTGCTCTGGGGCGGCAGCGCCGACCAGCCCGGTGCGTTCGGCCTCTGGTGGCCGTGGGGCGACGGCACGACGGTCACGCTCCGCATCGGCCTTCACGACCTGGATCAGCCGAAGGTCCGCTACCCGCGCCTGCGCGACGTGTTCGGAATTCCGCAGGCCGGCCCCACCTAGCTGGGGCCAGGTGTCGGCTATCACACTGACCTGAAATCGAAATCGGCCGTCCGAACTTCGGAGACCGCCGATCGATCGCGCGCGGCGCTGTCGGCGCGCGCACCCTGAATTCCTGGGGAGTTCTTCCATCCACCCACCTGTCGGTGGGGTGGCGCGGTGTTTGTATAGCGGGGGGGTGGTCTCTTACCTGGGAGGACACCGTGTTTCGAACAATCCGTAGCGCATCGATTCTAGTAGCCATCCTGTCATCCGCGGCGTTCGCGGTTGGCGGCTGCGCGGGCGACCACTCGGCCCCGACCGCCGGCAACAGCAGCCTCGGCTCCATCAACCTCGCGCTGGTCGACGGCGGCGTGGCGATCAACACCGTCACGTACAGCATCACCGGCCCCAACGGCTTCACGAAGTCGGGCTCGATCGACGTGTCGGCGAGCGCGACCCTGTCGGCGGTCATCGGCGGTCTCCCCGCCGGCACCGGCTACACCATCACGCTCAGCGCCACCGGCACGGACGGGTCG
The DNA here is from genome assembly GCA_964618005.1 of uncultured Myxococcales bacterium. Classification (GTDB taxonomy): domain Bacteria; phylum Myxococcota_A; class Polyangia; order Fen-1088; family Fen-1088; genus JADGRB01. Next base: position 11,794 of record CAZTZM010000173.1, read on the forward strand.
ACGACCTGCGGCGGCAGCGCGACGTTCAACATCGTGGCGGGCGCCACGACGAACGTCTCCATCGGCCTCGACTGCCACCAGGCGGCCAAGACCGGCAGTGTTTCGGTCACCGGCACGATCAACGTCTGCCCGACCGTCGCGGCGCTGTCGGCCACGCCGGCCGAGGTCGCGGTCGGCTCCAGCCTGTCGCTCTCGGCAGCGGGCTCCGACCCGGACAACGGTCCCTCGGCGCTCACCTACAGCTGGACGGCCAGCAGCGGCAAGCTGACGGGCGCCGGGACGGCCACGCCGTCGTTCCAGTGCCTCACCACCGGCCCCGCCACCCTGTCGGTCACCGTCTCCGACGGCGACACGACGCCAGGCTGCGCGGCGACGGGCTCGGTGCAGGTCTCCTGCAGCGGCCACAACGACGCCGCCCTGCTGGTCCCCACCGCCACCCCGATCAAGCACGTGGTCGTGGTGTTCGGCGAGAACATCTCGTACGACCACTACTTCGGCACCTACCCGAACGCCGCGGGCTTCACGCCGGCACCGAACACGCCGGCCAACAACAACCTGGTCCAGCCGCTCGACGTGCTCAACGGCTTCTCGCCGCTGGCGGGCGTCGACCTGCTGGGCCACAACCCGGTCGCGGCCAACTCGGCCAACGGCACGGGCGCGGTCAACCCGTTCCTGCTCTCGGGCGCGGCGCAGGCCTACACCAACGACCAGGGGCACAACTACAAGCCTGAGCAGCAGGCCTCGGACAACGGCGCGATGGATCTGTTCCCAGAGTTCACCGGCACCGCGGGTCCGCCTCCGGGCGCTCCCCCGGCTGCGACGACCAAGGGGCTGGTGATGGCCTACTTCGACGCCAACACGGTCGGCGAGTACTGGAACCTGGCCCAGAGCTTCGCGATGAACGACAACTCCTGGACGACGATGTTCGGCCCGTCCACGCCGGGCGCCATCAACCTCATCTCCGGCCAGACCAACGGCTTTGCCGCGACCAACAAGGACCCGTCGACTTTCTCCACCAATCACGTCGCGCCTGACGGCAACGGCGGCTGGACGCTGATCGGTGACACCGATCCGCTCGGCGATGTGTGCTCGACCTCCTCGGAGCAGAACAACTTCAAGGGGCGCAACATCGGCGACCTGCTGAACGCCCAGAAGCTGACCTGGGGCTGGTTCCAGGGCGGGTTCGACCTGACGGCCACCAACCCGAACGGGACGACGGGCTGCAACCGCGAAACCGACCCGACGGTTCCGTTCCCGGCCGGCGGCACCTCTGCGGACTACATCCCGCACCACGCGCCGTTCCAGTACTACGCCTCGACCGCCAACCTGACCCACGCGCGCCCGAGCTCGGTCGCAGCGATCGGCAGCAGCGTCGAGACCGACGGCGTGACGGCCGAGCCGGCCAACCACAACTACGACTCGAGCGACTTCTTCGCGGCGCTGGCTGCGGGGAACCTGCCGTCGGTCGTCTACCTCAAGGCGCCAGCATTCCAGGACGGTCACGCCGGGTACTCGGACCCGGTCGACGAGATGGCCTTCGTCACCCAGGTCGTGAAGGCGCTGCAAGCCAGCCAGGAGTGGAGCTCGACGGCGGTCATCTTCAACTACGACGATTCGGACGGCTGGTACGACCACCAATCGCCGCCGATCGTGAACCCGTCGACGGGCCTGGCCGACGCGCTCAACGGCGCGGGCGTCTGCACCCACGGCGCGCAGCAGCGCGGCGCGGCGCCCACGATGCCGCTGCTGGGCAACGACGGCAACCCGGCGCTGGGCCGCTGCGGCTACGGCTCGCGCGTTCCGATGCTGGTGGTGTCGCCGTTCTCCAAGAAGAACTTCGTCGACCACACCCTGACCGACCAGACCTCCTCGCTGAAGTTCATCGAGGACAACTGGCTGGGCGGGCAGCGCATCCAGGCCGGTGGTTCGTTCGACACGATCGCCGGCTCGATCAACGGCATGTTCAACTTCTAGAGCTGAACGAGGGTTAGACACGGCCGGATCCGGGCACGCCCCGGATCCGGCCGTTGCTTTTTTGTGCGGCGTCTCGGGTCCCTCACCGCCCGAGGCCGAGCGCGTGCCCAATGAGTCCGATGACGGCCCCACCGCCGACCAGCCAGGTGGAGTTCATCTTGAACCGGATCAGCAGCACCGCCGCGCCGAGACCGAGCAGCGCCGTCGGCGGATCGACGACGGCGGCCCGGCCGAGCTGGGCTGTCACCACCGCCATGAGTGCCAGCGAGGCGACGTTGACCCCGTCGAGGAACGCGCCGGCGGCTTTCGAAGCCCGCAACTTGGGGACGAGGGGCCCGCTGGCGGCCACGAAAACGAACGCGGGCAGGAAAATCCCCGCCGTCGCGACCAGCGCGCCCGACGGTCCCGCCAGCAAGTAGCCGATGAAGGTGGCGGTGGTGAACACGGGCCCCGGCGTCACCTGCCCGGCCGCGACGGCGTCGATGAGCTGCGCCTCGCTGAGCCAGTGCAGCCGCTGCACGAGATCGGCGCGCAAGAAGGCGAGCAGCACGTAGCCGCTGCCGAACAGCACCGAGCCGATCTTGGCGAATACCCAGAACAGCCCGGAAAGGGTGACCGTTGTAGGGGCGGCCGTGCCGGCCACGAGCGGCAACACGGGCACCAGCTGCCGAAGCGGAACGCCGCCGGAGGCTGGCCCCGCGCGAAGAGCGGCGAACACGGCCCCCGACCCCAGCAGGATCGCGATCTCGTTCACGCCGAACGCTGCCGCGACGACCGCGACAACCCCCAAGGCGCGCAGCGCCCAGGTATTCGCCGCCGATCGCCCCAGCTTCCAGAGCGCCTGCACGACGACGGCCAGGATCACGGGCTTCACCCCGCCGAGCAACCAGGCCGTCTGGGGGAGCTTTCCGAACCGGACATAGGCCCACCCGAGCGCGCCCGTGATCAGCATCGCGGGCAGGATGAAGCTGACACCAGCGACGACCAGACCCGCCCAGCGCCGCCGTGCCCACCCGACGTGGATCGCCATCTCCGTCGAGTTGGGGCCGGGAATCAGGTTCGCCGCGCTCAGCAGATCGAGGAACCGTTCGTCCGACAGCCACCGCCGTCGACCGACGACCTCGTCACGCATCATGGCGATGTGCGCGGCCGGCCCGCCGAAGGCCGTCGTCCCGAGCTTCAGAAAGAGCGCGGCCAGCTCGGCGAGCGAGGTCTCGCCGGAGCCTTCTCCGGCCGCTGTGTCCGCCGTCATCTCAGGCGAATCAGCCCGACGGCCCGCGGCGCGCGGGACTCCAGGATCCTGTCGAACTGGCCACCGGAACCCATCGCCGCGAGGGTAGGACAAACGGCGTCCCCGCCGGGGTAGAAAAGGGACTGTCATGCAGCGCAGAGGATTCCTGAAGCTCGCCGGCGCCGGGATGGTCGGCGCCGGGTTCCCGGTGATCGCCAGAGGAGCAGCCCCGGCGGATCACACCCTCCGGATCGGAACGGGCCTCGTCGAGGTCGGCCACCAGCGATTCCTGTCGATGACGACCTACAACGGTGCGTTTCCGGGGCCGCTGCTGCGCCTCAAAGAAGGGCGGCAGGTCGTCGTCGACATCCACAACGACACCGACACGCCGGAGCAGCTCCACTGGCACGGGCAGCGGATCCCCGTCTCGGTCGACGGCGCGGCCGAGGAGGGGACGCCGTACATACCCGCCCACGGAATGCGGCGCGTGAGCTACGTCCCCGGACCGGCCGGGCTGCGCTTCTATCACACACACCTACGGGCCGGCGCCGACCTGCAGATGGGCCAGTACAGCGGTCAAGTCGGACCGGTCTACATCGAGCCGGCGCGTGAGCCGGGCGCGTACGACCGCGAGGTTTTCCTGACGCTGAAGGAGTTCGAGCCCTTCTTCAGCCAGGGCGGCGACATGGCCATGGACTTCATGTCGCCGTCGGAGCCCGATCCCGATCTCAAACGCCAGGGTGAGGCAGAGATGCGCGGGTCGCTGGCCAAAGGGATGAAGAAAGGGTTCGAGGTCGGCTACCGCGTCTTCACGGTCAACGGCCGGCAGCTCGGGTTCGGCGAGCCGATTCGCGTCCAGCGCGGCGAGCGCGTCCTTTTCCATGTGCTGAACGGCAGCGCGTCGGAGACGCGGAGCCTGGCGCTGCCGGGCCACACGTTCAAGGTGGTGGCGCTGGACGGCAATCCGGTGCCGCATCCGGCGGACGTTCCGGTGCTCTGGTTCGGGACCGCCGAACGGATCAGCGCCGTCGTCGAGATGAACCACCCCGGCGTCTGGGTGCTGGGCGACCTGGCGGACGACGACCGCCGCGACGGGATGGGCATCGTGGTCGAATATGCCGGCGCCAAGGGGAAGCCCCAGTGGCGGAAGCCGCCGCCGCTTCGCTGGGACTACCGGCGGTTCGCTGATCCCGCGCGCAAGGTGCAGGCCCCCGATCGCACCATCGACATGCTGTTCCAGAAGGGCAACGCCGCCGAGCAGGGGTTCAACCGCTGGACCATCAACGGCAAGGCCTTCGACATGGAGCACATGGCCGCCGACTGGCAGCTCGAGCACGGCAAGCGCTACCGGCTGCGTATGCGGAACGCGAGCGACGACATCCACCTGATGCACCTGCACCGCCACTCGTTCGAGCTGACGAACATCGCCGGCCAGCCCACCGCCGGCGTCCTCAAGGACGTGGCGATGCTGGGGGGGTATCAGACGATGGAGGTCGACTTCACGGCCGATCAGCCCGGCCTTTCGCTCTTCCACTGCCACATGCAGCCGCACATGGACTTCGGGTTCATGGGACTGTTCGAGACGACATAAGTCGCGTGATTGTCGCAATCGCCGCGGGTGAACACGGGCTATAAGCGCCGGTTTGGACAGGCGACAATTTCTTCTCTCGTCGGCGCTGGCGGCGGGGCTTTCGTGCCGTCGCCGGCCGGGCCCGACGCCGCCGCCCGCTCCACGGAGCGGCGGACCGGCGACGCCGCCGCTGCACCCCGAGAGGCTGGCGCGCTTCGTCGATCCGCTGCCCATCCCGCGCACGCTGGCGCCCAGCGGCACGCGACCCGACCCGCGCGAGCCGGGCAAGCAGATCGCCTACTACCGCGTCGGAATGAGCGCGATCGAGACGCGCGTGCACCGCGACCTGCCGCCCACGCGCATGTGGGGCTACGAAGGGAGCTTCCCCGGCCCGACGTTCGAAGCGCGCAGCGGAGAGGGGCTGCTGGTCGAGTGGGTCAATCAACTGCCCACCGACCACTTCCTGCCCATCGATCACACGCTGTGCGGCGCGGGGCGCGATCGCCCCGACGTGCGCGCGGTCGTCCACGTCCACGGCGCCAAGGTGCCGCCCGAGAGCGACGGCTACCCCGAACACTGGTCGACGCCCGGGC
>CAZTZM010000174.1:0-6946 GCA_964618005.1 uncultured Myxococcales bacterium
CGCCAGCAGCGCGGTGACGTGGGCATGGCGATCGGCGTCGACGTACGGCGCCAGCCCGGCCCAGGTCCGCCGCATGCCGCGCACGAAGTCGACGCCGGCGGCGTAGCGGTGGCAGAGCTCGTCCCACAGCGTTCGCCCGGAGCGCATCACGTGGTCCCAGCGGACGTGGTGGAACCAGAGCAGCAGGTCCTCCGGACAGGCGGCCGGATCGCCGAACTGCTCGCGCAGCGGCGAGCGGTACTGGGCGACGGCGTTGCTCCCCGTGGCTGACCGATCGAAGCCGATCCCATCGCCGTCGGCGCGGTGGTAGTAGACCGAGGTCCAGTCGGCGCGGACGTGGTCGCGCTCGGGCGACACCCAGGGACCGGGCCCGTGGTGGTGGTCCTTGGCCATCAGGTGGTGCAGCCCCAGCGGCGTCATGTAGTTGACCGGCGCCTCGCGCGAGCCGAGCATCATCGCGGTCGCGGGCTCGACGAAGCGCGGATCGTTGCCGAACGTCAGCCGCAGCCACTCGTCGGCGATCGCGGCCGCGCTCAGCTGGTGATCCCAGGCCAAGCGACCGAAGGCGTACCAGTTCGCCTGCAGGAACGGGTGCCCGCACCAGTTCCGCTCGTCGCCTGTGTTGGCCACGCCCGCCATGCCCGTGAGCGCGCGTGCCACGGTCGATCCCGGACCGGTCGCGAACGTGTCCGCGTCCAGCACCTCTTTGATGAGCGGCGCATGGAAGACCAGGTGGGTGGCGAAGCCCAGGTACTCCTGCGCCAGCATCACCTCGAGAAACAGCGGCGTCTGGGGCATCGCGCCGAACAGCGGGTGGAACGGCTCGCGCGGCTGGAAGTCGATCGGGCCGTTCTTCACCTGCAGGGCGACGTTGGGCCGGAACCGGCCGTCCAGCGGCGCCAGCTCCGTGTAGGCCTGCTTGGCGCGGTCCTCGCCCTCAATCGCCCCATAAACGAAGGCGCGCCAAATGACGATCCCGCCGTGCGGCGCGACGGCATCCGCCAGCAGGTTGGCGCCGTCGGCGTGCGTGCGGCCGTAGTCCTGCGGCCCCGGCTGGCCCTCGGAGGAGGCCTTGATCAGGAACCCCCCGAAGTCGGGCACCTGCCGGTAGATCTCGCCGGCCTTGGCGCGCCACCAGGCGATGACGGCCGGGTCGAGCGGATCGGCGGTCGGCAGGCCTTCCAGCTCGATCGGCGAGGAGAACCGCGCGGTGAGAAACACCCGGATCCCCCAGCGTCGAAAGACATCGGCCAGCGCGGCCACCTTGGGCAGGTACTCGGACGTCAGCACCAGCGGGTCGGCATTGACGTTGGTCAGCGCGACGGCGTTCACGCCGATCGAGGCGTCGGCCCGCGCGTAGTCTTCGTAGCGCGGCGAGACGTAATCGGGCAGCTTGTGCCAGTCCCACAGCGAATGCCCGGCGTAGCCGCGCTCGATGGTGCCATCCAGGTTGTCCCAGTGGTCGAGCATCCGCAGCTTGAGCCGCGGCGCGCTGGCGGCGTCGAGCTGGTCGACCGGCGTCTGCATCTGCAGCCGCCGCAGGAAATGAAACACGCCGTGGAGCACTCCGGCGTCGCGATTGCCGGCGATGACCGTGCAGGCCCGTCCGGCCAGGCGGGTGCGGCGAATGACGAACCCCTCGTCACCCGCCGACGGCTCGTCCCGACGGGAGAGGACGATGGTGCCGTCAGCCGTGACGGCGCTGTCGACGATCGGCGGCGCGCCCAGGAGCCCGGTCAACCCGCGCGCGAGCTCTTCGCGTGCCGCCGCCAGCGTGGGCGTCTCCCCCTCGACGACCACCCGCGCGAAGGCCGCGCGGTACGCCGCGCTCAGCTCCGGTCGGGCGACTGGCTCATAGCGGAGCCAGAGCCGATACCCGTCCTCGATCACCACCTGCTCAGGGCGTCGGGGCGCCGCCGTCGGGGCGGGCGACGCGGTAGAACCGGACGTTGTCGATGTAGTAGTCGATGTAGCCGACGTCCCACGTGAACCGCACGACCGAGGCGGACGTCAGATCGAAGTAGGGCGCCTGCTTGGCCCAGCCCTGCTGCTGCATCTGAGCGAACGGGATGGCGTAGAACTGCCAGTCGGTCGAGAGGTTCACCGGGAAGGTGAAGTGGTCGCCGCACTGCTCGTCCGCCTCGGGCGGCAGCGGATCGGCCGGCATCGTCTTCCCCGTGGTGGCGTCGACCCAGGCCGCGGCGTTGTAGCAGACGTCGGCGATGGTCCCGTTGCGGTAGGTGTAGGGGGCGCAGGCGCGCCCGGCGAACTGGGGATCCTGGCCGTCGTTGGGATAGGCGGCGTAGGGCCGGTCGCACAGCGTACGGCCACAGTAGTTGTTGGCCCCGGTGCTGGCGCTGGAGAAGGACGCCGAGGCGGATCCGGGGTGTGAGCCGGGCGGGCCACAGTAGAACCCGCCGCTCTGCAGGTCAGGGGGCAGGTAGACATCGGGGGCCGGCGAGGTCCCGAACTCGCCGCTGTACTGCGGGTCGCTGAAGCTGTACCAGTCGCAGGAGGCGTCCTGGAAGAGGCAGGTGCACTCGGCCTTGCGCTCGCAGTATCGCGGCGTGTTGGTGGGCGGGTTATTCGTCGCGTCCGTCTGGTACATCTTGTAGCTGATGTCGTCGTCGGTGAACTTGTCGCCGACCAGAACCCGCATCAGGGGCTGGCCATTGGGGCCGCGGCGCGCCCAGAACGAGATGCCGTCCCATTGGCTCACGTCGAGGGCCAGCGCCGAGACGACCTCGCCCTCGGTGCCGGTGCCCGGGTTCGGGCAGAGGCAGGGCGCGGAGGTGGTGAAGCCTCCCTCGGGCGGGCAGACGCCGGCCGCGGGGCAGGCGTTGGCGTCGACGTTCAGGTGCTCGAGGCCGATCCCGATGCCGCCGCCCCATCCGGTGAACGGTCCGCCCGAGGAGTGGAGCACGTGGTTGTTCACGTCGCCGTTGCACACGTTCTGCGCGATCGCCGGCGGTGTGTACCCCTGGGGCTCAATGTCGGCTGTCCCGTCGACGTACTGATAGAAGTAGTTCGAGGAAAATCCCGACGCCGAGCTCGAGTCTGGGTGTTCGCTGTCCAGCACCGCATAAGGCGCGAACTCCAGCCCTTGCTCGGCGGCCTTGCAATCGACGGTGGGGGCGGTGGTGACCGCCGCGCCGATGTCCTTCGGGATGCAGGAGGTGCCGAGGCAGGGGAGCGACGCCGCCCCGTCGGGCACCTCCTGGCCGCCGTTCGGGACGCACGCGGCGAACGCGAGCACGCCGAACGCGGCCGCCAGCGCAGGGACTTGTCTCGGAATGCGTTGGGGGTGCCGCATCGACGGGCAGACTCCCATCTTGGCGGGTAGACCGTCAAGGTCGGCCGCGATAGAGAAGGACCATGGAATCGCTTCCGGAGCGGCCGCTTTCGGCCTGGGTGGTTGCTGTCACGGTCGCGCTTGGTTCGGGCGGCTGTCTCCGACACCCCGCGCCGCCGCCGGCCGCGCCGCCGCCGTCCCGGATCGCCTCCACTGTGACCATCGTTCCGGCGGAACGGCACCAGACGCTGGAGGGGTTCGGAGCTTCCGTCGCCTGGCGCCAGGACACCATCACGGGCAAGAACGTGCCGGCCGGGATCTACGACGTCTTGTTCCCCGAGCTGGGGCTCGACATCCTGCGGTTCCGGAATCGTTTCGCGCGCAGCAATCCCCAGGACGGTAACCTGAACGAGGAGGTCGAGATCCTGCGCCGCGGGACCGCCGCGCTCGGCCACCCGCCCAAGATCCTGCTGTCATCGTGGGCGCCGCCCGCCGCGCTGAAGGCGGACGGGCACGAGGACTGCCACGACAACCGGGACTGCACGCTGGCCAAGGAGAACGGCCACTTCGTCTACGACAAGTTCGCGCAGTACTGGGTCGACTCGCTCCGCCGCTACGCCGAGCTGGGGATCGTCCCGGACACGATCACGATCGAGAACGAGCCGTCGTTCATCCCGCCGACCTGGGAGGGGTGCAGGTTCGATCCCAGCGAGACCGCCGACTACCCGGGCTTCGATCGGGCGCTCGGCGCCGTGCACGCCGCGCTGGCGCGCATGTCGCCGCCGCTGGCGCACCCGCCGCGCATCCTGGGGCCCGAGGTGCTGGGGGTGCACAACGGGCTGGTTCAGCGGTACCTGGCGACGATGGATATGAGCCTGGTCGACGGCGTGGCGCACCACCTTTATGAGAAGGGATCGGACGGGATCTGGGACTGGCGCAACCCGGGCCCCGACAGCTTCGACGCGCCGATGCGCGGCGTGGCGGCGGCGACCAGCAAGCCGCTCTGGCAGACCGAGTTCCAGACCGACGAGGATCGCGGGATCGACGGCGGCTTCGAGACGGCCTGGCTGATCCACCTGTCGCTGGCCGACGAAGGCGTGGTGGCGTTTCTCTACTGGAACCTGGTCTGGTGGCACCAGGGCGGCCTGGTCTCGATCAACGACGGGCAATACAAGATCCGCGACCAGTATTACGCCGTCCGGCATTACGCGCGCTTCACCGACCCCGGCGACGTGCGCGTCGGCGCGCGCAGCGACGCGCGCGACGTGCGCGCCACGGCGTTCGTGTCGCCGTCCGGCGATCGCCTGACGGTGGTGGTGCTCAACACGGGTGCCGCGCCGGCCGATGTTCGTTTGGACGCGGGCGGGTTTGCGTTCTCGCACGCCAGCGGTTACCGCACCGTGTTTCGTCCGGGCACGTCGGAAACGTGGCAGCCGATAGACGCGACCCGATCGATCGCGCTCCCCAGTCGGTCGATGGCGACCATCGTGCTGGCGCGGTGAGGCACTGGACGGCCCCCGACACGATCGGTTATCAAAGAGGGGATTGAAGAAAGCGCGCGTCCTCGTTCTCTTCGACACGGACGGTGAGCCGCCCGCGTCGCAGGACTACAAGAAGCAGATCGAGTCCACGGACGAAGCCGAGTTCGACGTGGCGCGCGCGCTGATCGGCAAGGGTCACGACGTCCGGATGTTCGGGTTTCGCGACAACGTCGATCAGCTGGTGGCCGGGCTCAAGGCCGATCGGCCGGACGTCGTCTTCAACCTGTCGGAGCGGTTCCGCGGCCAGTCGGCGCTCGACTACACGGTCGCCGCCTTGATGGAGATGCTGGGTCTCCCGTACACCGGCGCCTCGTCCGAAGGATTGATCCTGTCGCGCGACAAGGCGCTGACGAAGAAGGTCTTCGCCTATCAGGGGATCCGCATCCCGCACTTCATGGTCTGCAAGCAGCGCGTGACGGTCCAGCGCCCGAGCGATCTGCGCTTCCCGCTGATCGTGAAGCCGCTGGACGAGGACGCCTCGGTCGGCATCGCGCAGTCGTCGGTCGTGCGCGACGACGACGCCCTGAAGGAGCGCGTGCTCTTCATCCACGAGCGTTTCAAGACCGACGCCATCGTCGAGGAGTTCATCGCCGGGCGCGAGCTCTACATCGGCGTGATGGGGAATGATCCGCCGGTGGCGCTGCCGCCCATCGAGATGGTGTTCGGCGGCGCCGAGTCGGCCAGCAACAACAAGATCGCGACGTTCAAGGCCAAGTGGAGCGTCCGCTACCGCGAGAGCCGCGGGATCCAGAACATGATCGCCGAGGGGCTGTCGGCGGAGGTCCGGCAGCGGCTGGCGGAGGTCGCGCTGCGCGCCTACGAAGCGGCCGGTCTTCGTGACTACGGTCGCATCGACGTCCGGCTGGCGCACGACGACGCCATCTACATCGTCGAGGCGAACCCCAACCCCTACCTGGCCGACGGCGAGGACCTCGCCTGGGCGGCGGAGGAGGCGGGGAACCTCTACCCGGACTTCATCGAGAAGATCGCCGAGATGGCGATCATCCGTGGCGTCTCGCGCGGGTAATCCCCACTCCGATTTTCGGGGGCCGCGAATTTCGAGGCGTGTGTATGATCCGCCCATGGTGAGGACGACAGAGGGCGCACGGGGATGGCGCTCGACGTTGCTGATCGGATTGGCGGTCGGCGCGCTCGGGTATGGCTGCGCGAACAGCGAACCCCTCGACTTCGGCGACGGCGGCGGGTCGGGCGGCACCTCGGGCGCCACCGGCGGTCACACGGGTTTCGGCACCGGTGGAACGAGCGCGGGGACCGGCGGCACGATCGCGGGCACCGGCGGCACGGGCGCGGGCACCGGCGGCGCCGTCAGCACCGGCGGCAAGCCGGGAACCGGCGGCTCGGTCGGCACCGGCGGCAAGTCGGGGACCGGCGGCTCGGTCGGAACCGGCGGGGCGACCGGGACCGGCGGCCGTCGCGGCGGCTCGGGCACGGGCGGAAGCCCCGGCACGGGCGGAAGTCCTGGGACCGGCGGCATGGTCGGGACCGGCGGTGCGCCGGGAACGGGCGGCAAGTCCGGCACCGGGGGATCCGGCGCGGCCGGCCATGCCGGAACTGGTGGCACCCGCGGGACGGGCGGCAACTCCGGCACGGGCGGCAGCGCGCCAGGGACGGGCGGCAAGTCCGGCACCGGGGGGGCAGCCGGTCAATCCGGCGGCGCCTCGGGGACCGGCGGCATGTCCGGCGGGATGTCCGGCGGGATGTCCGGTGGGATGTCCGGCGACGACGCCGGCGGCGACTCGGGCGACGAAGACGCCGGCGCGTGAAATATGAATAAGTCAGAGGCGACGCGGGCACTAACTACTAATGACGGGATGGATCACATGAAGACGGCAAAGCCTGGGAACCGGAATCCGAATCGATCGATCGGGATGGCAGGGATCGCGGTCGCGCTGCTGGCGTTCTCCGCCTGTGGCGGCAACAACAGCCTGGGATCGGGGGGAACGCCCGCCGACGCGTTCGTCGGCGACTGGTCCTTCATGTCGGGCTCGATCATGCCCGGATGTCCCGCGTCCCTGGGCGTTGGGGACATCTCGCTGCAAGGCAACACGGCCACCATCACGAAGGTCGACGCCAGCCACATCCAGCTCCTGGT
>CAZTZM010000175.1:0-4390 GCA_964618005.1 uncultured Myxococcales bacterium
CTGCGCGTAGACCCCCGCCTGGGGCTGCGGGGCGGCCGGGGGGCGCTCTTCGATCGGCGTCGCGCGCCGCAGCTCCGCTATGGGGGCGCGCGCGGCGCGCGCGTCGGCGGGGGCCTGGCGGAACAGCGCCCAGCCCAGCGCCGCCCGGTAGTCGGCCTCGTTCGGGACCAGCCGCGCCGCCTGCCGCAGCGCCTCGACCGCCTCGTGGTGGCGCCGGGCCCGCAGGTGCTCCAGGCCGACCTCGTACAGTGTGCGCGCGGCCCCGTTCGGCGGCGCGGCGGCGGCCGCCTGCGCGATGGTGGGCGGCGGTGCGCTCGCGGCCGGCGCCGGTGACGCCTCGCCGTGCCCCAGCTTGGCCAGGTAGGCGCGCCGCCGCGCCGGATCGCGCGTGACCTGGTGCGCCTCCGCCAGGTTGTCGAAGATCTCCTGCGCCATCTTGCGGTCTTCCTCGGACGCCAGCCGGTAGCGGTCGGCGTGGAAGCTGCGCGCCAGCGCCTCGTAGGCGCGATCGATCTCGGCGACCGGCGCCTCCTGCGCGACCCCCAGCGCCCAGAAGTGATCTTGGGTGCGCACCATCTGCAGCATCATCGACAGCTCGCCGCTGCCCAGCGGCGGCGGCGCGTCCGGCGCCGGCGTCAGCACCACCGCCGCCGGGGGCGGGGCGGCGCGGCGGCGCGTGGTGGTCTCCCGCGGCTCGATCATCCCCGCCTCCGACAGCGCGACCAGCAGCAGCTGCGCCTTGGGCCCCGCGATGGTGGCCTGGCCCAGGATCTTCTCCAGCTGCCGCGTCCCGTCCAGGCCATGGATGAACGCCTGCTCGGTCGGATCGGCGGTCATCTCCTGCAGGCGCAGCATCGGGTTGTCGTTGAGCCCGATGTACCGGCCGGCGTAGCGCTCCAGCGCCGACGCCTGCCGCTCCTGCCCGTAGTGGCGCCGGATGCCTTCCAGGATCAGGGCGGCGGGGGAACGTTCCAGCCGCGTCGCGCCCGGCGGCGGCGCGCCGTCGGCCTTGAACATGAACTTGCCGTCGGGCCAGGCGAAGATCTCCAGCAGCTTCGCCTCGGCCTGGTCCACCAGCGCGCGCTGCAGGTTGTAGGGGGAGAGCACGCCCATCCCGACCAGGATCTGGCCCTGCTGGCGCTTCTCTTTCTGCATCACGGTCACCGAGGCGGCCAGCGCCTCGGGTGTGATCAGCTTCTTCTCCAGCAGGATCTGGCCCAGGCACTCGCCGAGCAGGTTCGAGCGCACCGAGACCGGGTAGCCCTCGGCCAGCAGGATGATCTTCTTTGTCGTGTCACGCAGCAGGAGCAACGAGCCGGTGGCGCGCGAGGCGTAGAGCTGCTGCAGCAGCTTGGCGAACGGCGTCCGCCGCAGCGTCCCGGCCAGCTCCGCCTGGCTGGGATCGGCGACCAGATCCTTGGCGCTGCGCTCGACATCCCGGCGCTCGCGCTGCTGGGCGGGGTCGCGCAGGCTGGCCTTGGCGACCAGCACGGGCTCGCCGTCGGCGGCCGGCAGGCCACCGGTTGCCGCTGTCTGGGCCGCCGTCAGCTCGGCCAGCCGCGGCGCCACCTCCGAGACGTCCAGCGGCGTCGCCAGGTACTCCGCCGGCGCGAACCGCCGCCGGGCCTCGGCGCGGTGGGCCGCCCCCCGGTGCGTGCTGGCGATGAACACGATCGGCGTCCCGCGGGTATCGGGCTCGCGCCGCAGCTCGTCGGCGAACCCGAAGCCGTCGCCGTCGCCCAGCCGGGTCCCGAGCACCACGGCGTCGGGCCGGCGGACCGCGATGCTCCGGCGGGCCCAGGCGGCCTCCGTCTCGGCCGCCAGCTCATAGCCCGCTTCACGCAGCGCCGCCCCGATCCGCTGTTGCAGCTCGGCGTCTCTTTCGACGATGAGCACGTAGCCGGGCATCGCGACGGCAAAGTCTATCGCGCGACCGGCGGTGGACAAAGGCCGGCCACGTGATTAAGTACGCCACGGTTCAGCCCCCATGCCGGCACGCGGAAAAAAAGACAGCAAGTCAGGCAAGGCGCGCGCGCCCCGGGGCGGTCTGGCGGCACTGGTCCTGGCCGCCGGCAAGGGGACCCGCATGCGCTCCGGTCGGGCCAAGGTGCTGCACGAGATCCTGGGCCAGCCGCTGGTGGCCTATCCCGTGGCGCTGGCGCGGGCGGTCGGCGCCGACCCGGTGGTCGCGGTGCTGGGGCACCAGCGCGAGGCGGTCGAGGGGGCGCTGCTGTCGCAGTTCGGCGCGGGTGCGGTCTCCGTGGTTGAACAGACCGAGCAGCGCGGGACGGGGCACGCAGTCCGGCTGGCGATGGCGGCGCTGCGCCGCTTCGCCGGCGATTTGGTTCTGGTCCTGTACGGCGACGTGCCCTTGCTGCGGCGCGAGACCCTGGCCGAGCTGGTGGGGACCGCGCGCCGCTACCGCTGCCTGGCCGTCGTGACCGCGACGCCCCCCGATCCGACCGGCTACGGCCGGATCCTGCGCGACCAGCGCGGCCACGTCATCGGCGTCGTCGAGGAGAAGGACGCCACCGCAGAGGAACGCGCCATCACGGAGGTCAACGCCGGCATCTATTGCGGGCCGGCCGACTTCTTCCGCGAGGCGACGGCGGGCCTGGCCACCCGCAACGCGCAGAAGGAGTACTACCTGACCGACATCGTGGCGCGCGCCGCCGAAGGCATCGGCGTGACCGCGGTGGAGGCCGACTTCCGGGACGTGGCGGGCGTCAACGACCGCCATCAGCTGGCCGAGGCCGAGGCTGTGATGCGCGAGCGGATCAACCGCGGCTGGATGGCGCACGTCACCTTCCGCGATCCCGCCAGCACCGACGTGGAGCCAGGCGTGAAGATCGGCGTGGACGTCGAGCTCGGGCGGGGCGTGTCGCTGCGCGGGGCGACCCGGGTCGGTCACGGCGCCTGGATCGGCGACGGCGTCATCTTGACCGACACCGAGGTCGGGGCCGGCGCGCTGATCCGCCCCTACTGCGTGGCCACCGCGGCGGTGATCGGCCCCGGCGCGCATATTGGCCCGTTCGCGCACCTGCGGCCCGGGACCACGCTGGGCGCCGACGCCCACATCGGCAACTTCGTCGAGACCAAGAACACCACCGTCGGGCGCGGCAGCAAGGCGAACCACCTGACCTACCTGGGCGACACCACGGTCGGTGACAAGGTCAACGTCGGCGCCGGCACCATCACCTGCAACTACAACGGGTACGAGAAGTTCCGGACGATCATCGACGACGGCGCGTTCATCGGGTCGGACACCCAGCTGGTGGCCCCGGTGCGGGTCGGCAAGGGCGCCGTCGTCGCCGCCGGCACCACCGTCACCGGCGACGTGAAGCCAGGGGCGCTGGTGTTGACCCGGTCTCCGACGGTGGAAAAGCCGGGGTACGCCCAGAAGGTGGCGAAGAAATACGCCGCCGCTCGCAAGTCCGGTTAGGATTGTCTCTCGGAGGTTCCGATGCCCACGTCCGTCAAGGCGTTCTTCGACACGAAGGTTCCGGCCGTGCTGGCCACCAATCCGGAGAAGGCCAAGGACGTGGCCGCGATCTACCTGTTCAAGATCAGCGGCCCTGACGGCGGCACCTGGACGGCCGACCTGGTCTCGACGCCGCCGACCTGCGTTTCCGGCGAGAAGGCCACGCCCCAGTGTACCATCGAGGCGAGCGACGAAGACTTCCGGGGCATGATCGAAGGCGGCGTGCAGGCGGCGATGTCGCTGTTCTTCAGCGGCAAGCTGAAGGTGTCGGGCGACCCCGTGCTGGCGACGAAGCTGTCCAAGCTTCTCCAGATGGCGGGGTAGCAGCCCGATTTTGGCGACGCCTCGCCGCCGCGCGACCTGGATCTGGGGCGCGGCGCTGATCGGAGCGGCGGTCGCCGTTCGTCTGGCCTGGATCCTGTCGGTGCCGACGGTGCCGGTCAGCGACTTCGCGATGTACCGCGAGTCGGCGAACTACCTGTCCGAGTTCGGCCACCTCGATCACGGCTTCATCTACATGCCGGGGTTCGTGGCACTGCTGGCGGCGATCAAGAACCTGGGCGGCGACCTGCTGTCGCAGAAGCTGCTGGGCGTCTTCTTCGGCGGCCTGGGCGCGGCGGCGATGTTCGTCTTGACCTGGGCGCTGCTCGATCGCGATGCCGCGGACGACAGGGGCGGGTGGCGGCTCTGTCCCTGCCCGCACGCGGCCGGCGCGACCGCGATCTACGCCTTCTGGCCGGCGGGCGTGGCGATGTCGAGCGTGGTCGGCACCGACGTGCCGGCGGCGGCGCTGATCGTGGCGGCGCTGGCGCTGCTGGCGGCGCTGGCCCCGGCGCGCCCGCGGGCGGCGGCGCTGGCGTTCGGCGCGACGATGGGGCTGGCGGCCTGGGTGCGCGCGGTGGCGCTGCC
>CAZTZM010000176.1:0-12431 GCA_964618005.1 uncultured Myxococcales bacterium
GACGCGGACGCGCTGGCCCGCGCGCTGGACAACGTCCACCGCAACGCCGTCGAAGCGTCGCCCGAGGGCGCGACGGTCGAGGCCGGCGTCGACGACGACGGCCAGCGGCTGCTGATCCGGGTGGTCGATCGGGGCGCCGGCGTGCCGGCCGGGCGCGCCGGCGAGATCTTCGAGCCGTTCTTCACGACCAAGCCCGACGGGACCGGCCTGGGCCTGGCGATCTCGCGCGCCATCGCGCGCGCCCACGGCGGCGATCTGGTCTACGTGCGCGACGGCGAGACCACCGGGCTCGAGCTGACGCTGCCGATCTCGCACGGGGCGGCGCCCGCGATCGCTGCGGAAAGCGCACGGAGCTCGGCGTGAGCGGCGCGGTGCTGATCGTCGAGGACGAGGCCGGGCTGCGGCAAGGGCTGTGCGACGTCGTCAAGGCGATGGGCGGGCAGCCGCTGGCCGCGGCCGGGCTGGGCGAGGCGCGCGCGATCGTCGCCGCGCAGCCGATCGACTGCGTGCTGCTCGACATCCGCCTGCGCGACGGCGACGGCCTCGACTACCTGGGCGAGCTGCGGGCCACGGCGCGCGGTGTGCCGGTCATCGTCGCCACCGCCTACGGCGACAGTGAGCGCACGATCCGCGCCATGCGCGACGGCGCGTTCGACTACCTGACCAAGCCGTTCGATCTGAAGGCGCTGCAGGCGACGATCGAGCGGGCGCTGAACCAGCGCGCGCTGGCGCGCGAGGCCGGTCCAGCCCCGGCGCCGCCCGAGACGCAGCAGGATCTGGTGGGGACCAGCGCGGCGATGCTGGCGGTCTGGAAGCTGATCGGCCGTGCGGCCGCCTCGACGGCGCCGGTGCTGATCACGGGCGAGACGGGCACCGGCAAGGAGCTGGTGGCGCGCGCCATCCACGCCTACTCGCCGCGCGTGCGGGCGCCGTTCGTGGCCAGCAACCTGGCGGCGTTGCCGCCCACGCTGATCGAGAGCGAGCTGTTCGGGCACGAGCGCGGGGCGTTCACGGGCGCGACCGCCCGCCGCAGCGGTCGGTTCGAGGCGGCGGCCGGCGGCACGCTGTTCCTCGACGAGATCGGCGACCTGGATCCGTCGCTGAAGACCAAGCTACTGCGCGTCGTGCAGGAGGGGACGTACGAGCGGGTCGGCGGCAACGACCCGGTCACCCCCGACGCGCGCCTGATCGCGGCCACGAATCGGCCCGTGCGTCCGGGCACGCCCGGCGCGGCGCTGCGCGAGGAGCTCTACTACCGGCTGGCGGTGATCGAGATCGAGCTGCCGCCGCTGCGCGCGCGCCGGAGCGACATCCCGCTGCTGGTCGCGCACGCGCTGCGCGGCAAGCCGGCCCGCGCCGTGTCGGAGGCGGCGATGCAGCGCCTCCTGGCCAACCCCTGGCCGGGGAACGTGCGCGAGCTCTGTCACGTGCTCGAGCGCGCGGCCGTCCTCTGCGCCAGCGAGGTGATCGACGTCGGCGATCTCCCCGAGAGCGTGCGCGCGGGCGCGCCGGCGCCGGCCACGCTGGACGACGAGGAGCTCACGTTGCACGAGGCCGTTGGCCGGGTGGAGAAGCGCCTCATCGAACGGGCGCTGGAGCGCGCCAAGGGGAACCGTTCCGCCGCGGCGCGCCTGTTGGGGATTGGCCGCCCGCAGCTGTACGCCAAGATGGAAGAGCACGGGCTGTCCGGCCCGCGGGGCGAATCCAGCGACTGATCTGACCCCCGGCGTGCTAGTCAGTCGGGATGCCCAGCGACCTCGTGGCTCGGGACCTGGCGGCGTTCTGGCACCCCTGCAGCCAGATGCGCGACTATCAGGCGTTCCCGCCGCTGGAGATCGTCGGCGCGCGCGGCAGCCGGCTGCGGCTCGGCGACGGGCGGGAGATCCTCGACGCCATCTCCAGCTGGTGGTGCAAGGCGCTGGGCCACGGCGACCCGCGGCTGGCGGCGGCGCTGCGCGCCCAGCACGAGGCGTTCGAGCACGTCATCGCCGCGAACACGACGAACGAGCCGCTGGTCCGGTTCTGCGAGCGGATCCTGGCGGCGGCCAACGGGCTGCCGGCCGCCGCTTGGGCCGCGGGCGCCGCGCCCGGCCGTCGCCCCGGCCACTTCGGCAAGGTGTTCCTGGCCGACAACGGATCGACCGCGGTCGAGATCGCGCTCAAGATGGCGCTGCAGGCGCAGGCCCAGCGGGGCGCGCCGCGCCGGACGCGGTTCGCCGCGCTGGAGAACGGCTACCACGGCGAGACGGTCGCCACGCTGTCGGTCGGCGATCTGGCGCTCTATGCGGCGCCGTACCAGCCGCTCTGCTTTCCGGTCCACCGGATGGTCGGGCTGCCGTACCGGCGCGGGCCGCACGATCCCGCCTGGATGGACACGGGCGACGTCTGGCCCGAGATCGAACGGGCGCTCGACGCCGAGGCCGAGACGCTGGCGGCGGTCGTCTATGAGCCGGTGCTGCAGGCCGCGGGCGGCATGCTGTTCTTCAGCCCCGATCTGCTCCGGCGCCTGCGCGCCTGGGCCGACGCGCGCGGCGTCTATCTGATCGCCGACGAGATCGCGGCCGGGATGGGGCGGCTCGGCGCGATGCTGGCCTGTCATCTAGCGGACGGGCCGGGGCGCGTGTCGACCGCCGCGCTTCCCGACTTCGCCGCGCTGTCGAAGGGGCTGACCGCCGGCGTGCTGCCGCTCTCCGCGGTGCTGACCACCGACGCGATCTACGATCTGTTCGACGCCGACTACGCCGATCGGCGGGCCTTCCTGCACTCCAACACGTACACCGGCCACGCGCTGGGGGTGGCGGTGGCCAACGCCGTGCTCGACATCTTCGCGGCCGACGACGTGCCGGGGCGGGTGGCGGCGCTGGCGCCGCACCTGCACGCCGCCGTCGAGGAGATCGCGGCCGACCGCCCCTACCTGCGCGGCACGCGCGCCTGCGGTCTGGTGGCCGCCGTCGACATCCGACAGCCCGACGGCCGCCCGTACGACCCGGCCCGCCGCACCGGCTACGCCGTCTACCGCGAGGCCGTCCGGCGGGGCGCGCTGCTGCGGCCGCTGGGCGACACGATGTACCTCTTCCCGCCGCTCACGTCCTCGACCGCCGAGATCGACGAGATGGTCACCATCCTGGCGGACAGCCTGGACGCCGTCATGAGCCGCTGACGCGGCAGTGCTGTGCGAGCGCAGGAAGGCTTCGCCGACCGGAGCGAGCGGGGGTGCGGGGGGCACGGAGCGAGCGCAGCGAGCGGATGCCCCCCGATCTGATCGACGAGATGGTCACGATCCTGGCGGACAGCCTGGACGCCGTCGTCAGAAACTGACCGCCGTGACGAAGTAGAGCTGGTTGCCGCCGCCGGCCTGGAAGCCGCGGGCGTAGCCGACCTGGATCTGCGTGTCCAGGTAGTAGAACAGCTCGAACTCCAGGTGGGCCTCGGCGCCGGCGTCCATCTTCACGCCCTGGATCTGGAACGCCCCCTGGAACGCGTTGCCGGCGTCGACGAACGCCGTGGCCCAGACGCGGCGCAGGTAGACGAAGAGCGTGTCGTAGCCGCGCTCGATCCAGACGACCGGGACGCGGTACTCGGCCGAGGCGACCAGGTAGCTGTCGCCCGACATGGCGTTGACCGGGTAGCCGCGCAGGAACGCGAACTGCTGCTGGCTCAGCAGCACGCTGCGCAGGACGTCCTGCGTGCCGTATCCCCCCAGCGAGAAGAACGACCGCTTGTCGCCGATGCCGAAGCCGCCCTGGGTGATGAGGGCCAGCGCCTGCAGGCGGGCCCAGGGGGGCGTGAAGTACTCGGTCCAGGACCAGCTCACCTCGGTGGTGCTGAAGCGCCCGCCCAGCGTCGGATCGGAGAGGCGCAGGTTCAAGGAGACGGAGCGCCCCTCCTGATTGCTGATCGAGTACTGCCAGCGGTGCGCGTTGGAGAACGACCAGCCGACGCGCACGTCGGCGAACGGACCGATCTCCGGCTTGATGGTGATCCCCCCCGTCGGCTCGCCCACCGGGATGGGGCTGATGGGACCGTACGCCGAGTAGTCGTAGCCGAAGGCGATGTCGCCGTTGGCGTCGGCGGTGCGCAGCACCGGCAGGTCGGTCGAGGCGCTGAAGCTGTAGGTGCGCTGCATGTAGGTCAGGTTCGCGCCGTCGACGATCAGCCCGTTGGCCAGCGCGTCGGTCCGCGCGATCGACGCGCTGAACGACGGCCAGATCCCGCCGTAGCTGTAGGTGATCTGGCCGGCCGGGTGGCCGCCGGTCGGGAACAGCAGGTTGAACGAGAACGCGTGCAGCCCGACCGGATCGCCGACCGTGGTCTGGATCTGGAACGTGTCGCCGGTGCCGAACACGTCGCCCGGCAGCCCCAGCGTCCACTGGTGCGGGTACAGGTACTTCCACGGGTTGTAGGGGACGACGCGCTGGGGGAAGGGGACCGCCGTGGCGTCCTCCGGGCGCGCGTCGGGCGAGTCGGTCTCCGCGTCGGGATCGACGGGGCTGTCGGGGCGGGCGTTGGCGAACGGCTTGGCCAGCACGAACCGCGCCGGATCGTAGGGCACGGTCCACAGGTCGAACCCGTCGCTGGTGAAGCCGGTGAAGACCAGCCGGTGGCCGTCGGGCGACACGACCGGCTGGAACGCGCCCGCCAGCACGTTCGTGACCTGGAACAGCCGGCCGGTCGCCAGCTCATAAGCGTAGATGTTGTTGATCCCGCTGCGGTCCGACGAGTACAGCACGTAGCGCCCGTCGGGCGAGAAGCGCGGATCCAGGTCCATCGCGCGGTCGACGAAGATGGCGCGATCGGTGGCGGTCGCCAGATCGTAGATGTGGATGTCGCGGTAGCCGCCCGGCTTCCATCGTGAATAGGCGATGAGGCGCCCGTCGGGCGAGAAGGCCGGCGTGTAGGCCAGGCCGGGCGCGCCCGGCATCAGGAGGCGCGCCGCGCCGCCCTCGATCGGCACCAGCGCCAGTCGCCGCGTGCCGGTGCCCGCCATCGCGAAGACGATCTGTTTGCCGTCGGGCGACACGTCGGGCTCCTGCGCGCGCAGCCCCCGCGTCAGCGCGCGGATCTCGCCGCTGGCGAGGTCCAGCCGGTAGAGATCGTTCCAGGCCAGGTCGGAGTTCCCCACGATCCGCAGCGGGATCGACAGGAAGTTGACGCGCTCGAACACCAGCGCGCGGCCGTCGGGCGTCGGCGCGGCTGGCCCGCCCCCCTGCATGTCGGCGATCAGGCGGCGCGCGCCGGTGGCGGGATCCAGCCGGACGTAGGCGGGCGACTGATCGTTGTTGCTGCGATGGAAGACCAGCGTGCCGTCAGCGAAGAAGCGGGCCCCCGGGCCCTCGCTGCGCGGCGAAGGCGCGTCCCAGGTCAGGCGCGTCGCCTCGGTCAGCGGCCGCAGCGCGGCCTCTTCGGTCTCCAGCGTGTACTTGTGCGCGATGGAGCGCTTCCAGGCGTCGAACAGGCCGGGCCCGAAAACGCCGACGTAGCCGGTCCCCACCGCCGCGACCGCGGTCCGGTTCAAGGCGCCGGGGAAGCAGGTGTCGGCGTAGCGGTGCGAGATCTCGCGGATCTTCTCGGGGCCGTAGCGGTCCTCGATGTACCGGAGCAGGCTGGACCCGTAGAGGTAGGCCGCCGTTCCTTGCGGATAGGCCGACGGAATGGCGGAGACCTGATCGAGGCCGAACAGGCGCCCCTCCAGGTAGTTCGTGCGCAGGTGCATGTCGTAGAAGCTGCTGCGCAGGCGCCCGGCGGTGGTCTGGCGCGTCTCCAGCAAGACCGCCATCCCTTCGATGAACCAGGTGGGCTGCGCCAGGTTCGGCGCGTACGTCCGGCCCAGCAGCGTGTTCACCGCCAGCGGACAGATGCTGAGCATCGTGTCCAGGTGGACGACATGCGTGAACTCGTGGGTGATCAGGAGCTTCACGTAGTCGTCGAAGTCGTTGAGCTCGTCGATCGAGCCCGGCGGGACGCCGTAGGCGTTGATGAAGGTGTAGGGGATCGAGCTGGCCGAGCCGTTGGCGGCGTCGGTGACGTCGCTCAGCATGACGTTCACGCGCCCGCTGGGCCGCCAGTTCAGGTAACGCGTGTTGAGACGCCAGGCCCGCTCCGCGAAGTGGGCGGCGCGTTCCGCGAACGCCCGCTCGGTCGGATAGAAGTGGATGTTGAAGTGCGGCGTCTGCAGCGTGAACCAGATTCCGCGCGGCAGCTCGGGGGCCGGGGGCGGCTCGCCCGGCTCCTCGATCGCGTCGGCCCGCGCGCGGCCCCCGGGCAACAGCACGGCCGCCGTTGCCGCCGTCCACAGCGCCGCCAGGAGGAGGCTGGCCCGGGGGCGGGTGGACATCGCGGCGATTCTAGCCGCGCTGGCGGTCGCCACGAAAGCGTCGCTGGCGACGAAGGCCGTTCATGGTTAAGTTCGGCGCTCCACGAAAACAAGGAGACCGTCATGAAGAGATCAGCGACTGCCAACTGGAAGGGTGGCCTCAAGGCCGGCAAGGGAACCGTGTCCGCCGCCAGCGGAACGTTCTCCAACGTCCCGTACGACTTCGCGCAGCGGTTCGAGACCGGCACCGGCACCAGCCCAGAAGAGCTGGTCGCCTCGGCGCACGCCAGCTGTTTCGCCATGGCGCTCTCCGCCGAGCTGGAGAAGGTGGGCCTGGCGCCCGACAACGTCGACGTGCGTGCCACGGTCACGCTGGACCGCGTGGAGACCGGGTTCGCCGTCACGACGTCGCACCTGGACGCCACCGTTCACCTGTCGAACCCCGACAAGACCAAGTTCGAGCGCGCCGCCGAGGCCGCCCGCGCCGGGTGTCCGATCTCCAAGCTCATGTCGAGCGCGAAGATCACGCTCGACGCGAAGCTCGCGTAAGACTCCTTCCCGGCGCCGGCCTCTCCCGTTCGCGCGGGAGAGGCGACCGGGAGCGCTCAGCGCGGCGTGCGGCTCAGGTCGCGGCAGATCCGGAGGTGGCGGAGGGCGGCGTTGTAGTCGCCGGCCAGGTCGTAGAGGCGGGCGGCGTTGTAGTGGGCGTCGGCGTTGCGGCCGTCGGCCTCGATGGCCTGCGCGTAAGCCTCCAGCGCCGCCTCGTTGCGCCCCTGATCTTCCAGCGACACGCCCAGGTTGAAGAGCGAGGTCGCGTCGCCGGGGCGGATCACCAGCGCGCGGCGGTAGTGCGCCTCGGCGGCGGTCAGGTCACCGCGCTCGTGCAGGATGCGCCCCAGGTTGATGTGGGCGTCGGCGTGCTCCGGCGCCTGCATCAGCACCTGGCGGTAGGTCGCCTCGGCCTGCACCGGGTCGGCCTCGTCGATGTCGCAGCCGATCTCGTAGATCTCCTCGGGCGTCGGGGCGGCCACCTCGTCGGCAGGCGGGGTCGGGCGCGCGCGCAGCATCGACAGCGGCGCCTCGCTCTCGACGGGCGGCGGGTCGAAATCCAGCAGCACCTGCCCCGACTCGACCTGCCAGCGGGTGTTACCGTCCTGCACGACCACCGACGATCCGTCGGCGCCCAGCTGCAGGCCGGTCAACGGCCGCGCCTCCGGCAGCTGCGCCTTCAGTTTCTGCAGCGCGCGGCGGACCCGGTGCGGTTGGATCCGCTGCTTGACCAGGCCTTCGGCCTTGCGGAGCAGCAAGAGGTCCTGGAACGAGAACCGGAGCTCGCCGCGCTCGCCCCGTTCGGGGGCGAGGACGCCCGCGCGCAGGTAGGCGCGCAGTCGTCCCGACGAGACCCCGATCATCTTCGCGACGTCTTGGGTCGTGTAACCGCTCAAGGCCGCGACAATATACATCCATCTCGCGACCCTCAAAGGGGCCCGGATAGACCGGGCTCGGTTGATCGCCTCAGGCCGCCCAGCGGGCGGCACGTCGTCGCTCCTAGCGCTTGCGGGCGCGCTTCGGCTCGGCGGCGGCTTCGACGGAGCGCCGGGCGCCGCGACGGGGCGCCTCCTCGGCCTCCGGCTCGGGCGCCGGCGCCTCCGCCGGTTCGGCGGCCTTGCCGGCCGCGCCCTTGCCCAGGCTGGCTTTCAGCGCCGCCATCAGGTCGATGATGCGGGCCGGCTCCGGCGCCGGCGCGCTCTCCGAGATGTCGTGCCCCTGCACCTTGCGGTCGATGTCGGCCTGGATCCGCTCGCGCACCTCGTCGTGGTACTTCGTCGGGTCGAACGTCTCGGCCGTGATCTGGTCGATGAGCTGCCGGGCCAGCTTCAGCTCGGCCTCACGCGCCTGGCCGTCCGGCAGCGGGACCTCCGCCATCGAGCGGACCTCGTCGGCGTAAAGCAGCTCCTGCAGGATCAGCGCGCGCCCGTCGGCCGAAGGCCGCAGCATCACCAGGTACTGCTTGCCGCGCGCCGCGTAGCGCGCCAGCGCCGCGCGCCCGCTCTCGCGCATCGCCTCCGCCAGCAGCAGATAGGCCTTGTCGCCCCCCTTCTCGGGCGAGAGGTAATACGGGCGCTCGAAGTAGATCGGGTCGATCGCCGCCAGAGGCACGAAGCTGTCGATGTCGATGCTCTGGGTCGCCTTCTCCTCGAGGGACTTCAGCTCCTCGGCCGTGAAGGTGACGTACTGGTCCTTGGCGAACTCGTAGCCTTTGATCATGTCGTCGCGGTTGACGATCTCGCCGTCGCGGGCGCAGATGTACTGCTGCTTCAGCCGCGAGCCGTCCTTCTTGTGCAGCATGTTGAAGGAGATGGCCGATGACGATTGCGTCGCCGGGTACAGACGCACCGGGATCGACACCAGTCCGAACGAGATCGTCGCGCCAGCAATTGGTCGGGCCATGATGTGCTCCAGTGTATCCTAAGGTAGGATACGTCCCAAATTTCCAGCCGGCCGGCTCATTCCATCAGCTCCCGCAGCCGGCTGGCGGCCACGGGGCCTTTTCCGGTGTCCTCGTGCTTGAAGAAAACGTAAGTCTGCGACCAGGGCTGTGTCTTGATCCGCTCGCCCCAGGCGGCCACCATCGCGTCGTCATAGTCCTCGCGCCGGAGGCGCAGGTAGCCCCAGTCCGTGGTCGCCACCAGCGGCGTCGCGACCGTCTCCGACTCCGCCACGCAGAGCGCGGCCTGGCGGTTGCGCAGGCAAGCATAGACGTCTTCGGCGAACCACGATTCGTGCCGGAACTCGACGGTGGCGCGCAGGCTGGCCGGCAGCGAGGCCAGGAAGTCGTCCAGCCGCGGCAGATCCTTTCGCATGTTGGGCGGCAGCTGGAACAGGATCGGCCCCAGCTTGTCGCCCAGCGAAACCGCCGCCTCCGCGAGTCGCGCCACCGACGACGCCACGTCGACCAGCCGCTTGTCGTGCGTGATCCGCTTGGGGCTCTTGAGCGTGAAGCGAAACTCGGGCGGTGTCTCGCCGGACCACTTGGCCAGCACCTCCGCCGTCGGCATGCGGTAGAAGCTATTGTTGATCTCGACCGCCCGGAAGATGGTCGAATAGTGGGCCAGCATCTTGGTTTCGGGGAGCTTCTCCGGATAGAAGCCGCCCCGCCACGCCGGGTAGCTGAAGCCGCTGGTTCCGATCAACACCTGCATCATGCGTCTGCCCCCGGTCAACGATTGCGGAACGCCCGCGCCCGTCGGTAAACTACCAGAATGACGCGCGACCGCGTCGCCAATCCGCTCGACGACACGCGGCGGATGGCGCCAGCCCCCGAGGCGCAGACGCCTGTCGAGCAACCGGCGGCGGCCTACCTGGTCGTGCTCTCCGGCTCGAACGTCGGCGAGATGTACCGCCTGGATCAGGAGACGATCGTGATCGGGCGCGGCGACAAGGTCGACGTGCGGCTGGTCGACGACGGCATCTCGCGCGAGCACGCGCGCCTGCTCAAACAAGAGAGCCAGTTCGTGCTGGAGGACCTCGGCTCGACCAACGGGACTTTTTGCAACGGCGACCGGGTGGACCGACGCGCGCTGGCCGAGGGGGACAAGATCCTGATCGGATCGGCGACCATCCTGAAGTTCGGCTACCAGGATCAGCTGGAAGAGATGTTCCAGCGTCAGATGTCAGAGTCGGCGCTGCGTGATGGGCTGACCCATGCGTTCAACAAGCGCTACTTCAGCGATCGCATCGAGACCGAGTTCCAGTCGGCCGTTCGACACGAGACGCCGCTGTCGCTGATCTTCCTCGACATCGACCACTTCAAGAAGATCAACGACATCTACGGGCACCCGGCGGGCGACCAGGTGCTGACCCAGCTGTCGACGCTGGTGATGAGCCTGCTCTCCGACGACGAGATGTTCGCGCGCTACGGCGGCGAGGAGTTCGCGATCCTGGCGCGCGGGCTGGAGCTGGCCGACGCGGCGGCTCTTTCCGAGCGCCTGCGCATCGCCGTCGAGGGCCAGACCTTCTCCGACGGCGACCGGACGATCCCCGTCACCGTCAGCGTCGGGGTGGCGCGCGCGCCGGCCGCCGGCATGGCCAGCGCGGCCGATCTGGTCGCCCGCGCCGACGAGACGATGTACGCGGCCAAGCGCGGCGGCCGCAACCGCGTCTGCGTCGACGAGAGGTGACCTACGCCAGGGGGGCGGCGGCCGCCGCCAGCGCGCGTTTGAGGCGCGCCAGGTAATCGGCCCGCGGGATCGCGATGGCGCCGATCCGTTCCAGGTGCGGCGTCGGTACCTGGGCGTCGAGCAGCGTGAACCCGCACCCGCGCACCCGCTCGATCAGATGGCCGACCGCCGCCTTGGAGGCGTCGGTGCGGCGGTGGAACATCGACTCGCCGCCGAAGAAGCCGCCCAGCGCCACGCCGTAAAGACCGCCCACCAGCGCGTCGCCCTCCCACACCTCCACGCTGTGCGCCTGACCGCGACGGTGCAGCTGCCCGGACGCGCGAACGAAATCGTCGGTGATCCACGTCGAGGGGCGGTCGCTGGCCTCTTCGGCGCAGGCGCGCATGACGCCCTGGAAATCGGCATCAACCGTGAACCGCCACCCGTTGCGCCGGGCGGTGCGGCCGACGGTGCGGTGGGGACGCCACGTCTCGAGATCGAAAATTGCGCGCGGATCGGGCGACCACCAGGTCAGCACCGGATCCGACGACCAGGGAAAGATCCCGGCGCGGTAGGCGCTCAGGAGCGTCTCGACATCGAGCCGCCCGCCGAGCGCCACCAGCCCGTCTTCTCCCGGTTCCCCTCCGGCGATCGCCGTGGGCACCAGGGTCGGCCGGGGCCGGTCGTTCGAGTCCACCCCTGCCAGTCTATCAGCCTCTGGCGGGGGCTTCCGAAGGAGCTCACGCGCCGTGGTGGGCGCCGTGCTCCGCGCCAGAGGTTGCGCCCGTGGAGCGCTCGTTGTCGTCGGACTCCGACTCGGACTCCGCTGCACCCTCGTTTTCGGCCTCCGTCTCGCGGGGCTCCGCCGAAGCAGGTGCCGTCGCACTGGCAGCTTCGCGTGACCGGCGCCGTCCGCCGCTCACCATGCCGCCCTTGCGCCCTGCCTCGCGCGCCTCTTCGGAATCGAATTCGTGAGCAGTCCCCTTCTGGTGCGCCGCCTTCCCGCCCTGTGACGAGATCTGGCGCTGACGCTCAGGATCCATCCCTGCGAAGCCACGCCCGCGACTCTCGCCCTTTTCACTGCTGCTCGCCATGACGGTTTCCTTCCCCGCGGAACCACGCCCGCGTCACTGTCGTGACAGTTTCTACCGACAAAACTGTGCACGGTCCCGCCCTTGGGACAGGGGGGAGGGGGGCGTCTCAGCCGGGGGAAGGGCGCCGAAACCGCTAGTTTTCTTGCATCTCGTCCGGATCCAGCTCGACGAGGCCCGGGATGGGGGGCGGGCCGCTGGCCGCGGCGCTGGGGTCACGGACGGCCAGGACGGTGACGCGAAATTCGATGTCGCGACCCGCCAGCGGGTGAAGCAGGCGGACCTGCGCCGTGGACTCAGTCGCCGAGATCACCTTGAAGCTGATGGGCGCCCCGGAGGTGGGGTCCTTGGCCTGGAACACCGCCCCCGCCTCCAGCTTGACCCCCTTCGGGAAGACGCTCCGCGGCATTTCTTTCGTGGGCAGCGAGGACTCGGTCCCGAACGCCTCCGCGGCCGGGATCACGCCCTGGCGCTCATCGCCGGGACCCAGGCCCTCCAGCCGTTTCTCCAGCCCTGGCAGCATCTTGCCGTCGCCGTGGACGTAACGCAGCGGCCCGCTGCGGTCGGATGACTCGATCACCTCGCCCCCCTTCACCTTCAGCTCATAAGAGAGCTCGACGCTGCGGCCGCGCGAAATCTTCATCACCCCAGCGTAATCCGCCCGCGAGCGCTTTCAAAGGTGATCGTAGGATCGCGTGGCGGGAGGACGGGCTTGGGCCGTCCGAGCGCATCGCGGGAGGTTCGGAACCCGTCCGCGGGTTCTGAAGTAAACGCGTGGCGGGAGGACGGGCTTGGGCCGTCCGAGCGCATCGCGGGAGGTTCGGAACCCGTCCGCGGGTTCTGAAGTAAACGCGTGGCGGGAGGACG
>CAZTZM010000177.1:0-41631 GCA_964618005.1 uncultured Myxococcales bacterium
CCCGAGCCGTCAAACTCGTAGAGGTTCCACTCGCATCCCAGCAGGAACTTGCCTCTCGCCCGATCGATGGCCAGCGCTCGGCACGTCTCGGACGGGTCGACAGATAGCGGATGACCATTCAAGATCGGCCCCGTTGCACTCCGCCAATTTTCCACGACAAGCCCGGGAGCGTTCGTCGTGGCTGGGCGCAAAGGGACCTGAGCGCGGTCGACGAATCGAAGTCCGCGCAGTTCGAAGGTCAGAAGGTCAGGGTCACCCCGACGCCAGGCAAACTGGAGCGTTGACAGATCGTCCGAAAAGCGCAACTCGGTTTGCTGGCCGGAGAGGTCCGCGATATCAGGCCTTCGCACCCAGCGAGGACCACCCCTAGGATCGAGCACTCCGACCAGAGGATCCTGAGCGGCCACCAACAGTTCTCCGTCCCCGAGGCCAATGATCTGATTGGTCGTGTTGGTGTTGAGCCGCCATTGAGACACCTTCGTGCCGTTCCGCAGCCAACCCTCGATGACATTATATCCCTTCTCGTCGTCGTACCGCCCACTGCCAAAGACTTCGGCGCCGTCTGCCGACCAGGTGACGGATGCCAATGTATCGGTTGGAGCACGGGGAGTTACGCCCACCTCGCTCACGATGTCCAGATTGGGCACCTTCAACACCCGCACCACGGGCCTGTCGAAGGACCCTACGGCGAGCACCTCACCGCGGGGGTCAAATGCCAGGCGATGGGGGCGTTCGTCGAACTGTCGTTTCGCCAAGAGCGTGTGTTCCGGGCTATAGAGACGGACGGTTCGGTCCCATGACGCGACCGCCAGGTCTCCCCCCTTGCTGAATGCAAGCCCATAGCAGGGACCGCCATAGTCGCGATCGATGAACGTTGTTTGATACCCGTCCGTGTCGAATACACGCAAGCCGTTATGTCCGAAGAGGCCGACCGCCAGGCGCTTGCCGTCGGGCGCGAACCGCATTGACACGATGGACGCCATACCTGAAATCGTTCCCGCGAGACGCCAGTCAGAGACCCGAAACAGGTAAACAGTCCCTTCCCACCCTCCGACAGCTATGACCTGGCCCTGGGGAGATATCGCGACCGCAAATATCTGGCCACTCTCCCCCGACCCAGGAATCCGGAGCACGTGGACGAGTTGGCCGTCGGTCAGACGCCAGACACGAGCCGTCTTGTCGCTCGATCCGGTTACAACCAGGCCCTCCGCGAGATCGACATCCGCGTCCGTCACCGGCGCAAGATGCATTCCAGCTTCTGGCGCGATGTTCCCCACGACGACGTCCGGGAACTTCCGAACGAAGGCCTCCCGAAAGCGTTTCAGAGCCACGTCGCGGGCCAAGAGCGGCGGAGCTGGCCTGCGTGTCACGATTCCCGGCTGTTCGCTGCCGGGTGGTCGCGTCGCGCACGCTGCGAGAGTGACGGCAAGCAAGAGGACGCCGGCAACTTTCAACTCACCGACCATCCCCCTGCTCGTGCGGCTTCGTCAAATGTCCTCATAGGTCCTGCCGCGCTCCCAATAACCGCCACCGCCGTTGGCGGCTTTGCCGTGAAGCGGCGCACCGCGCCGCCAAGTTCGTTCGACCGTCTGCTGCAAGCTGGCGGCAAGGCGAGGGCCGTCCCCGCCGCGACCAGCCCGCTCGCTTCCCGACCGCGCTCTAACGACGTTCCGTCTTCTCACCGGAAGCCGGTCGCCTGGAGAATTGCGAGTGTCGCGAGTAGGCCAACAATCATTGTCCTGAGCGCCAGCCGTCGAAAGCGAATGCCTTCGGGGGTCGTCGCATGAAGCCACCCCTTCCCCAACCAAATTCCAAACTAGGCCCTTTGGGTCGCTCTAGCTTCCGCTCGCGCGGCCTTCAGCGCGAACACATCGGCCAGACCGACCCACAACACGACGAAGACTACAGCCTTGGGCGTCAAAACGTTGGTACCGGGAGAATGGTTGGCGGAATGACGATACTATAATTTCCAGCGGCGTACGGGCCATACGAAACCGGCGACGGACCCCATGACCACGAGTAGACAGTCGGTCCGGCAGGCAGGCTGCTGGCACGCGCCCAACTTCCGTACTTTCCCACGTCAGCTCCGTACTCTTCCGAGGCCCCCCCCAACTGATCCATGGAGGTCACATCGGTCGAGGCCAGAGCGCCAAGTGACCACCCGAGGTTCGCCCCCAACTGCGTCCTGACTTGGCCCGTGACGACGAAGTCGCACTCCATCGCGACGCCGCCACACACGAACGCTACCTGGATCTGGGCACCACCACCAATGGACCCGCCGATCGAGGTGCCGATCGAGGTGCCCGATCGAGGTGCGGTGCCCGATCGAGGTGCTGCCCGATCGAGGTGCCGAGCGATGAGCCACCCACTTGTGAGAGGCGGTGTTGCCCCCTGCCCCCGATCTCGAGGTACCCCGATCGAGGTGCAGGTGCCGGTGTGAAGACAGCAGCGCTGATGCCAGCCAGTAGGCTGGCACGCGCACCAACGGGCCGCCGATCGAGGTGCCGCCGATCGAGGTGCCACCCACTTGTGAGAGGCGGTGTTGCCCCCCGATCGGATCGAGGTGCTGACCGATCGAGGTCCCGCCCTATCGAGGTGCCGCCCCATCGAGGTGCCGCCCACTTGTGAGAGGCGGTGTTGCCCCCTGCCCCCGATCGAGGTACCCCGATCGAGGTGCAGGTGCCGATCGAAGTGCTGCCGATGCCGATCGAAGTGCCACCCACTTGTGAGAGGCGTTGCTGACACGCTTCATGGTCGCGCAGAAACCGAGTGCCATCTTCTTGGCGAAAAGCAGATGCAGGTTGGACGCAACATAGGGATGCCCCGGGCGCGTGTGAAAACAGCAGCGCTGATGCCAGCCAGTAGGCTGGCACGCGCACCTACGGGCCACGCGCACCCACGGGCACGCGCACCTACGGTAGTGGAAGCGCCGAAAAGGGGGGCATGGCTCGCCCGCTTCGCTTCGTCGCTCCCGATGCCGTCGTTGAGATCACAACCCGCACCGTCCACGGTCGCCTCCTTTTGCGACCGTCTCCAACCGTCAACGATCTCATTCTGGGTGTCTTGGGGCGTGCCCAGCATCTCTTCGGCGTTCAAATTCATGCGTTCGTAGCCCTATCGAATCACATGCATCTGCTTGCATCCGTCCGCGATGCTGCTCAACTCGCCTCCTTCATGTCTTTCGTCAACGGAAACATCGCACGTGAAGTCGGGCGCCTGCACGGTTGGCGAGAGCGGTTCTGGGGTCGCCGGTATCGCGCCATCGTCGTCGCCGATGAAACCGCACAAATCGATCGGCTTCGGTACATTCTCGGAAACGGGGTCAAGGAAGGATTGGTCCCGACGCCCAGAGACTGGCCCGGCTGCTCTTCGGTCGCTGCGCTCACGACTGGCGCCAAGCTTATCGGCACCTGGTACGACCGTTCCAGCGAATACCGTGCCCGACGACGCGGCGAAACAGTCAAAAGGACCGACTTCCAGACAAGCTACCCCATCGCTCTTTCGCCGCTTCCCTGTTGGCGCCACCTTGCCGTGCAAGACCACCGTAAGGCCTGCGCCGAGCTCGTCACCAGCATCGAGGCAGACGCCCGCTTCGCACGCATCGAGAGTGGTCGCGCGTTCCGCGGCATGAGAGACATTCTCACCGTCAACCCTCACGACCTGCCGACCCACGTGGACAAGAGCCCGGCGCCATTCGTGCACGCTTCGTCCGCGCTCGTTCGCCGTGCTTTCAAGGCCGCTTACTCCGCCTTCGTCGACGCTTTCCGCGCAGCGGCGGCCGCCCTCCGCCGGGGCGCGGAGGACGTCCAATTTCCCCTCGCCGCCTTCCCTCCTGCCCTCCCCTTCATCGCCGCCCCTCCAGCAGCCGCTGGTTGACCACGACCGAACGCCAACCGGGTTTGTCGGTTGCGATAGAAATCGATAACAAGCTCCCGTTGTGGGGGAGGCTTCAATGGGGCGCGGCGACGGCTACCCGTAGGGCCATGTCACCAGGCGCCCACTCGCGCTACCATGCCCCCGTGGCGCCCCCACCCGCCCAGGACTGGCTGGCACGCGTCGACCAGGCGCTCGGGCAGGAGAACCCGACCGACGTCCGGGCCGCGCTGGGCGGGTTACTCGCCGAGATCGACGGAGAGCAGCAGCGCCTGCGCGAGCGGGCGGCGCTGCTCTCCTCGGCATCCTTCGAGGGGCTGATCATCCACGCGGACGGGCAGGTCATCGAGATCAACGACCGCCTGTGCGAGATGCACGGCTATTCGCGCGCCGAGCTTCTCAGCGGCGACATCGTGCGCATGTGCGTGGCACCCGAGGACGTGCCGGGCGTCCTCGCGCATATGCGCGAGGGGTTTCAGGGGGAGTACATCGTGACGGGGATTCGCAAGGACGGGTCGCGGTTTCGGTCGGAGGTCCTTTCCAAGCAGGGGCTGCTCGGGGGGCGGCTGGTGCGGATCGGGGCCATCCGCGACGTCACCGAGCGAGAACGCACGCACGCCCTCCTGCGGGAGAGCGAGGCCCGGTTCCGCGATCTGGCCGACGCGGCGTTCGACATGACGATCTTCTGGCGGGACGGCATCATCGTCGACGCGCGCGGGAGCTCCGAGCGGGTGCTGGGACGGACGGCCGCCGAGCTGGTCGGGCAGTCGGTCTACGACTTCATCGCGCCGTCGACCGTCCCGGCGGCGCAGCAGAGCGTGAACGACAA
The DNA here is from genome assembly GCA_964618005.1 of uncultured Myxococcales bacterium. Lineage (GTDB taxonomy): Bacteria > Myxococcota_A > Polyangia > Fen-1088 > Fen-1088 > JADGRB01. Next base: position 4,703 of record CAZTZM010000177.1, read on the forward strand.
CCGCGTCGGGTTCATCGACGTGACCGCCATCGACGCCGCGGGGAACCTGGTGCCAACGCTGGCGGTCGTCGTCTCCGGGACGCTGGAGGGCCGGCCGGTGCGGGTGGCGGGCGTGCGGGACATGCGCCCCGTGCAGCGCCTCGAGGCCGAACGGCGCGCGCTCGAGCAGCAGGTCCAACGGGCCCAGCGGCTCGACAGCCTGGGCGTCCTGGCGGGCGGCATCGCGCACGACTTCAACAACCTGCTGGCGGCGATACTCGGCAACGCCGAGATGCTGCTGAATCGGGCCACCGCGGACGAAGACCGGGAGATGGCGGCGACCATCGTCACCGCGGGCCAGCGGGCGGCGGCGCTCACGCGCCAGATGCTGGCCTACGCGGGGCAACGCGACCTGGGGCGGCGCGAGCCGGTCGACATCGGCCAGCTGGTGCACGAGCTGCGGGCCCTGCTCGACGCGACGCTGTCGAAGAAGGCGTCGCTGGCACTGGCCGTCGATCCGGGGACTGTGGTCCTGGGCGATCGGGCCACCCTGAGCCAGGTCGTGATGAACCTGCTCACGAACGCCTCGGACGCCCTGGGCGACAGCGCGGGTCAGATCACGGTGCGGGTGCGGCGCGTGCGCGAGGTTGACGCCCGGTGGGACCACGCGCAGGGGGCGACGGTGCGGCCCGGCAGGTGGGTGCTCATCGAGGTCGAAGACACGGGCGCCGGCATGGACGAACCGACGCGCGGTCGCGTGTTCGAGCCGTTTTTCTCCACGAAGGAGCGCGGGCACGGCCTGGGGCTGGCCGCCTGCCTCGGCATCGTGCGGGCCCATGGCGGTGCGGTGCTGGTCGAGAGTGATCTCGGCCGCGGGAGCCGCTTCTCCGTCCTCTTGCCTGCCACCGATTCGAGGAGCCTGGTCGACGTCACGGCCAGCTCGGGCCCGATCGCGGCGCCCTGCCGGGTGCTGATCGTGGACGACGAGGCGGTCGTGCGGGGCCAGCTGCGCCGCTCGCTGGAGCTGCGCGGCTACACGGTCGTCGAGGTGGCCGACGGGCGAGCCGCGCTGGCGCTGCTCGATCCCGCATCCACCACGGCCGCCGCCGTGGATGTGGTCGTCCTGGACATGACGATGCCGGATCTCGACGGCGCCGAGGTCCTCCGGCGGTTGCGCGCCCTGGGTTCCCGCGTTCCGGTCGTCGTGTCATCGGGTTACCTCGACGTCTCCGTCGAGCGGCGCCTCCCGAGCGGGGCGTTCCAGGGCTTCCTGGCCAAGCCCTATGGTGCCACCGACCTGGTGAACGCCATCGAACGCGCCCGCGCGGCGCGCTGAGGCCGCTCAGCGCAGCGCGGCGATCCGTTGCCCCGCGTTCACCGGATGTTGCGTGGCGCGCAACAGGTGGGGGGCACCCACCCGGCGGAAGGCCGATGTTTCCGGGTCTTGTTGAGAAATATTTGTTGGCGCGATTACTGCTTTGTACTGGCTCGTGTCGGACGGTCTTCTTGTGAACAACGGCAAAACCCGAGCGATCGGGCGACGCAAAGCCATCGGGACTCTCGTAGTCGGCCGGGCTGCTCCAAAGGGGAAACCACGCATGCGCGACCTGGGGAAAAGAACCATTCAACTTGGGATCGCGCTCGGCGCCATCGTCGGGCTGGTCGGGTGTGGCGAGGAACAGAGCGCCGTCGGCACCTCCAGCCACGACTTCGCCCTGTCGTCGGTCAACGGGCTCAGCGCCATCAACGGGCTGAGCGCCGTCAACGGGCTCAGCGCCATGAACGGCCTAAGTGCCGTCAACGGCCTGTCCTCGGTCAACGGACTGTCGGCGATGAACGGGCTCTCTTCGGTCAACGGCCTGAGCTCGGTCAACGGCCTCATGACCACGGCGGCCGGCCGCAAGACCGTCTCGTATCTGGTCAAGTGCGCCCTGGCGTCCGGCGACTCGCTCGTGAAGCAGGACCAGAACGGCGTCAACTACACCTACCCCGGCGGGATCGGCCTCTGCCCGGCGTGGAAGAGCGGCGACGTTCACACCAATAACACCTGCATGGAGACCGTGTCGGCCTGCCTGATGGCCCACGTCAACACCGCGGGCGTCCACGTTCCGCTCTGGCTCGACGCGAGCTCGCCGGCGATCGGCTGGGGCGTCGACCGGGTCAACTATCCCATGCAGGAGGGGACCTTCTTCGGCGACATCATCGACACCGGCAACCTGAGCAACGCCGGCCGTCCCCAGGTCAACGCCCCGGTCGCGATGTACTGCGACGGCGCTGGCTACCCGGCGGGCGCCGCCGGCGTCGTCGCCGGACGCCTGGGCGCCAACCAGGCCGGCGCGCCCTACTTCAACCCGTTCGGCAACGGCACCCTGTGCCAGAACAGCGGCGCGGTCGGTTACTTCAGCGGCGGCGTGACCGGGAGCTGCCCCAGCGGCTCGAACAGCAATCCGGCCGCCGGCTGCCCGGACGGATACCAGACGCTGTTCTACGGGGGCAGCTCGTGGAACAACGCCGTCACCGTCTGGCGCAACAACAACTACACCCCGGTGTTCGACACCAGCTACCAGTACACGCTGTCGCCGGTCCCCGCTGCGGGCGGTCTCCCGATGGTCATGGATGCGGGCACGTCGCCCCTCCAGCAGTGGAACCTGGCGGCGGGTCTCCCGACCTCCGTTTTCGCGATGGCCCCCAACGGCAGCAGCTGGACGATCTCGCCGGTGAGCAACAGCGGCAAGTGCCTCGACGCCGGCGCCGGCGCCAACGGAACCGGCCTGGTTCTGAACGCCTGCAACGGCGCCGCCTCGCAGAACTGGAACATCACCGCCGTCGCCCAGAACGGCAGCTTCAACGTGGCCACCGCCAGCACCGGACGCTGCATGAGCGTGCGCGGTGCCAGCCTCATGCCGGGCGCGGTCATGGAGGTCGACGACTGCGTGAGCGGCTCGGCCAGCCAGATGTTCAACATCCAGGCGACCGTCAACATCAACGACACGAGCGGCGCCACCAGCTCGACGACGACGACCGCCGCGACGACGACGGCTACGACGACCGCGACCAGCACCTCGGGCACCGTCGTCTTCTCCGACAACTTCGAGGCCCAGACGCTGAACAGCACCACGCCGACGGGCTGGACCCGCAGCGGCGGCAGCTCGGGCGACTTCACCATCATCTCCGACAGCACGCAGGTCCTGGCGCAGAAGGGCTCGACCAGCTCGACGGTCCGGATGGAGTACACCGCCTCGCTGGCCAGCTCCTCCAGCATCACGGCCACCGTCAAGCCGACCGTCTTCGGCAGCAGCAACCAGGCCGCGATGGTCTGCCTGCGCTACACCAGCAGCAGCAACTACTACTGCGCCGCCCTCACCCCGACGGGCCTCCAGATCAAGACGGTCGTGGGCGGCTCGGCGGCTGCCAGCGCCATCTGGGCGTCGACGGTCGTCACCGGGACCTCATACAACGTGGGGCTCAGCATCAATAGCTCGGGCGTCCTCACCGCCACCCTCGGCGGAACGGTGATGGGCACCTACACCCCGGCCGCCCTCGCCGCCGCCGGCTCCGCCGCCGTCGGCACCGCCAGCATGGAAGCCGAGTTCGACAACGTGGTGGTCCTGCAGTAGCCAGCCACACCTCGCGCTTCACCGCAACACGGCCGGTTCGCCTCCAGCGAGCCGGCCGTTTGCTTTTGCTGCATTCCGGCCGGGCCGAACGCATCCTGCGGCCGCTGGCCACGGGCGCAACACCTTAAACGGCCCCCGTTCGGAATATTTCGGCGCGCGGCGGTTATATCGTCCGCGGGCCTGCTGGAACCCCGGTTCGGGATACAATCGCGGCCCCCACAACCGAAGGAGGCGTCGCCCATGGCATTGGTAGAGCGGGTCAAGAACATCTGCTTGAAGCCGAGTGCGGAGTGGCCGGTCGTCGAGGCAGAGACGCCTTCGACGCGGGACCTGATGATCGGGTATGTCGCGCCGCTGGCGGCCATCGGGCCGATCGCGGGCTTCATCGGCGGGTCGGTGATCGGACGGACGCTGCCGTTCGTCGGGACCTATCGCGTCTCCTTCGGCGCCGGGCTGGCCGCCGCGATCGTCACGTACGCGATGGCGTTCGTCTCGATCTTCATCCTGTCGCTGATCATCAACGCGCTGGCGCCCAGCTTCGGCGGGCAGAAGAACAGCACGCAGGCGCTGAAGGTGGCGGTCTACGCGTTCACGCCGGCCTGGGTGGCGGGGGCGCTGCAGATCCTGACGCCGCTGGCGATCCTGGGGATCCTGCTGGCGTTCTACGGCCTCTACCTGCTCTACCTCGGGCTGCCGGTCCTGATGAAGAGCCCGAAGGAGAAAGCGCTCGGCTACACGGTGGTGGTCGTGCTGTGCGCGATCGTCCTCGGGTTCCTGGTCAGCCTGGTGGTGGGCGCGGTCATCGGCGTCAGCACGATGACGACGGGACACGGCTTCGGCGGGCTGCCCCACACCAGCGACACCTCCCCCGGCAACGTCCAGTTCGACAAGGACAGCCTGGCGGGCCGGCTGCAGGCGATGGGACAGGCGGTGCAGGAGAGCAACAAGAAGATGGAGGCGGCGCAGAAGACCGGTGACCCGAACGTCCAGGCCAAGGCGGCGATGGAGGGGCTGGGCGCGCTGCTGGGCGGCGGCAAGCGGGTCGACCCGATCGGGATCGATCAGCTGAAGCCGTTCGTCCCCCAGACGTTCGCCGGCCTCCCCAAGCTCTCGAGCAGCGCCGAGAAGAACGGCATGGCGGGCCTGTCGGTCTCGAAGGCAGAGGCGAGCTACGGCGATCACGCGCAGAAGCACGTCACGCTGGAGATCTCCGACACCGGCGGGGCCAGCGGCTTCCTGGCGCTGGCGGGCTGGGCCAGCCTGCAGGGTGAGCGCGAGGACGACAACGGCTTCGAGCGGACGCAAAAGGTCGACGGCCGCCTGATGCACGAGCAGGGGTCCAAGCACGGCGGCAGCAACGAGTTCACGCTGGTCCTGGGCGAGCGGTTCATCGTCTCGGCCAAGGGGAGCGGCGTCGAGCTGGCCGACCTGAAGGCGGCGGTCGGCGGGCTGGACCTCGGCAAGCTGGAAGCGCTGAAGACCGCCGGCGTCCAGCAGTAAGCGTCAGCGGTGCCAGGCGGCGCCTCAGGTTTCTGAGAGCCGGCCCGCCGAAAACCCGCGCCAATCAGCCTTCGCCGATTGGTGCGGGAGTTGCTGCAGGATCGCGCACGATGCGCATGTCCCCCTTCCCTGTCGGTCTGCTGGTCCTCTCCCTGGGGGCGATGGCGGGTGGCTGCTCCTCCACGCCCCTCACGACGGGCGGGGCGACCGGCGGCGCCACCGGACAGGAGCCGACGGGTGACGGTCCCGGGGGAAGGTCGGGGGACGGCGGCATCGCCTGTGGCTCGGCGGTCTGTGGCGCCGGGGACTACTGCTGCAACGCGGGGTGCAGCATCTGCGCGCCGATCGGGAGCGCCTGCGTGGCCGGGTGCTCGGGCCCCGTCGACGGGGGTCCGATCGTCACGCCCATCGACGGCGGCCCCGTCTCCGACGGTGGTTCTGTCTGCGACGACCTCCGAGCGGAGTACAACGCGGCGCTTCCCGGGGCCGGGGACTGCACGCCCGGAGCCCCCGACCAGTGCAGCCAGATGGTGCGAACCGTGGTGGGCGTTCCGCCCGCCTGTGATCCCAACTGCATGCAGATGTACGTCAACGATGCAACCGCGCTGACCGCCCTTGCGACCGCCTACGAGCAGAGCTGCCCCAGCGCCGCCACCTGCCTGCTCATCGCCTGCGAGCCGCCCCCGCAGGCGACCTGTCAGCCGACGGGCGATGGCGGCAGCGGGCACTGCGCGATTCCGCCCATCTGATCGGGCACGGGCGACGGGCCGCACTGGACGACCGGCCGACGGGCTTGCGATAGTGCGCGGCAACTTCAGCCGCGCCCCATCATGAGCATCGATCCCGAAATCCTGACCGAAGTCCCGCTGTTCCAACTTCTGGACCCCGACGAGCGCGCGGCGCTGGCCGCCAAGGTGGAAACGATCACCGCGCCGGTGGGCAAGACGCTGTTCAGCTACGGCGATCCGGGCGACTCGCTTTTCCTTGTCCGCGAGGGCGAGGTCGAGATCTTCTTCAAGAACGACACCGGTGAGCGAATCGTGCTGGAGCGCGCGGCCGCGGGCGACTTCTTCGGCGAGCTGTCGCTGATCGACGCCGGGCCGCGCACCGCCACGGCGGTCGTCACCAGCGAGCTGCAGGCCGTGGTCGTCGACCGCGAGGACCTGGAGGCCCTGCTGAAGCAGCACCCGGCCGCCGCGATGGACCTGCTGACCGCCACCGGCAAGCGCCTGCGCGAGGCGACCCGCCTTCTGCGCCACACCGTCTCACGCGACGTGAACGAGGAAGAGGAAGACCAGCGCACGACGCTGATGAAGGGGGCTGACTGGATCTCGGCCTTCAGCGGCAGCCTGAGCTTCCTCATCATCCACTGCGTGCTGTTCGCGGTCTGGATACTCCTCAACAGCGGGCCGCTCCTGCACTCGCGGATCGGCGGCTGGGATCCGTTCCCCTACGGCTTCCTGACCATGTGCGTGTCGCTGGAGGCGATCATCCTCTCGGTGTTCGTGTTGTTCAGCCAGAACCGGCAGGCGGGGCGCGAGCGGCTGCGCAACGACATCGAGTACCAGGTCAACCTGAAGGCCGAGCTGGAGATCGGCCACCTGCACGAGAAGTTCGACCAGATGAACGCCGAGGTGCTGGAGCGTCTCACGGTGCTCGAGCGCAACGCGCACGTCCGGTAGCGCGTGACCGGCGCTAACTCTGGACGGCGATCTTGGTGCGCCACAGATCGGCGACCATCTCCAGCAAGCGCTCCAGCTTGACCGGCTTGGGGACGACCAGCACGCCCTCGGGGGCGCGTGACGGGCTGGACGTCGAGACGATGACCGGGATGCCGGCCAGCGCGGGATCGGACTGCATCGCCTGGTACAGGCGGTGCCCGTCGAGGACCGGCATGACCAGGTCGAGGATCACCAGGTCCGGGTACGGGACACCGTCCTTGAGTAGATCGAGCGCCTCTTGCCCGTTCGAGGCCACCTCGGCCTCGTAGCCGGCGTCCTCGAACGCCTCGCGCAGCGACTCGCGGATGTCCTCGTCGTCCTCGACCACCAGGACCCGGCGCGCGCTGTCGTTCTTGGTCCGCTCGATGGCGGTGGTCTTCGGGATGCGCACCGTGAAGGCCGTCCCGGTCTCCGGCGTCGACGAGACGCCGATCGTCCCGCCGTGGGCGGCGATGATCTGCTGCGAGATGTAGAGGCCCAGGCCCAGCCCATGCGATCCTGACGACGCCCGCGCGCCGCGGAACGGGTCGAAGATGCGCGGCAGCAGATCGGGCGGAATCACGCCGGCGTTCTGGACCACGATGACGATCTCTCCCTGTTGCCCGTCGAGCGTCGCCGTGACCGGCGTGCCGGCGGTGCCGTGATTGAGCGCGTTCGAGAGCAAGTTGGAGAAGAGCTGCAGCAGGCGCGTCGCGTCGCCGGCGGTCCGGCAGTCGCCGCTCGCGGTGACCGAGATCTGTCGGCTGGCGTCGCCTGGCCGCAGCTCGTCGGCGGCGCGGTTCACCAGCTCCGCCACGTCCAGCCCGCGCCGCGCGCGCACGAAGCCGAGGCCGCCGGCCAGACGGGCGCGCGTCAGATCCAGCAGCTGCTCGATCATGTCGCGCATGCGCCCGGCCGACGACACCATCCGGCGCAGCGTCCGCAGCTGTGCCTCGTCGGTCAGGTGCCGATCCAGGAGCTGCGCGCCGGTCATGATCGCCGACAGCGGGTTGCGCAGGTCGTGACCCAGGATCCCCACGAACATCTCGTTCACGCGCAGATTGTTGGCCAGCTCGATCTTGTGGCGGTGCAGCTCGAAGAACACGTCGGCCTTGCTGCGCAGCACGTGGGAGTCGATCGGCTTGAACAGGAAGTCGACCGCGCCTGCCTCGTAGCCCTTGAACACGCGCGAGGGGTCCCGCGCGCCGGCGGTCAGGAAGATGATCGGCACGTGGCGGGTGCGCTCGGCGCCGCGCATCAGCTCGGCCAGCTCGAAGCCGTTCATCTCCGGCATCTGGACGTCGAGGATCGCCAGCGCGACGTCGTGGATCAGCAGCATCTCCAGCGCCTGCGAGCCCGAGCGCGCCTTGAGGATCTCCAGCCCCTCGCGCCGAAGCAGCGCCTCCAGCGCCACCAGGTTCTCGTCGGTGTCGTCGACCAGCAGGAACTTGATCGTGTCCTGGATCATCGGACCTCCTCGGCGCGGCGGGCTCCCCCCGCCAGTCGCGCCAGCAGCGGCGCGATCTCGGCGACGGGCAGAACGTGATCGACCTGGGTGGCCGCGATGGCGGCCTCGGGCATGGCGCGGGCGCTGGCGGTGGCGGGCAATTGCACGATCGCCAGGCCGCCTGCGCGCTTGATGGCGGCCAGGCCGGCGGCGCCGTCCTCGCTGGCGCCGGTCAGCACCACGCCGGCCAACCGATCGCCGTAGGCCTCCGCCGCCGACTCGAACAGCACGTCGATGGCGGGCCGCGAGAAATGCAGCAACTGGTCGTCCGACAGGGCAAACGTCCGCCCGCGCTCGATCAGCAGGTGGTAGTTGGGGGGCGCGACGTAGACCACGCCGGGCGCGATCGGTTCCTTGTCTTCCGCCTCTTTCACGCGCAGCACCGTCCTCGACGCTAGCACTTCGGCAAGATAACTCGGCTTGTTGGGGGGGACGTGGACCACGATCGCCACGGGCAGCGGGCAGTCCGCGGGTAGCGCCGGCAACAGCCCGGCCAGCGCGTCGAGCGCCCCGGCGGAGCCGCCGATCACGATCGCTTCGATGGGTCTAGTCTGCATGGGATTTAGAGCTTCTGGTAGATGCGTTCGCTCGGCGCCAGCTCACGGAAAGCTGGACCGTGAACGGTAAACCTCAAGGATTCTTTGCTGCCGAGCCCCAGAAACCCCCGGTGGCACAACGAATCACGCAAGATCCCCAACGCCCGCTCCTGCAGCGCGCGGTCGAAGTAAATGAGCACGTTTCGACAAGAGACAAGCTGCACCTCGGCGAAGGCGCTGTCGGTCGCCAGGCTGTGGTCCGAGAACAGGATCGCCTTGCGCAGGTTGCGGTTGAACAGCGCCGCCGAATACCGCGCGGTGTAGTGGTCGGAGAGGGACCCTTTCCCGCCGGCCGCCAGGTAACTCTCGCTGAACCGGGCGAAGCGCTCGATGTCGTAGACGCCGTCCTCGGCCGTCCGCAGCGACTCCGGGTTGATGTCGGTCGCGTAGATCTGGGTGCGATCGAGCAGCTTCTCCTCGGCCAGCAGGATCGCCAGCGAGTAGGCCTCTTCGCCGGTGGCGCAGCCAGCCACCCAGATCTTCAGCGACGGGTAGGTGGCGAGATACGGGACCACCAGCTCGCGCAGCGTGCGGAAGTAGGACGGATCGCGGAACAGATCGCTCACTTGCACGGTCAGGTAGCCGAGCAGCGTGTTGAACAGCCTGGGATCCTCCGTCATCCGCCCTTCCAGCGCGGTGATGCTGGGGAGACGAAAGTGCGGCAGCGCCCCCAGCACGCGGCGCTTCAACGAAGCCGTCGCGTAGCGCCGGAAGTCGTAGTGATAGCGGCGGAACACGGCCTCCAGCAGGCTGGCCAGCGCCCGGTCCGCCTCGTCCCCGTCGGTCATTTCGGCATCCACACCCGCGCCAGCGAGAGCAGCTTGTCGACGTCGAGCGGCTTGGCGATGTAGTCGTTGGCGCCGGCGGCCAGGCACTGGTCGCGGTCGTCGATCATGGCCTTGGCGGTCAGCGCGATGATGGGCACCGTCGCGTACTCCGGCATCTTGCGGATCTGGCGCGTGGCCTCGAACCCGTCCATCTCCGGCATCATGATGTCCATCAGGACCAGGTCGACGCCGGGCTTCTCCTTCATATGCTCGACCGCCTCCCGGCCGTTGCGGGCGATCTCGACCTTGGCGCCGCGCGGCTCCAGCACGCTGGAGAGCGCGAAGATGTTGCGCACGTCGTCCTCCACCACCAGCACGCGCCGCCCCTCGAACACCGCCTCGCGGTGGCGCGCGTCCTTCAGCATGCGCTGGCGATCGGCCGGCAGATCCGACTCGACCTGGTGCAGGAACAGCGTCACCTCGTCCAGCAGCCGCTCCGGCGAGCGCGCCCCCTTGATGATGATCGAGTGCGAGAGCTTGCGCAGGCGTTGCTCCTGCCCGCGCGACAGCGACTGCCCGGTGTAGACGATGACGGGCGGGAACGCATAGCGCTCGCGCTTGGACATCTCCTCCAGCAGATCGAAGCCGCTGCGATCGGGCAGCGTCAGATCGAGCACCATGCAGTCAAAGGTCTCGTTGCCGAGGGCTTCCAGCGCCTCGCCGGCAGAGCCCACGGCCACCGTCTCGACGTCGCGCGCCGCCAGCAACCGGCAGGTGCTGTCACGGGCGACGTCGTCGTCCTCGACCACCAGGATGCGGCGCAGCCGCTGCGTGAACTTGGTCTCCAGGCGCTTGAGCGCGCCCACCAGCTCGTCGCGCTTGACCGGCTTGATGGCGTAGCCGGTCGCGCCCATCTCGAGCGCCGTTTGCGTGTAGTCGGAGACCGACACGACGTGGACCGGGATGTGGCGGGTGGTCGACCGGTGCTTCAGCGAATCGAGCACGGACAGACCGGAGCGATCCGGGAGCCCGACGTCCAGCACGATGGCGCTCGGCCGATGGCGCTCGGCCAGCGCCAGGCCCTGGTCGCCGGTGGTGGCGACGATCGGCTCGAACGCCAGCTCGCGCGCCAGCCCCTCGATCACCGAGGCGAACTTGGGGTCGTCCTCGACGATCAGGATGGTGCGCCCGGGCAAGGGCAGCCCCGACGGCTCGGGCTCCTCACGGCGGGCCGCCGGGGGCGCCGCGGCCGGGAGGCGGGCGGCGGGCCGAGCCGCGTGTCCGTTGGACGTCGCCGGCGTCCCGTTGGCCTCGGCCGGCGGCTGCATCCGCTCCGGCAGCACCAGCGTGAACGTGCTCCCGCGGCCGGGCGCGCTGTCCAGCGTCAGGTCGCCGCCCAGGAGCCGCGCCAAATCGCGCGAGATCGAGAGCCCCAGCCCCGTGCCGCCGTACTTCCGGTTGGTCGTCCCGTCGGCCTGGCGGAAGGCCTCGAAGATGATCTCGTGCTGCTCGAGGGGGATGCCGATGCCGGTGTCCTTGACGTCGAAGGCGATCCGCCCGCCGGGGGCGCGCCGCACCCGCAGCGTCACCCCGCCCCGCTCCGTGAACTTGAGCGCGTTCGAGAGCAGGTTCTTCAGCACCTGCTGCAGGCGGGTCGAGTCGGTGAAGATCGCGGCCGGCACGTCCGGATCGACCGAGGCGCCGACCTCGATGTTCTTGTCGCGCGCCACCGGGCGAAAGACGTCGGTCAGCTCGTCGCACAGGCGCGGCAGCGCGACCTCCTCCGGCCGCACGTCCAGCTTGCCCGCCTCGATCTTCGACAGGTCGAGGATGTCGTTGATCAACACCAGCAGATCGTTGCCCGCCGAATAGATCGTCTCGGCGAACTTGATCTGCTCGGGGTTGAGGTTCCCCTCGCGGTTGTCGGCCAGCAGCTTGGCCAGGATCAGCGAGCTGTTGAGCGGCGTGCGCAGCTCGTGCGACATGTTGGCCAGGAACTCGGACTTGTAGGCGCTGGCCCGCTGCAGCTCCACCTGCGCCACCGCCAGGCTGTCACGTTGCCGCACCAGCGCGTCAGCCTGCTCCTCCAGGCGCGAGTTGATCTGCTCCAGCTCGGCCTGCTGGTTCTCCAGCCGCACCTGCGACTCCTGCAGCGCGCGGCTCTGCTGCTCCAGCTCCTCGTTTTGGACCCGCAGCTCCTCCTGCTGGGTCTGCAGCTCCTCGGCCTGCCGCTGCGTCTCCTCCAGGGCGTCGCGCAGGTCGGCGCGATCCTTGGTGGAGCGCATCGCCAGCCCGAGCGGCTCGCCCAGCCGCTCGAGCAGCTCGAGATCGAAGGACCGCACCGGCTGCAGGAAGCCGAGCTCCACGGCGCCGTTGGGAATGCCGTCGGCAGTGGTCGGGGCCACCACCAGGTGGCGCGCCGGGCTGTGCCCCAACCCGGAGCTGACCGGGAAGAAGTCCTTCGGCACGTCGTCGGTCTGGATCGTCTTGTTCTGGACGTAGGCCTGCTTGGTCAGCCCCCCAGGCGCGGCCACCGCCGGCCCTTCCGGGAGCGCGAATCCGCCGACCTGCCGCAGGGCGCCGCGGGACGGCGCGAAGTAGACAGCGCCCACCTGACAGCCGAGGTAGCTCCCCAGGAAAGCGGCGACCTTCTCTCCCAGCGTGTCGGTCGTTTCGATCCCCTGCGTCGCCACCGAGAGATCGCTCTGCCCGGTCCGCAGCCAGGCCTGCACCCGCTGTTGCAGGAAGTCGCGCGACGACATCACCGCCGCCGCCCCGATCAGAAACAGCAGCAGCGCCGACCCGCCCCAGATCACCGACGTCGCCAGCGTCGAGGCCGCCTCCAGCTCGCGCGAGCGCATGTCCAGGAGCTCCTTCTCCCACGCCTTCATGGTGGAGATCCCGGCCCGGATCTCGTCCATGTAGCGCTTGCCCCGGTCGGTCTTCACCTCTGCCAGCGCCGCCTCCAAGCCGTCGGTACGCCGCAGGTCCAGCGTGGTCTTCAACTCGGCCATCTTGTGCCGCCCCGCCTTCTCGACCTGGTTCAGCCGATCGATCTCTTGCGGGTTGTCGGCGATCAGCGCACGCAGCCGGGCGAGGACGTTGTCCAGCGTCTCCGTCGCGTTGTCGTAGGGGGCCAGGTAGAGCTCGTTCCCCGTCAACACGTACCCGCGCTGGCCGGTCTCGGCGTCCTGGAACGTCGACAGCAGCGTCTCCAGCGTCTGCGTCACCTCGATCGTGTGCGACACCAGGCGGCTTCCCTCGGCGCGCTGCTGGTAGGACCGATAGGAGAGGACCGCAATCACGAACACGGCCAGCGTGGCGGCGACGAAGCCGATCTGCGTCATGCCGGGCAGGGCCGAGCGCAGCAGGCCACCCCGCAGCGAGTCCCGGGTGATCCGATTGGGATCCACGGACGTCGTCATTCCTGGTCTCCTTTGGAGGTCTCGGGGCCCGAGCAGCTGAGCCGCGGCCGGATCGTGAACTTCACGCGACGAAATATTAATGCCCCGCCCGACGGCTGCTTGGAGAGAATCATGCACTCATGCACGCGCGCGAGCGCGCCGTTCCAAGATCCAGGAACAGGCTCGAGCGCGGCGGCCGTGCTCAGAAGCGGAACGTGAGAATCGGACCGGGCGCCAGCGCGTGCGACGGGATCACCGGCTCAGGCGGGGGGGCCCCCAATCGCTCGCGCAGTTGCTCGTTGTGGGTGGCGGTCGCCTCGGCCGCCAGCTGGAGGCCGGAGATGCGCGAGATGATGTAGACGACGCCCGCGACCACCAGGACGGTGATGGCCGTCCCTTGCTCGACATCCTGGACCGCGCGATCGAACCCGCTGGCGTGCTTGCCGTCGAGATCGACCAGCCAGAAGCCGGCCGCCGTGCCCGCCACACCGGAGACGCCGCTCAGGACGGCCAGAAACGTCGCGCGGTCGCCGTCGCCGCCGATGTAGAGCGCGCTGGCGCCGGCGATCGGACAGATCGCCTCCAGCGTCATCGCCAGAGCCAGGCTCTTCTTCTGGTGCTCGTACTGCTGCTCGGCGGGCGACGGCGCCTGCGCGCGGGCGCGCGACGTCAGGGCCAGCAAACAGACCAGCGTGAGGAGAAGTCGCAGCCGCACGCGGTGAAGGTAACACCTCCGCGTGCTGGGGCCGACAAACGCCGACCTTTCGCCGGGATCGCGCCGCCGATGTGATCTCGATCGTTTGACGGCCGGCAGCCCCGCGGCGACCATCACCTTCCATGATCCCCTTCGGTCGGCGTGTGGTGGTCCTCGGTTCACTCCTGGCGGCCGCGGGCGGCTGCGGCAGCAGCGGCAGCTCCTCGGCCAGCGTCGCGGCGGCCTGCCAGACGGTGGCGGAGGCGCGGTGCGCCCAGCAATCGAGCTGCAGCCTCCCCGAGGGCATGATGGGCGTCGGCTACAACCTGCTCAGCAACTACGGCGACCTGGCGACCTGTGTCGCGCGGCAGGTGACGGCCTGCACGAACGGCCTCAACGCGCCCCAGACCGGCAACAGCCCGACCAAGGTCACGATGTGCGCCGCCGATCTCCTGTCGCAGTCCTGTACCGACTTCTTCGACAACACCCCGCCGGCCGACTGCTCACCGACGGGATCGCGCCAGAACGGCGCCGCCTGCACCTTTTCCGGCCAGTGCACCAGCGGGTACTGCCAGGGGACCAAGGCGGCGACCTGCGGGATCTGCGCCGACCCGCCCGCCGCGGGCGCCGACTGCACCTCCACCGCCTGTGACCAGGGGCAGCGCTGCGTCGAGGCGACCAATCTGTGCGAGACGGTCGTCGCGTCGAACGGGACCTGCGACAGTGGCCACCCCTGCGATCGCGGCCTCAGCTGCGTCGGTGAGAACGCGGCCAAGATGGTCTCGGGCGTGTGCGAGACGGCGGGGACCCGCCTCGGCGTGGCGTGCGGCGGTTCGATGCCGGGCTGCGACGCAACCCGCGGCCTCTACTGCGGGGGCCCGACCGGCGCGAAGACCTGCATGCGGGTCATCTATCCAGGCTACAACGGCGCCGTGATGGCCGACGCCGACGGCGGCGCGGCGACCGGGACCGACGCCGGCGTGGCGCCCGACGCGGGCGTCGTCACCACGCCGGCCGGCACCCCCTGCGGCGTCTTGGCCGACGGCTCGCACGTCGGCTGCGTGGCCGGCGACTGCTACACAGCGACCGGGCTCGTGACCGGCTCGGAAGAGGGCACCTGCAAGCCGTCCGCGAACGACGGCCAGTCGTGCGATCTGGTCGTGGGCCCCGGCTGCATGCCGCCCGCCCGCTGCGTGGTCACGGCCGAGGGCGGGACCGCCGGAAGCTGCGTCGTCCCAAACGGTACCCTCTGCCCCTAGGATTGGGTAGCTTGCTCGGCCCGGGCGCCAGCCCGCCGTATCCGCGCGTCCGGCGAGCGCGACCAAGCGGCGGTTAGCGTCGTTTCGGGAGTAGCGTCCGCGCCGCGCGGTGGCCGCAAGCGACGGCCGCCAGAAATGCTCTCGCGGGCGCCTGCCCAGATTTCGTGCGGACTCGAAGCGCGCGGCCCGAGTCACTGCCGACCGCCGCACGATGGCGCTCGCCGGACGCGCGGATACGGCGGGCTGGCGCCCCGGGCCGAGCAAGCGCCCTCGACCATCGATCAGATCAACGTGAAGTGGCGTAGCGGCCCAGCTCGCGCCGGCCGCCAGAGTGACCACCTTACCCGGTAAGGAGGAGGCTCATGGTCCGGAACAGCTGCTTCATCTTGGGGATCGTCCTCGGGGTGTTTTGGTGGGTCGGCCTCAGCCAGAATCACAACGCGACCGTGCTGTGGTTCAACGCCGTGGCCGCGGTGCTCTCGTTCGGCGTGGCGGCGCTGCTTCCTGATCCGGAGCGCAGCCCCAGCCGCGCGGCTGGACCCGCCATCCTGGGGTTGGGGCTGGCGGTGCTGTGGATCGTCGGCATGGCCGGCGGCCAGCCCGCCTGGGCCAACTGGATCAACTTCGTGCTCGCCGTGGCCTACATGGGCGTAGCGCTGGGGTCGATCCACGAGCACGGTCGGCTGGTCCACGCGACGCGCTGACCACCGGACGTGTCAGAAGCGGCGGGCGCGACGCCGACGCGGTAAGATCTGGCCATGGCGAGCCGCCCGTCGCTCGGGATCCTGGGGATCGAGGCGCTTCACTACTACGTTCGCGATCTGCCGCGCACGCGGCGGTTCTTCGTCGATCAGCTCGACTTCGCCGAGCTCGGGACCAGCGGCCCCGAGCTGGAACGGGACGGCCACCAGCGGTCGGCGGCGTTCGGCGCGGGCGACGCGCTGTTCGTCATTCACGAACCGATCGGCGAGGGGGGACGCGCCTGGCGCTACCTGCGCAAGCACCCGGAGGGGGTCGGCACGGTGGTGCTCGACGTGGCGGACATCGACCGCACCTTCCGCCTGCTGGATGAGCGCGGCGGGACGTTCATCACCGACATCCAGCGGTTCTCCGACGACGGCGGGACGCTGGCGATGTTCTCCATCACGACCCCGTTCGGCGACACGACCTTCCGGTTCGTCGAGCGGCACGGTTACAGCCGCCTGTTCCCCGGCTTCGTGCCGGCCGCGGGCGCGGCCCAGCCGCGTGGCAACCGGTTCGGCTTCCAGAAGATCGACCACCTGACCGCGAACTTCCAGACCATGAAGCCGGCGCTGCTCTGGATGGAGCACGTGCTGGGCTTCGAGCAGCTCTGGGAGATCGCTTTTCACACCCAGGACGTAAAAACCGTCGCCGCGCCCACCCACGGCTCGGGCCTCAAGTCGATCGTGATGTGGGATCCCGCTTCGGACGTGAAGTTCGCCAACAACGAGCCGTTCCGGCCGTTCTTCAAGGACTCGCAGATCAACCTGTTCGCCGAGGACAACCGCGGCGACGGGATCCAGCACTCGGCGCTGTCGGTGGCCGACATCGTGGGCGCGGTGCGCGGCATGCGGGCCAGCGGCGTCCAGTTCATGCCCACGCCGGGCAGCTACTACGACGTGCTGCCGGCGCGGCTGCAGCAGATCGGCGTCGGCACCATCGACGAGAGCGTCGACCTCCTGCGCGAGCTGGAGATCCTGATCGACGGCGGCAAGCCGCACGCGTACCTGCTGCAGATCTTCCTGAAGGAGGCGGCCGGCCTGCACCACGATCCCGAGGCGGGGCCGTTCTTCTTCGAGATCATCCAGCGCAAGGGGGACCAGGGGTTCGGCGCCGGGAACTTCCGCGCGCTGTTCGAGGCGATCGAGCGCGAGCAGGCGCGCGGTCAGGCCCGGGCGGGCGCGGGCGCCGTCCCGCGCATGTGAGGGGGGCCATGCTCGATCGGATGACAGCCGGGGTGGTTCCGCCCAAGCCGCACACCGCCCTGCGCGACGAGGGCGGGCGCCTGCGCCACGAGGAGTGCCTCACGCGCGCCGGCTTCGACGGGCCGTTCACCATCATGTACCACGCCGAGCCGCCGCACACGGCGCTGCCGGTGACCGCCACGCACGGCTGGGAGATCCCCGGCCGCGCCGACGACGAGCCGCGACCGCTGGCGCGGCGGCACTACCGGTCGCAAGAGCTGGGTCGGCTGGGCGGCGGCGCGCTGGACGCGCGCGTGCCGCTGCTGTTCAACGACGACGTCGTGCTCTCGACGCTGCACCCCGACGAGGCCGACCCGGTCTACTTCTCGAACGGCGACGGTGACGACCTCTACTTCATCCTGCAGGGCGGCGGCCTGCTGCGCTCGGCGCTGGGCGACCTGCCGTTCAACGCCAACGACTACGTCTTCGTTCCCCACGGCCTGCTCCACCGCTTCATCCCCAGCGAGGACCCGCAGTACTGGCTGTCTATCGAGTGCGCCGCCGGGTTCGGCCTGCCGAAGCAATGGCGCAATGAGGTCGGGCAGCTCCGCATGGACGCGCCCTACAGCCACCGCGACTTCCGCCGCCCGACCTTCGGCGGCCCGCGCGAAGAAGGGCTGCGCGACCTGGTCGTCAAGCGCGGGGGCGCCTTTCACGGCTTCCGGTTCCCGCACGCGCCGCTGGACGTGGTCGGCTGGGACGGGGCGGTCTACCCGTTCGCGTTTCCGATCCTCAACTTCCAGCCGCGCGTCGGGCTGACGCACCTGCCGCCCAGCGTGCACGGGACGTTCGCCACGCGCGGCGCGCTGATCTGCAGCTTCGTGCCGCGGCCGCTCGATTTTCACCCGGCGGCCATCCCCTGCCCCTACCCGCACGCCTCCGTCGACTGCGACGAGGTGATCTTCTACGCGGCCGGCAACTTCACCTCGCGGCGGGGCGTGGGCGCCGGCAGCCTGTCGCACCACCCGGCCGGGGTCATCCACGGCCCGCACCCGGGCGCCTACGAAGGCAGCATCGGCGCGCGCGCCACCGACGAGCTGGCCGTCATGCTCGACACCACCCGCCCGCTGCGCGCGACCGAGGCCTGCCGATCGGTCGAGGACGCCGCGTACCACGCCAGCTTCGTGTGATGCGCGCGTTTGGCGTTTTCCAGCTCGTCGCGCTGCTCGCGGCGACGGGTCGGCGCGCCCTAACTAAATCGCCAGCCCCGGGACGACCAGGCCGGTGATCTCGTCGGGGGCGCGCAGCGGCAGGTAGACGGAGAAGGTCGAGCCGCGCCCGAGCTCGCTCTCCACCTCGACGCGGCCGCCGTGCAGCTCGACCAGCCGGCGGGTGAGCGCCAGGCCCAGGCCGGTCCCCTCGGGGCGCACGCCGTTGGGCTGCGGGAGCTGCTCGAACTCGCGGAACAGCCGCGGCAGATCGGCCTGCGCGATCCCAATCCCGGTGTCGGCCACCGAGACGACCAGCGTGCGCGCCTCGGCCCGCGCCGCCAGGCAAACCACCCCGCCGCGCGGCGTGAACTTGATGGCGTTCGAGATCAGGTTGTAGAGCACCTGCTTGATGCGGCCGGGGTCGATGTAGACGTCAGGCAGGTTGGGCGGTACGTCGACCTCCAGCTGGATGCCGCGCTTGACCGCCACCGCGCCGATCACGCCCCGCACGACGTCGACCACGCTGCCGATCGGCGTCCGTTCGTAGGCCAGGTCCATGCGCCCCGCCTCGACCTTGGAGATGTCGAGGACGTCGTTCACCAGCTGCAAGAGGTGCCGCCCCGACACCAGGACGTTGCCGACATAGCTGCGCTGCTTGTCGTTGAGGCCGCCGAAGATCTGCTGCTCCAGCAGCTCCGAGAACCCGATCACCGCGTTCAGCGGCGTGCGCAGCTCGTGGCTCATGTTGGCCAGGAAGGCGCTCTTGGCGCGGTTGGCGGTGTCGGCCGCCTCCTTGGCCTCGTGCATCTCGCGCTGCGCGCGCTCGCGCTCGGCCACCTCGTCCTTGAGGCGCAGGTTGGCGTCCATGAGCTGGCTGGTGCGCTTCTCGACCCGGACCTCCAGCTCGGACATGATCGCCCGCAGCGACGCCTCGGCCGCCTTGCGCGCGGTGATGTCGGTGAACGAGGCCATCGCCGCGTAGGGATCGCGCTCGCCGAAGCGGACCAGCGGCTGCGAGTTCATCGAGATCCAGACCTTGCCGCCGTCGCCACGGGTCACGCCCAGAACCACGTTCTGGCGCGCCTCGCCCGTGCGCAACGTCGCCAGGAAGGGGAGCGCCTCGCCGCGCGCCGGCCGCTCGGCCTCGTCGGTGGCCGAGGCGAACGGCTCGTCGGAGGCGCGGCCGTCCATCTCGGCGGCCGGACGCCCCAGGATCCGCTCGCAGCTGGCGTTGGCGGCGATCACCTTCCCTTCTGTGTCGACCAGGATGATCCCTTCGTCCAGCGCGGCGATGACCGAGCGGTAGCGCTCCTCGCTGTCGCGCAGTCCCTGCTCGGCGCGCTTGCGCTCCATGAACTGGCCGATCTGGCCGCCCAGCGCGCTGAGCATCGACAGGTGATCGTCGTTGGCCTGCCGCACCTCCTGGCTGTAGAACGCCATCACCCCGATCACCTCGGGCCCGTTGCGCAGCGGGATCGCGAACGACCCGTGCAGCCCCGACTCGGCGGAGAAGCTGGCCATCGGCAGCGTCGGCTCCTCGGCCAGGTCGGGGATCCAGAGCGGCAGCTGGCGCTGCCAGACGCGCCCCGGCAGCCCCTGGTCGGTGGCGATCGACGCCGCCCGGCGCGTCTCGAGGAACGCCTCTCGATCGTAGGCCTCGTCGTGCCAGAGATCGACGCAGCGAAGGTGCCGCCGGTCCTCGTCGACCTCCCACAGCTCGCCCACCTGCCAGCCCTGGTTCTCACCCATGATGCGCAGGATCAGCGGCGCCGCCTCGGGCAGGCTGCTGGCCCCGGCCAGGACGCGGGTGATCACGTACTGCAACGAGAGCAGCCGCTCCGTGCGCTTGCGCTCCGCCACCTCGCGCTCCAGCGCCAGGCGCCCGCTGTCGATGGTGGCCTGCTTGCGCGCCGAGCCGAGCAGATCGGACTGGCTCTTGCGGATCGCCACCAGCAACAGCAGGTCCTCGATCGCCATGAAGGCCGTGTCGATGAACCAGGCCCACGGGCGTACGTGCGCCACGCCGTACATGGAGTGCGGCCAGAAATAGCAGCCGAGCACGTGATCGATGGCGCCCACCAGGCTGGCCAGCAGCAGGACGGTCGGGTCGCGGTACATGGCCAGAAAGGCCAGCGACACGAACAGC
This sequence comes from uncultured Myxococcales bacterium, assembly GCA_964618005.1. Lineage (GTDB taxonomy): Bacteria > Myxococcota_A > Polyangia > Fen-1088 > Fen-1088 > JADGRB01. Next base: position 25,008 of record CAZTZM010000177.1, read on the forward strand.
AGCGCGTGCATCTCCAAGCGCCCGCCCGAGAGGTGAATCAGCAGCGACGTGAGCAGCCCCTGCCCGATCGCGATCTCCTGGCGCGTGAGCGGCGAGCCCGGTTGCCGCAGCACCACCGAGATCGGCAGCGCCGCGATGGCGCCGCCCAGGAAGAAGGCCTTCCAGCAGAGCGGCGTCAGGTGCGACAGCAGCGGGCCGTTCGGCGCCGCCCAGATGGCGGTGGCGATCCCGACCAGCCACTGCAGGACCAGCAGGCCCAGGAACATACGGTCGGTGCGTTCCCACAGCTCCTGGCGGTACTCGGCGTAAAGGCGCCGCGTCCCCGGCGTCTCGTCCTCCAGCCGCACGCTCACCGGGCCGTCAGGGCGCGGGGTCCCGTCCGGTGCAGCGGCGCGCGCGCCGGCTCGCTGAGCGGCAGCCGCGCGACGGGAAGCCGCACGCAGAAGCAGCTCCCACCGGCCGCCGGATCCTCAATCCAGATCGCGCCGCCATGCACGCCGACCGCGCGCCGGCAGAACACCAGCCCCAGCCCGTGGCTGCTGCGCGCCTCGTGCCCGCCCAGACCGCCGCCCGCGCGCCCATACTTCTCGAACACGATCTGGCGGTAGGCCTCCGGGATCCCCTCCCCCTCGTCGCGGACGCGGATCTCGATTGCCGGCTCGGCGCCGTCGTCCATCGTCGCCGCCACCATCGCGACGCCGATCGCCCCCTGCCGCGGGCCGTACTTGTAGGCGTTGTCGATCAGGTTCTCGATCACGCGGCGGACCAGATCGCGATCGCCGCGCAGCCGGCCGGCCACGCCCGCCACCGCCAGCGACAGCCGCTGCTCCTTGTCCTCGATCCGCCGGCCCATCTCCTTGCAGACCTCGCCCAGCAGCTCGGAGAGATCGAACTCGGTCACGTGCGGCACCAGCGCCCCGTCGTCGCTGCGGCTGACGTCGAGCAGGTTCATCACCAGCCGCGCCATCGACTGGCCGGCCCGCTCGACGTCTTCCAGCGAGTCGCGCTCGTCGCCGGTCAGCGCCTGCGCCTGGCGGAGCGCGTACTGGACGTTCGAGAGGATGCTGGAGAGGGGATTCTTGAGGTCGTGGACGATGAGCGCCGTCAGCTCGTCCTTCTGTCGCTGCGCCTGCAACAGCGCGTCCCGCTGCGCCTCGATGACCTGCACGTTGCGCCGGAGCTCGTCGGCCATCTGCTTGATCCGCAGCAGCGACCGGACGCGAATCAGGAGCTCGGTCCGGTTGATCGGCTTGGTGAGGAAGTCGTCCGCGCCCGACTCCAGCGCGGCCTTGTGGGTCTCGAGATCGCCCAGCGCGGTCAGGAAGACGACCGGCGTGCTCCCCAGCGTGGGGAGCGCGCGGATCCGGCGGCAGGTCTCGTAGCCGTCCATCCCCGGCATCAGCACGTCCAGCAGCACGAGATCGGGCCGACGCGCCGACAGCGCGGCCAGCGCCTCCGCGCCCCCCTCGGCCTGAATCACCGCATAGCCCGCGCCGACCAGATGCCCCTCGGCGACCTCCCGGTTCTGGAGGTTGTCGTCGACGACGAGGATCGTCGGCGTTCCGTCGTTGGGTCTAACCTGCGCGACGGACACGCGGCTGATCCTCCACCCGGCGAGCGCCGTTCAAGTACGACTCGATCACGGACCCAAACGTCCGCGTGTCGATCGGTTTCGAGAGATAGCCCTGGAAGCCGCCCCCGAGCAGGCGCTCGCGGTCACCCGGCATGGCGAGCGACGTCACGGCCACGATCGGCAGGTCGGCGAAGCCCGGGCGGCGACGGGCATCACGGATCACCGCCTCGGCCCCACCTCCGGGAATCTGGACGTCGAGCAGCAACAGATCGGGGCGACCGGCGTCAAAGGCCTGGCGCGCTTCATCAACCGTGGCCGCCTCCAGGATGTCGTGCCCGCGCAGCTCCAGGAGGTCGTGAACCAGCAAGCGATTGAGGGCGTTGTCCTCGACGATCAGGATGCGCGCCCGCGCGCGGGCGGGTTCGGCGGCGGAATTTCCCTCGGTCGACATCGTGCTGGGTGAGCCGGCAAAACGCCGCACGGCCCCCGTTGTCGTTCTCGGCGGATCGGGGGCGGCCCTTTACGCGGTCGGGACGCGCGGCGTCGGCCTCCCAAAAACCGAGTCAGCTCGACCATTTGGCCCGTCATCTCCGGTAAGTTCGCGGACAAATGCGAACCTTGTTTCCGTAAAAGTTATGTTACGTTGCCGCTTTGCCCGGGACGGACTGGGCCGCGTCAATCGGGGGAGAGCCGAAAATGACAACTTTTAGGTCTCGTTTCTTGCTGGCGATGGGTCTCGCGGGCGCAGCCGGCCTGCTGACGAACGTGAACTGTGGTAGCGGAGGCGGCGGCGGCACCGGCGGCCACGCGGGCGCCGGCCAGACCGGAGGCAAGGGCGGAAACGGGACGGCTGGCGCCACAGCCACCGGGGGCGTCGGCCAGGCCGGCTCGGGCGGCTCCGCGGGAACGACCGGCGTCGCCGGCTCGGGCGGCAACGCCGGTTCGACGACGACCGGCAGCGGGAACAGCGCCGGCGGGGGCGGCACGACAGGCGTTGCCGGCGCGGCCGGCGGCCAGGGTGGCACCGCCGGGGGCGCGGGCGGCAGCGTGGCGTTCGCTTCGTTCGTCCCGTTCACGTTCGACAAGAACGTTCAAGGCTGGTCCCTCAACAACAACGCCACCGTCGGCAACCTGGTGAACCTCGACGGCGGGGCGCCGCCCAGCCTCGGGTGGGCCAGCGGCGTCGGCAGCCCATCGGCCGGCTCGGTCAAGGTCGAGGCGACGTTCACCAACTACAACCAGTTCGTGCTCGCCTCGGTGAACCTGCAGCCGCTGGTGGACGTCACCGGCAAGACGCTGACCGCCTGGGTGATGCTGGCCAGCGTGGACGGGGGCCCGGCCTTCGACGGGGCCGCTCAGCTTCAGGCGAGCGCGACCAGCAACTACATCCCCGCCAGCAGCACCTCCGCGACCCTGACCCCTGGCGTCTGGAAGCAGCTGACGGTGGCTCCCAAGACGCAGAACCCCAGCTTCGACGAGACGCAGCTGATCCAGCTGGGCGTCAGCTTCAACTCGGGGTCGAAGGCGGACGGCGGAGCCTTCACGCCCGTGACCGCCACCTTCTATATCGACACGGTCACCGACGGCTCGGGGGCGCCGCCGCCGCCCGCCATCAACCACACCTTCGACAAGTCGATCCAGAGCTACTACATGGACGCGCCCAACTTCCCGGTGGCCGACGGCGGCACGGGCCCGGCCATCAGCTTCGATTCGGCGGTGGGTGACCCGGCGCCGGGCTCGCTGGAGGTGACCGTCCCGTTCAGCGGTTACCGCCAGTTCGCCAGCCCCGAGGTCAACATCTGGCCGCCCGCCGACATCACCGGCAAGATCCTGCACGCCAAGGTGATGCTCATGTCCGGCACGTTCCCCAGCGGATACGCCTACCTGCACGTGAGCGCGCCCGACTTCAATCACTACGCCCAGGGCGCGACCGTCGGCGCGACCGCCTTCACGCCCGGCACCTGGGTCGACCTGACGCTCGATCCCTCGACGATCACCGCGGCCGGCTTCGACCCGACCGCCGTGATTCAGGTCGGCGTCCAGATCGGAACCGGCGACCAGCCCGACGGCGGCACCTTCCCGACCACCGGCACCGACCTGACCTTCCACATCGACTCGATCGTCACCCAGTAACCGAGACGCCAATTGAGGGTCAGGCGGCGGGCCGGCGCGCATCGAGACGCCGCCCGCCCTCACGGTCTCCGCGTTGCCACCGTCCGCATCACCCTTGGCTGAAGCACGCGGTCAGTGCATGGGGATCGCCGTCGTCGTCGGCGTGCGGACGTTGATCATGGAGCGGCTCTCGACGGCGATTCTGTTTCCGCGTCGGACGTTGGACGACGCCGGTCGGGCGACCCTGGCCAAACTGGTCGAGCAAGTCTCGAGCGACGACGGCGGTCTGCTTCTTCGACTGGATCGCCCGCCTCGATTCGGACTCTTCCTCAGCTACGAGCGTGTCCCCGAGACCGACGTGGGTCGGCTCTACACCGCGCTCCGGTCCGCGTGCGAGCTTCTGGCCCGCGACGCTGGCGCAGCCGCGCGGCCACCCGGCGGGTAAGGTGTGAGGGCGCGCGCTACTTCAGCGCGATGGCGCCGGCCCACTCGACGAACGTGCCGGGGAAGACGCCGAGCAGGACGACCGCCAGGGCCGTCAGCAGGAGGCCGGCGCGCATCGAAACGCCGTCGGTGGGGGTCAGCGGGCGGGTCGCGTCCCGGAAGTACATCGCCACGACGATGCGCAGGTAGTAGTAGACGCTAATGACGCTGTTGAGGACGCCGACCACGACCAGCCACGTCAGCTGGGGGGCCTCCATGGCGGCGCGGAAGAGGTAGAACTTGGCGAAGAAGCCGCCCATCGGCGGGACGCCGCCCAGCGACAGCAGGAAGACCGTCATCGCCAGCGCCACCGCCGGGCGCTCGGCGCCGACGCCGGCCCAGTCGTCGACGTAGAGGCGCTCGTCGCGGCGGTTGCCGATCCAGGCGACCACGCCGAACGACCCCAGGGTCATGAAGGTGTAGGCGACCAGGTAAAACAGGACCGCCGGCTTGGCGCTGGCCACGCCGAAGCCCATCGCGACGACGCCGACCAGCAGGTAGCCGGCGTGCGCGATCGAGGAGTACGCCAGCATGCGCTTGACGTTGTCCTGGCGAATCGCGGCCAGGTTCCCCAGCGTCATGGTCAGGGCGGCGATGAACGACAGCGCGGAGGCCCAGCCGGTGAACACGAAGTGCCCGCCCGCCGGATCCAGCATCGTCCCGACCAGCTGCGGGGCCGAGAACGCGGTGCCGAGCAGGCGGACGATCGCGCCGAAGGCCGCCGCCTTCACGCCGGCCGCCATGAAGCCGGTGACCGGCGTCGGCGCCCCCTCGTAGGCGTCGGGCGCCCACATGTGGAACGGAACGGCGGCGACCTTGAAGATCAGCGCGACGATGATGAAGAACTCGCCCAGGTAGAACAGCGGCGTCTTGGCCGCCCCGGCCGCGCGCGCCGCGATCCCGCTGTAGTCGAGCGCGCCGCCGGTGGTGCCGTAGACCAGCGCCATTCCGTAGACCAGGAAGCCGGTGGCGAAGGCGCCCATCAGGAAGTACTTCATCGCGCCCTCGGCGCTGCGCAGGTTACGGCGCGAGCTGCCGGTCAGGATGTACGCCGCCAGCGACATGGTCTCGATGCCGATCAGCAGCGACACCAGGCTGATGGCGTGGACGACCATCATCATGCCGGCGGTGCCGAACAGCACCAGCGCGTAGAACTCGCCGAACTCATACCCCTGCTCGCGCAGGTAGGGCGGCGCGAACAGCAGGGTGAACATCGCCGCGACCACGAACGCCGCGTCGAGGTAAAGCGACATCCGGTCGACGGTCAGCATCCCCTGGAAGTGGGTGGTCGGCTCGGCGGCGTCCGACCAGCCGGCGATGATCGCCAGTAGGGACGCCAGGCAGCCGGCGACGCCCAGCCAGGCCAGCCCGGAGCGGGCCGACCCGCGCACGAACGTCTCGGCCAGCAGGACCACGCACCCCATCCCAATCAGGATGAGGAGCGGCGAATAGGCGAAGAGCTGGGTCGCGTCGAACGTCACGGGGCTTGTCCTTCGGTGGGCGGCGGCACAGCGGGCACGAAGGCCGCTGGGGCGGCAGCCGGAGCCGCCGCGTTCAGGGCCGGGTAGACGTGCGGCGGCGCGTCGGGGGCGCGCTCGGCCTCCTGCAGCCGGTCGTGGTAGGTCGTGATGAAGTTGTCAACCGACCTCTCGGTGCGGCTCAGGATCACCTGCGGCGCCAGACCGGTGGCCAGCGCGGCCACGACGATGATCCCGAACACCCAGGTCTCGCTGCCGTGGATGTCACGGACCGACTTGTTCTCCGGCTTGTCCAGAGGGCCGAACATCAGCTTCTGGTACATCGTCAGCAGGTACATCGCCGCCAGGATGACGGCGCTGGCCGAGATGGCGCCCATCAGCTTCGGCGCGGGGAAGAAGTGAGTCATCCCCATCGCCGCCCAGCTCTTGTGTGCGGTGAAGGTGCCGATCAGGACCAGGAACTCACCGACGAAACCGCACAGACCAGGCAGGCCGACCGACGCGAGCACGATGACCAGGAAGCAGGCCGCGAACACCGGCGTCTTGGCCCACAGGCCGCCGAAGTCGGCCAGCCGGCGGGTGTGGCGGCGGTCGTAGAGCAGACCGACCGCGAAGAACAGGCCCCCGGTCGAGATCCCGTGCGACAGCATCTGGTAGAGCGCGCCCTGGATTCCGATCGTGTTCAGGCTGAAGATCCCCAGGACCACGAAGCCCAGGTGCGAGACCGACGAGTACGCCACCAGCTTCTTGGCGTCGTCCTGCACGTACGCCATCAGCGCGCCGTAGACGATGCCGATGACCGCCAGCACGGCGAACAGCGGCGCGGCCTGGGCGGCCGCCAGCGGGAACATCGGCAGCGCGAAGCGCAGGAAGCCGTAGGTCCCGAACTTCAGCAGGACGCCGGCCAGGATGACCGAGCCGCCGGTGGGCGCCTCGACGTGCGCGTCGGGCAACCAGGTGTGCAGCGGGAAGATCGGCACCTTGATGGCGAACGCCAGCGCGAACGCCGCGAAGCACAGCATCTGCGGCCCCGCCGGCAGCGTCAGGTGCGAGAGCTGGGTGTAGTCGAAGCTGTAGCCGCCGGTGGTGGCGTGCCACTGCGCGTACAGGTACAGGATCGCCGCCATCATCAGCAGCGAGCCGACCAGCGTGTAGATGACGAACTTGATCGAGGCGTAGAGGCGCCGCTCGCCCCCCCAGATCCCGATGATGAAGTACATCGGGATCAGCATCACCTCCCAGAAGACGTAGAAAACGAAGAGGTCCAGCGCCAGGAACGCGCCGACCATGCCGGTCTCCAGGATCAGCATCGCGGCCGTGAACTCGCGGACGCGGATGTTGCGGATGCCGATCGCCTGCGGCGACAGCAGCGTGACCGGTATCAGGAACGTGGTCAGCAGCACCAGCCAGAGCGAGATGCCGTCGACGCCCAGGTGAAAGTGGATGCCCAGCGGGGCGATCCAGCTCTTGTCGACCTCCATCTGGAAGCCGGCCTGCTGGGCGTCGAAGCCCGACAGCAGCTGCAGCGACACGGCGAAGGTGACGATCGACGTGAGCAGGCCGAGCCCGCGATGGATCGCCTCCTCCTCGCGCGGCACCAGCATGACCAGGATGGCGCCGAACAGCGGCAGCAGCGTGATCCAGCCGAGGAGGCCCATCAGCGTACCGTCACCTTCTGCTCGATCGAGCTGCGGGTCCCCCAGCGCGGATCCTTCACGTCGACGTGGATCGTGTAGGTGCCGGGCCGGCTGTAGTCATGGTGGGCGTTCGGCGCGGCGCTGGTCACTTCCGGTTTTCCGTCGTCGAAGTTGAAGCTGTATTCCAGGGACTGGGCGCCGTCGCGGCCGCGGTGCGCGTCGACGTCGACGGCGCGACCGACCTGCGTCACCTTCAGCCCGTCGGGGACGTTGGGGCGCGTGCTGATGAACACCAGCGCCGCCACGCCGATGGCGAACACCGCCATGTAGCGCTGCCCGTCGCCGGACTGGATGAGGCGGGTGATCCGACCCGACACGTCGACCAGCGCGGCGACGCCGCCCACCAGCATCTTGTCGATGATGATGCGGTCGACGAAGCCGTAGATCGCCTTCGAGACCGCCACGATCGGGCGGACGATGACGGCGCGGTAGAGCTCGTCGATGCGGAACTTGTCCTCGACCAACTTCACCGTCCGCGGGAAGGTGGCGGTGAACTTGCGGGCCAGGTCGCGGTAGCCGCCACCGTAGAACAGATAGGCCAGGCCGATGCCGACCAGCGCCAGCACGGTGGCGCCGATCATGACGGTCACCTCGGTGGTGGCCGGGACCTCGATCTCGGGGCCCAGCACCGGCGACAGCTCGAGGTCGAACAGGTTCCAGTTGGCGTGGCCGAACAGGCTGCCCGGGACGCCGACGAAGCCGCCCAGCGCCGCGCCGACCGCCAGCAACACCAGCGGGCCGACCATGATGCCGGGCGACTCGTGGATGTGGTGCTTGATCTCGTCCGAGGCGCGGGTCTCGCCCGAGAAGACCAGGAAGTAGAGCCGCGACATGTAGAACGCCGTCCCCAGCGCCGCCACGCTGAGGACGAAGCCGGTCACCTTGCCGACCCAGGCCAGGTCCTCGCCGAACACCTCGGTCGAGAGCGCGCCGGCGATGATCGAGTCCTTCGAGAAGAACCCCGAGAACACGACGCCGCAGATCGCCAGCCAGCAGACCACGAACACGCCGTGCGTCCAGGGGAGCTTCTTGCGCAGCCCGCCCATGATGCGAATGTCGCCCGACCCGCTCATGGCGTGCATGACGGAGCCGGCGCAGAGGAACAGCCCCGCCTTGAAGAAGGCGTGCGTGTAGAGGTGGAAGACGCCGCCCTCGAAGTTGCCGGTGCCGACGCCGACGAACATGAAGCCGAGCTGGCTGATGGTCGAATAGGCCAGCACCTTCTTGAAATCGTCCTGCGCGAACCCGATGATCGCGGCGTAGAGCGCGGTCAGGGCGCCGCTACCGGCCACGATGGCCAGCGCCCCCGGGGTCAACAGGTAGACGGCGTGCATGCGGGCGACCATGTAGACGCCCGCGGTGACCATCGTCGCCGCGTGGATGAGGGCGGAGACCGGCGTGGGGCCCGCCATCGCGTCCGGCAGCCAGACGTAGAGCGGGATCTGCGCCGACTTGCCGGTGGCGCCGATGAACAGGAACAAGCAGGCCCAGAAGGCCACCGGCGCCCCGAACCACAGCGTGTGCGTCAGCGCGCCGCCCGGCGTGGCGATGGCCGTCAGATCGGTGAAGTTCAGCGACCCGCCGTACTGAAACAGCAGGAACATCCCGATCAGGAAGCCGAAGTCACCGATGCGGTTGACGATGAACGCCTTCTTGCCGGCGTTGGCGTTGGCCGTGTCGCTGTACCAGAAGCCGATCAGCAGGTAGCTGCAGAGGCCGACGCCCTCCCACCCGATGAACATCACCGGCAGGCTGTTGCCCAGGACCAGCACCAGCATCGACCCGCAGAACAGGTTCAGATAGGCGAAGAAGCGCGGGTAGTCGGGGTCGTGATCCATGTACCCGGCCGAGTACAGGTGGATCAGGAACCCGATGAAGGTGATGATCAGGCACAGCAGCCCCGACAGCGCGTCGAGGTGAAACGCCAGGTCGATCTTCAGCGGACCGGCGGCGATCCAGGTGCCGATCACGTCGTTCAGGCCGGCGCTGCCGGCGTCCGGCAGCGCGCTGAAGAAGGCGTCGATGGCCACCAGGCAGGAGCCGGCGATGGCGCCGGCCGCCACGAGCAGCACGGTGTCGCGCTTCCACTTGCGCCCGAACAACATCAGGATCGCGGCCCCGAGAAAGGGCAGGAGAGGAATCAAACGGAGATTGAAGGTCACGCGCGGTCTCCCTCAGCGCTTCATCAACGTGATTTCGTCCAGGTTGACGGTCTGGCGGCCCCGGAAGAGGCCCACCAGGATCGCCAGCCCGACCGCCGCCTCGGCGGCTGCCAGCGCGATGATCAGGAACGCGAACACGTGCCCCTTGAGATCGCCCAGCTCGCGGGCGTAGGCGATCATCGCCAGGTTGCCGCCGTTGAGCTGCAGCTCGATCCCCATGAGCACGATGAGCGCGTTGCGCCGCAGGAGCACGCCCGCGATCCCGATCAGGAACAGCACGAACGACAGGATCAGGTAGTAGGTGGTCGGCATGACGCGGCCTAGTGGTGCCCTTCGGCGGCCGGCGCCTCGGCCGCGCCCGGGTAGTCGTGGTTGGCAAGCTCGTGGATCTGCTTGCGGTAGTCGGCCGCCCGGATGGCTGCCAGCTCCTTCTGGTGCGAGCGCGAGATGACCACGCCGCCCACGATCGCCACCAGCAGCAGGACCGAGATCGACTCGAACGGGTAAAGAAAGTCGCGGAACAGCAGGTCACCCACCGAGGCGACGGTGCCGAAGCTGTCGGGCGTGGCGGCCGGCGCCACCGCCGACATGTCGATCCAGACCACCTCGACGAACTTCCACAGCAGGTAGACGCCCCCGAACGCGACGGCGACCAGCGGCGAGATCCGGATCGGGAACGGCGCCACTTCCTCGCGGTTCAGGATCATCACGACGAAGATAAAAAGCACCATGATGGCGCCCGCGTACACCAGCACCTGCAGGACGGCCAGGAAGTGCGCCGACAGCGTGGCGTAGATGGCGGCCAGGCCGAAGAACGTGGCCACCAGCGACATGACCGCCGTGACCGGGTTCTTGCGGGTGATCGTGAACAGCGCGAAGCCGACCACGAAGACGGCCAGCAGCCAGAAGACGATCAGGTCGCCGGTGGAGGCAGCCGCCGCGGTCACGCCGCCACTTCCTTGTCCCGCGGCAGGCCGATCGTCTTGGGCTTGATGCGCGCCTCGAAGTCGGCACGGAACTTGGTCAGGAAGCCCAGCATCGGCCAGGCCGCCGCGTCGCCCAGCGCGCAGATGGTGTTGCCGCCGATCCCGTTGGCGATGTTGGCCAGGAGCTCGACGTCACCCGGCTCGCCCTCGCCGCGCGCCAGGCGCTTGCAGACGCGCGACAGCCAGCCCGAGCCCTCGCGGCAGGGGGTGCACTGGCCGCACGACTCGTGGGCGTAGAACTGCATGATGCGCGCGCACAGCGCGACCACGTCGGTGGTGTCGTCGAACACCACGATGCCGCCCGAGCCGGCCATGGTCTTCAGCTTGCGGCCGCCGCCCAGATCGAACGGCACGCCCGGGTGGATCTCGACGTCCTTGATTCGCGGGTCGGTCATCAGCGCGTCGAACTCGCACGGCACGTCCAGCTCCGACGCGTCCAGCGGCGGCATCGAGCTGCCGCCCGGGATGACGCCCTTCAGCTGCCGCCCGTTCGGGATGCCGCCGCAAACGTCATAGATGAGGTCGCGGAACGGAATGCCCATCGGCAGCTCGAACACGCCCGGCTTGGCCACGTGGCCCGAGACGCACACGATGCGCGTGCCGCCCGACTTGGCGATCCCGACGCCGGCGAACCACTCCCCGCCCTTGGTGATGATGTCGGGGATGTTCATGATCGTCTCGACGTTGTTGACGACCGTCGGCGCGCCGAACAGGCCCTTGATGGCCGGGAAGGGCGGCTTCACGCGCGGCCAGCCGCGCTTCCCCTCCAGCGAGTTGAGGAGACCGGTCTCTTCGCCGCAGATGTAGGCGCCGGCGCCCCGGTGCAGCGTGATGTCCAGCTTGAACCCACCACCGCCGCCGAGGGCCGGGTGTTCCTTGCCCAGCCAGCCGCCGGCGTAGGCCTCGTCGATCGCCGCCTGGACGATCTTCGCCTCGCGCATCATCTCGCCGCGGATGTAGATGTAGGCGTGCTTGCAGCCGAGCGCGTACGACGCGATCAGCATCCCCTCGATCAACAGGTGGGGATCGTAGGCCAGCAGCTCGCGGTCCTTGCAGGTGCCGGGCTCTGACTCGTCGGCGTTGACGACCAGGTAGGTCAGCTTGGCGTCCTTGGGGATGAAGGACCACTTCATCCCGGTCGGGAAGCCGGCGCCGCCACGCCCGCGCAGGTTCGACTTCTTGACCTCGTCGATGATGGCGGCCGGCTGCATCGTCAGCGCCTTGCGCAGCGCCTCGAAGCCGCCCCGCTGCTGATAGACCGACAGCTTGTGGCTGTTGGGGACGCCGAAGTTCTTGGTGACGATCTTGACGCCCTTCGACTCTTGCCAGGTCGCGGCCATGGTCAGACCTTCGTCCCGCTGGGCCCGATCCCCAGCATCGTGCGGCTATCCAGCGTCTTCTCGGAGGCGCCGCCGCCCCCGCCGCTCTGCCGGCGCAGCTCGTTCAGCGCGGCGTCGACCTTCTCCGGCGTCAGGTCGAGGAAGTAGTCGTCGCCGCAGATCATCATCGGCGCGTTCGCGCAGGCGGCCAGGCACTCCTCCTCGATGATCGAGAACATCCCGTCCGGGGTGGTCTCGCCGGCCTTGATCCCCAGGCGCCCCTCCAGGTGCTTGAGGATGCCGTACCCGCCTTTCAGCATGCACGACACGTTCGTGCACACCATCAACTCGTGGCGTCCCTTCTTCTCACGATGGAACATCGTGTAGAAGGTCACGACCCCGTAGATGTGCGCCGGGGCCAGGTCCAGGGTGCGCGCGCAGAGCTCGATCACGTCGTCGGGCAGGTGGCCGAACTCCTCCTGCGCGACGTGCAGGACCGGCAAAAGCGCCGCCTGCTTGGTCGGGTACCGCGAAAGCAACCTCTCGACTCGCTGCTTCGACTGCGCTGAAAACTCGAGCGGCATGGATGGCTAAGCCGCCGCGAAACTAGGAGAAACGAACGTGCCTGTCAACAGCGCCGGCAGAGGTCATTTAGACCGGGAACCCTCAAAGGGCTCCCGGACCCTCCCGCGAAGGACGCCGCCGGGCATAGCCTGGCTTCGTCCACGCGTTCGAGTCAGATCTTGTCGACGTAAAGCCGAGCCACCGTGGCGACCGTCCAGTCCGGCGGTCCCAGGTCGATGATCGCCCGCTTCAGGAAGGTCGCCGCCTGATCGGGGTCGCCTTCTTGGTAAGCAAGATAACCGAGCCAGGCGAACGGAAGTGCCAGCCGGGGGTGCAGGACGGTGGCCCGGGTGAGCGCCGCCCGGGCGGCGGTTCGCTCGCCCAGCAGCAGCCGGGCCGCCCCCAGGCGGGTGTACGCGAACGCCGCCCGGAAGGGATCGCTCTCGTCGGTGCAGAGGGTGAGGGCCAGCTCCTCGTGCGCGGCGGCCCCCTCCAGCTCGCCCCGGTCGCCCGACGCCATCCCCCGGCTCAGGAGATCCCCGCCCACCGCGCTCTGGGCGCCGCAGGACCGGGGGTTGACCGCCACGGTGGCCAACCAAAGGGTGTGGTTGTCCCGCCAGTCGCCGTGGCGCAGGTTGACCACCACCGCGCTGGCGACGAGCAGCCCGGCGCCCGCCAGTGCCAGCCGGCGCCGCCGGCCAGGTGCGGCCGCCTCGGCCACCCGGCCGTAGAGCGCCGCCGCGGCCAGCGCGATCCCGCACAGCGGCAGGTAGAGGAACCGCTCGGCCGCCGGGATGGGGATCGGCAGCAGGTTCGAGACCGGGAGCAGCGTCAGCAGAAACCAGCCGAGCCCCAGCGCCACCACCCGCTCGCCCTTCCGGAGCGCGACCGCGATGAAGGCCAGGTAGGCGGCCACCGTCGCCGCGGCCAGGATGACCGGCGCCACCGGTTGGCGGCCGAACCGGAAGTAGCCCGTGTAGTCGGCGCAGAGCGGCCAGGGCCAGACCAGCAGCCGCAGGTCGTGCGCCCAGATGGCCGGCAGCCCGATCAGCGTCCCGCCGAAGGTCCCCCCCGGGTAGCGGGCGTACTCCAGCGGCGTGTTGAGCGGCCCGAACCGCAGCCCCAGGTAGACGACGGTGACCGCCCCGAAGGGCACCAGCTCGCGGATCAGCGCCCCCCAGCGGACAGGAGCCGGGTCGCCGGGCGGGCGATCGAACCGCCCGACCCGCAGCAACGCCAGCAGCGCCGGCGCCATGACCGCCGACTCCTTCGACAGCAGCCCCAGCGCGTAGCAAACCAGGGCCAGGACGGGCCGGCGGTCGAGCGCCAGGACCAGCGTGGCCAGCGTGAACAACGTGACCAGCGAGTCTTCCCGAAACGAAGCGTTGTCGACGGTCTCGGTCGTGATCGGGTGCAGGGCGAAGATCAGCCCGGCCACGATCGCCCACCGCCGCCGTCCCTCGGGCAACAGCCGGCGGGCGAAGGCCATCACCATCCAGGCGGCCAGGATGTGCCAGACCAGGCTGCCGGTCTTGAACGCCGCCGGGTGCATGGCGACCGCCGCGTCCAGCATGTACGTGAAGGTGCAGAACGGCCGCCAGGTCCCCTCCAGGCTGCCCGCGAAGTACCCCTTCGACAGCAGCGTCCCGAACGACCCCGAGCGCAGGAAACGCTGGGCGCCCACGATGACCATCCCCTCGTCGTAGGTGAAGTCGTTCCCGAGCGACCGGGCGAACGCCAGAACCGCCGCGAGCGCGACCAGGATCGCCGCCCCGCGCGGGCTCGTCCACCAGGCACCCGCCGGCGGGGCCGGGACGTCGGGGCGACGACCGCGCATCGCCTCGATTGTACATGTCTCAGCGGGTGGAATGATGAATGCCGTTCGACCAGCCGCTATACAATCGAAGCATGTGCGAGCTCCTGGGGATGGAGTGCAACGTCCCCACCGACATCACGTTCTCGTTCACGGGTTTCGCGCTGAGGGGCGGCAAGACGGGGCCTCACGCCGACGGATGGGGTCTGGCGCTCTACGACGGGAAGTTCGCCCGCAGCTTCCTCGAGCCGACGCCCGCCTGTGAGAGCGCGATGGCCAGCTTTCTCAGCCACAACCCGATCAAGACGCTGCTGGCGGTGGCCCACGTCCGGAAGCGGACGCGCGGCCGCGCCAGCATCGAGAACACGCACCCGTTCAAGCGCGTGCTCTGGGGGCGTCACTGGGTGTTCGCCCACAACGGCACGCTGCCGGAGGTGAAGAAGCGGCGGCTCCGCTTCGAGGAGCCGGTCGGCCAGACCGACAGCGAGCACGCCTTCTGCTGGCTGCTGGAGCAGCTGCGCGCGGCCTTCCCGGGCGGCTATCCCAAGGACCAGCGCCGGCTGTGGCGGACCATCGCCCGGCTGGGCGGCCAGCTGGGGGCCGAGGGGAAGTTCAACTTCCTGCTCGCCGACGGGCGCCAGCTCTACGCGCGGTGCGGGACTAAGCTCTCTTACATCATCCGCCAGGCGCCGTTCGGCAAGGCGACCTTGCGCGACGCCGAGCTGGCGATCGATTTTTCGGCGGTCACCAGCGCGACCGATCGGGTGGCGGTGGTGTCGACCGAGCCGCTGACCCGCGACGAGGCCTGGCAATCAGGGACACCCGGTACGTTGTGGGTGTTCCACCGCGGCGCCCTGCGCGCGACGCTGCCCAGCGGCCACGCCGATCGCGCGCCCGCGCCACGCCGGCGGCGTGCCTCGACCGCCGCCCGCGCCGCCTGAGTGCTACGCTGCTCCGGTGACCAGCGCGGGGATCGATCGCCGGAAGTTCTTGCGGCGGGGATTGTTCGGCGGCGCGCTGCTGGTCCTGGGCGGATCGCTGCCGCTGGTGTTCCGCACGACCCAGCGCCGCGCGCCGCGCGCCCCGCTGCGGCTGCTCTCCGCGGATGAGTACGCCGTTCTCGCGGCGGCGGCGGCCCGCCTGGTGCCGGGCGACGGGGCCGGGATCCAGTGGCCCAGCGCCGAGGCGCTCGACTGCGCCGGCAAGGTCGACGCGCTGATGGCCCAGACCCACCCCGACGTGGGTCGCGACTTTCGCCGCCTGCTGCGCCTGTTCGAGAGTGGCTTGGTGGGGCTGGCCGTGGCCGGTTCGCCGCGGCCGTTCACGCGCGCGACCCCCGCCGAGCAGGACGCGCGCCTCGAGGCCTGGCGGAACTCGCGCTTCGCGCTGCTGCGCAGCGGCTACCAGGCGCTGAAGCGGCTGGCCCAGGCGGCCTACTATTCGTCACCCGAGATCGACGCGGCGGTCGGCTACGCCGGCCCGCCGCTGGTCCCGCGCTCGCCGGCGGGGACGCCGTGAGCGAACCGGGGCGGCTGACCACCGGCGCCGAGATCCCGGATCTGTCGTCGGTCGAGGTCGACTACGTGGTGGTCGGCAGCGGCCCCGGGGGCGCCACGGCGGCCGCCGTGCTGGCCGCCGCCGGCGCGCAGGTGGCGGTCCTGGAGGAGGGAGGCCACTACACCCGCCGCGACTTCAACATGCGTGAGTCGTGGGCCTACCCGGCGCTCTATCAGGAGCATGGCAACCGGGCCACCGACGATCTGTCGATCCTCGTCTTGCAGGGGCGGTCGGTGGGCGGCGGATCGACCGTCAACTGGACGTCGTCGTTCCGCACGCCCGAGTCGACGCTGGCGCTGTGGCAGGCCAAGCACGGCGTACGCGGGCTCGACGCCGCCACGCTGGCGCCGCACTTCGAGGCGGTCGAACGGCGCCTGGACATCGGCCCCGGCAACCCCGACGACGTCAACGCCAACAACCGCAAGCTGCAGCAGGGGGCCGCCAAGCTGGGCTGGCGCCCCGCCCTGATCCGCCGCAGCGTGAAGGGCTGCGTGCGCCTGGGGTTCTGCGGCATGGGCTGCCCGCTGGACGCCAAGCGGACGTCGGCCAACACGTTCCTGCGGGACGCCCTCGCGGCCGGCGCGCAGGTCTACAGCGACTGTCGCGTCAAGCTGGTCGAGACCGATCGCGACCGCGTCCGGGGCGTCGTGGCCGACGTGCTCGACCGCGCCAGCGATCGGCCGCGCACGCGTTTCGTCGCCTACGCCCGCAAGGGGGTCGTCCTGGCGGCCGGCGCCATCAACACGCCCGCCCTGCTGCTGCGCTCGAAGAGCGGCCTCGACAGCGGTCAGGTCGGCCGGCGGACGTTCCTGCACCCGGCGGTCCCGGTGGTGGCGTTCTACAACCAGCCGATCGAGGCGTTCTACGGTGCGCCCCAGTC
>CAZTZM010000178.1:0-19360 GCA_964618005.1 uncultured Myxococcales bacterium
CGCCATCCCGCCCCCCTTCGACTGGTTCGCCGCGGCCACGCCGGCCTGCTCCAGCCGGGTCTTCTCGGCCAGGATCTTCTCCAGCGTCGGCTGGCTCTCGGGCGAGAGCTTGTCGAACCGCACGCCCATGCCGGGGGTGACGTTCTCGCGCGTCTGATCGGGCTCGCGGATCCAGACCACCGTCCCCTCGCCGGACAGCAGGGGCGACGCGTCCTGCAGCTGGAACTCGAGGCGCAGCCTGGTCCCGACCGCCAGCGGCTCGCGGGTGCGGATGAAGATGCCGCCGCGGCTCACGTCGACCGCGTACCGCTCGATGAACTGCTCGAGGCTCGCGCTGCGAAACTTGATCCGCAGGTTGGTGGGGCCGCGCGTGTCTTTGGAGGTGGGCTCGCTCATTCTCCGCTGTCCAGAGCCGTCGAGACTATAGGTCTGCTGACGCTTTGCAAAGACGTCATTTATCACCGATATTTAGCGCAAATCACGCGCGCCGCTCGCCCCTCCGCCGATCGCTTTGCCCGCTTCGCGCGGCGCCGCCTGGCGTGGCCGCTGGTGGTGGCGGCGCTGGGGGTCTCCGCGGTCGCGGTTGGGGTGCGGCTGGCGCGCGCGGCCACGCCGCCGCCGCTGCTGGTGCCGCACGCCGCGGTCGCCTCGGACAACCCGCTGGCCTCGGCGGCCGGCGCGGCGATCCTGAAAGCGGGCGGCAACGCCGTCGACGCGGCCTGCGCCACCGCCCTGGCGCTGGGGGTGGTCCACCCCGACTCCTCGGGGATCGGCGGCGGCGGCTTCGCGGTCATCTACCTGGCCAAGTCGCAGAAGACCTACGCGCTCGATTTTCGCGAGCGGGCCCCTGCCGCCATCACGCCCGCCTCGTTCTTCAAGGACGGGAAGGTCCAGCCGGAGCTGTCCAGGCACGGCGGGCTGGCGGTGGCGGTCCCGGGCGAGGTGCGGGGCCTGGCCGAGATGGTGCGCCGCTGGGGCAAGCTGCCGTTCAGTCGCTGCGTCGACGGCGCGCAACGGCTGGCGGCGCGCGGGTTTCCGGTCTCCTGGCGGCTGGCGCAGAGCCTGGGGCGCATCGACCACAACGAGCCCAACGCCGATCACACCTTCATGGAGATGTTCGCCACCAAGCCGCTGGTGTCGGGCGAGACCTGGCGGCGGCCCGAGCTGGCCTGGACGCTCGGCAAGCTGCGCACCGGCGGCGCCGACGCCTTTTACAAAGGGCCGATCGCGCAGGAGATCGTGAAGGCGGTGCGCGGGGGCGGGGGCGTCATGGCCGCGGACGACCTGGCCGGCTACACCGCCACCGCTCGGACGCCGCTCGACGTCAGCTACCGAGGGCTGCGCATTTACACCATGCCGCCGCCGTCGTCCGGCGGCGTGGCGATGATCGAAGCGCTGGGGGTGATGGCGGCGCACTACCCGGCCGACGCCGACCTGAAGCGCGACGGGCGCGGCTCATCCGCCTACCTGCACGTGCTGGCCGAGGCGCTCAAGCACGGGTTCGCCGATCGCGCCCGCTACCTGGGCGACACCGACTTCGTCAGCGTCGATCTGCCGCACCTGACGGACCCGGCCTACCACGCCGAGCTGGCGCGGCGGATCAAGCCCGACGCCGTCTTGCCGCGCGACGCCTACGGGACGCTGGGCGCGCCGCCGGCGCAGCACCGCGACGGTGGCACGACGCACCTGTCGGTGATCGACGCCGAGGGGAACGCGGTGGCGCTGACCAGCACGGTGAACCTGGGCTTCGGCGCGCACCTGGTCGCCGGCAAGACCGGGATCGTGCTCGACGATCAGATGGACGACTTTTCGCTGACCCCCGGCGTCCCCAACGCGTTTGGGCTGATCGGGAACGAGCAGAACGCCGTCGCGCCGCGCAAGCGCCCGCTGTCGTCGATGACGCCGACCATCGCCGTCGACGGGGACGGGCGCGTGCGGGTGGTGGTCGGCGCGGCGGGCGGGCCGACGATCATCTCGGCCACCACCCAGGTCCTGCTGAACGTCGTCGACTGGAAGCTGGACGCGCAGGCGGCCGTGGCGGCGCCGCGCATCCACGACCAGTGGTTCCCCGACGAGCTGCAGGTCGAGCCGGACATCGTGCGCGACGTGACCGACGGCCTGGCCCGGCGCGGCCACAAGATCAAGGAGACCGCGCACATCGGGACGGCCAACCTCCTGGTCCGCACCGACAAGGGAATCGAAGCGGGCGCCGAACCGCGCAGCCCGAGCGCGCCTGCGGGATACTAGCGGCCCGATGCCAGCCCGAAAGATCACCAAGGTCCTGATTGCCAACCGCGGCGAGATCGCCTGCCGCGTGATCCGCGCCTGCCGCGAGCTGGACCTGCGCACGGTGGCGGTCTACTCGGAGGCCGACGCCGCCGCGCCGCACGTGCGCCTGGCCGACGAGGCCATCGCCATCGGGCCGCCGCCCGCGCGCGAGAGCTACCTGGTGATCGAGAAGCTCGTCGACGCCATCAAGAGGTCGGGCGCCGACGGCGTCCACCCGGGCTACGGCTTCCTGTCGGAGAACGCCGCCTTCGCCGAGGCGGTGGCCGCCGCGGGCGCGACCTTCATCGGGCCGCCGCCGTCGGCGATGCGGGCGATGGGGATCAAGACGTCGGCGCGGGCGCACATGCAGGCGGCCGGGGTGCCGGTCGTCCCCGGGGACGGCGGCAAGGACGGCCGCGGCTTCCCGAACGCGGTCGAGGCCAAGGCGGCCGCTGCGCGCATCGGCTACCCGGTCATGTTGAAGGCGGCGGCCGGCGGCGGCGGGCGCGGCATGCGCCTCGTCGACAGCGAGGACAAGCTGGAGGCGGCGCTGGCCGGCGCGCGGCGAGAGGCCAAGGCCGCCTTCGGCGACGACACCGTCTACCTGGAGAAGGCCATCGTCCGCCCGCGCCACATCGAGATTCAAGTGTTCGGCGACGAGCACGGCGGCGCGGTCCATCTGTACGAACGCGACTGCTCGATCCAGCGCCGCAACCAGAAGGTGATCGAGGAGTCGCCGTCGCCGGTGATCGACGACGAGACCCGGGCCAAGATGGGCGAGGTGGCGGTGAAGGCCGCGCGCTCCGTCGGCTACGTCGGCGCCGGCACGGTCGAGATGCTGTTCGACTCGGCGTCGCGCCACTTCTATTTCCTCGAGATGAACACGCGCCTGCAGGTCGAGCACCCAATCACGGAGCTGGTGACCGGCGTCGACCTGGTGCGTTGGCAGCTCGCGGTCGCGCAGGGCGAGAAGATCCCGCTGGCGCAGGACGCCATCCCGCGCCGTGGCGCCGCCATCGAGTGCCGCGTCTACGCCGAGGACTCGGTGAAGTTCCTGCCCTCGCCCGGGACGATCACCTCGCTGCGCGTGCCGGCGGGCCCTGGGATCCGCGACGACGCCGGCGTGGTGGCGGGGAGCGTGGTGTCGGTCCATTACGATCCGATGATCTCCAAGCTGTGCGCCTGGGCCGACACGCGCGCCGCCGCCATCGATCGGATGCGGCGCGCGCTGGGCGAGTACCACGTCGGCGGCATCAAGACGAACCTGGCCTTTCACCGCCGGGTCATGCGCCATCCGGCGTTCATCGCCGGCGAGTACGACACCGGGTTCATCGAGCGGTACAAAGCCGAGCTGTTGCAGCCGCCGACCGACGCGGAGACGGCCGAGCTGGCGGCGATCGCGGCGGCGGCCGAGGCGGCGCGGCAGGGGATGGAGGCGCCGTCGTCGCTGGATCTGTCGGGCACCCAGCCGAGCGCCTGGCGCCGTGGCCGCGACTGACGCCCCGGCGCCGGCCGGGCGTTCCTCTCTTCTGATCGCCTTCGCGACGCTCTATCTGGTCTGGGGGTCGACCTACCTGGCCATCCGGTTCGCGGTGGCCGCCATCCCGCCGTTCGCGATGGCCGCGCTTCGGTTCGGGGCGGCCGGCGGCGGTCTCTTCCTTTATCTGCGCGCCCGCGGCGTCCCGGCGCCCAATCGACGGCAGTGGGGCGGGGCGGCAGTGGTCGGCGCGCTGCTGCTCGGCGGCGGCAACGGAATGGTCTGCTGGGCCGAGCAGTGGGTCCCGTCGGGCGAGACCGCGCTGATCGTCGCCACGGTGCCGCTGTGGATGACGATCCTTCCCTGGCGGCGCGGCCGCGCGCCGCACCCGGCCGCGCTGCTGGGGGTGGCGATCGGTCTGGCCGGCGTGGCCACGCTGGTCGGCGGCGCGTCAGGCGGCACGGCCGCCGCGTCGAACGCGGTGCTGGGTGGGCGGCTGGCGCTGCTGCTGGCCAGCCTATCGTGGGCGGTCGGTTCGCTGTGGTCGCGGCGCCTCCCGCTGCCCGCGCAGCCGGCGATGGCCACCGCGCTGGAGATGCTGACGGCCAGCCCGCTCTTGGCCGTGGCCGCCCTGGCGCACGGCGAGTGGCGGGCGTTTCACCCCGCCGCCGTGACCAGCCGGGCCTGGATCGCGCTCGGCTACCTGATCGTCGCCGGCAGCCTGGCGGGGTTCGGGTCCTACGTCTATCTCCTGAAACACACCAGCGCCGCGCGCGCCTCCACCTACGCCTTCGTCAACCCGCTGGTGGCGGTCGTCTTGGGGACGCTGATCGCCGGCGAGGCGGTCGGCCCACGGACCGGGATCGCGGCGCTGTTGATCATCGGCGCGGTCGGCGCCGTCGTGTGGGGCAGCGGGGCGCGACGATCGGCGCCGTCGGACTTATCTTGAAGGCGATGCCGACCAAGGCCCAGGCCCGCCCGACCGGGGTGGGCCTGATCGTGACCTACAAGGTCACCAAGGCGCTGCTGCAGATCATCGCCGCGGCCATCCTCTTCTATGGGGCGCACCACGGGCTGTCGGCGGATCTGGCCGGCTTCGCCGAGCACCTGCGCGAGCACGCCGTCCACGCCTGGAGCAACCTGGTGGCCGCGGCGCTGCTCCGCTTCACGCATGAGCGCCACGGCCTGATCTTCACGGCGTCCGCGCTGCTGGGCGACGCCATCCTGAGCAGCATCGAGGCCTGGGCCTTGACCCGCCGGTTCTGGTGGGGCGAATGGCTGGTCGTGGTGACCACCTCCGGCCTGATCCCGTTCGAGATCCACGCGCTTTTCCGTCACGTGCGCGTCGGCCGCGTGATCCTGCTTGTCCTCAACCTGCTGATCGTGACCTACCTGGTGCGGAACGTGCGCCGGCGGCGCGCCGCCCACCGATCAATCGCGTAGCTCCGACGGGCTTTGCCCGGCGGGGCTCTTTTCAGGGGCCTTTTCGAGACCCATTTCAGGTTGAAGGTAGATGCGAGGCCCGGGCGCCAGCCCGCCGTATCCGCGCGTCCGGCGAGCGCGACCAAGCGGCGGTTAGCTTTGTTTCGGGCGTAGCGTCCGCGCCGCGCGGTAGCCGCAAGCGACGGCCGCCAGAAATACCTCGCGGGCGCCTGCCCAGATTTCGTGCGGGCTCGAAGCGCGCGGCTCGAGTCATTGCCGACGGCCGCACGATGGCGCTCGCCGGACGCGCGGATACGGCGGGCCGGCGCCCGGCCCTGGCATCTACCCATCAGTTCAACCTGAAAGGGGTCTAGCCGAACAGTCTTCCCTGTCGGGGGTCGGCTTTTTCGGGCAGCGCCTGCGACCTGGGGGGGCCGGGCGGGCGGGGCGCGCCGATCAAGCCGCGCAGGCGGGCCAGGTTGCGGGCGAACGAGGGCAGCTTGTCGGGGCCGGAGGGCGTCTCCAGCACGCCGGGGGTCGTCGCGAACCGCGGGTCGTTCACCAGCCGCCAGAACGGGAGCAGCCCCAGGTAGCCGTCCCCGATCTCGGCGTGGCGATCGACGTGGCTGCCGGTCGGGGTCTTCGAGTCGTTGAGGTGAAAGGCGCGCAGCCGGTCGAACCCCAGGATCCGCCCGAACGCCCCGAACGTTCGCTCGTAGCCTTCCTCGGTGCTCAGATCGTAGCCGGAGGCATGGGCGTGGCAGGTGTCGAAGCAGATCCCGACCGTGTCGCCGCCCCGGGCGCGGGCCAGCATGGCCTCCATTTCCTCGAACCGGCAACCGAGACAGCTCCCCTGGCCGGCGGTGATCTCCAGCAGCAGGCGCACCCGCATCCCGCGCGTCCGCTCGTGCAGCTCCGACAGCGACGCGGCCGCGGCGGCGACGCCGTCGTCGACCCCGGCGCCCAGGTGAGCGCCCGGGTGCAGGACGACGTGGTCGAGACCAAGTTCTTCAGCCCGAAACATTTCGTCGGCCAGCGCCTCGCGGCTCTTGGCCAGGATGTCGGGGTCGCCCGCCGACAGGTTGATGAGGTACGAGGCGTGCGACAGCGTGGGCCAGCCGACGGTGGCGTGCTCGCTGCGAAACAGCGAGATCTCCTCCGGTGACAGCGGCTTGGCGCGCCACTGCGCTGACGGCCGGGCGAAGATCTGGATCGCTTCGCAGCCGTCCGCGCGCCCGCGCGCGATGGCCGTGTGGGGTCCGCCAGCCACCGATTCGTGCGCGCCCAGAAGCATCCCCAACAGGATAAGGATTTATATGGATGTTTCCATTGACGGAAGGCCCCCGATTGGGTAAACGACGCGCGGATTTCTGTATGAATTCCGCCCTCCTTTTTCTGGCTACTTCGGCGCCGACCTCGCATGAGCCGCAGCTCATCGATCTCGACGGCACGGTCTTCGTTCAGTTGGGGCTGTTCCTGGTGCTGGCCCTGGCCCTGTGGCGCCTCTTGTGGCGCCCCTACCTGCGGGTTCGCGGCGAGCGGGTGACGCGCGTCGAGGGCTACCGGCAGGAGGCGGCGGCGCTGGAGGCCAACGCGGCCGATCGGCTCAGCAAGGCCGAGGCGGCGCTGGCCGCGGCCCGCAAGCTGGGCGCCGGCGAGCGCGC
This sequence comes from uncultured Myxococcales bacterium, assembly GCA_964618005.1. Classification (GTDB taxonomy): domain Bacteria; phylum Myxococcota_A; class Polyangia; order Fen-1088; family Fen-1088; genus JADGRB01. Next base: position 6,832 of record CAZTZM010000178.1, read on the forward strand.
CACGGCCCGCGCCGAGGCGCAGGCGCGCGAGCAGGTCGTGCTGGCTGAGGCCAACACCGAGGCCCAGAAGACGCTGGCCGCCGCGCGCGAGCGGCTGAACGCCACGCTCACGACGGAGCGGGCCAAGCTGGAGGCGCAGACGCGCGAGGTGGCGCAGACCGCCGCGCGCCGGATCCTGGGACGGGAGGCATCGGCGTGAGCGCGATCGGTCGGCGTGTGCACAGGCTGGCTCTCATCATCGGGCTCGCGGTCGGAGGTCTCTGCCTGTTCTCGCCCGCGCCCGTGCACGCGACCGAAGACGAAGCCATGGAGAGGGCCACCGAGGCCGGCGCTCATCCGGGCGGCGAGCTGCCGAAGCACGAGACACCCACCATTCATCCCACCAAGCTGGCGCTTCAGTTCCTCAACTTCGCCGTCCTGGTGTTCATCCTGGCGAAGTTCGGTGGTCCGGCCATCAACAAGGCGCTGCGGGCGCGGCACGAGCAGCTGAAGGCCGACCTGGCCGCGGCCGCCTCGGCGCGCGCGGAGGCCGAGGCGCGGCTGGCGCGGCAGGAGGCCCGACTGGGCGCGCTGGAGCAGGAGATCGCGGCGATTCAGTCCGGCGTCAAGCAGGAGGCCGAGGCCGAGAAGGCCCGCCTGATCGCCCTGGCCGAGGAGCGCGCCAAGCGGATCCGCGAGGAGACGACGTTCGCCCTCGACCAGCAGGTCAAGGAAGCGGAGGCGGGCTTGCGGCGTGAAGTGGCGCTGGCCGCCGTGGCGCTGGCCGAGCAGCTGGTGAAGAAGTCGATGAACCCGGCCGACCAGCAGCGGATGGTTGACGCCTTCGTCGCCGATGTCGCGAAGCCGGGCGCCACCGGGAGGGCCGTCTGATGGCCGCCATGGGCGGAGCGGTCGCGCGCCGTTACGCGCGCGCGCTGTTCGGGATCGGCGTCGACAGCGGCAAGTTCGAGGCCCTCGGGCAGGAGATCGGCGAGCTGGCGACGCTCTGGTCGTCGTCGCCCGAGCTGCGCCAGGCCCTGGAGAACCCAGTGTTCCGTCCGTCGGAGAAGCGCGCCGTGCTGGAGCAGATCCTGCCCCGCGTGGCGCCGACGCCCGAGGTTCAGCGGCTGGCGCTGCTGCTGCTGGAGCGGCGCCGCATCCTGCTGCTGCCGGCCATCGCCCGCGCCTACCGCGACTTCGCCGACGCCCACACCGGGCGGGTGCGTGCGCGCGTGACCTCGGCCGAGCCGCTGGCACCGCCCGCGCTGGAGCGCGTCCGCCTGTCGCTGGAGGAGCGGACCGGCAAGAAGGTGATCGTGGAAACCGCCGTCGACCCCACCCTCATCGGCGGCGTCGTGGCGCAGGTCGGCGATCTGGTGCTGGACGGCAGCGTCCGCACCCAGCTGGCCGATCTCCGACAGAAGCTGCTCAACTAGGGACCTCAGGAAGAAAACATGCAAATCCGCGCCGAAGAAATCAGCCAGATCATCCGCAAGGAGATCGAGAGCTTCGACCAGAAGGTCTCCGTCATGGAGACCGGCACCGTGCTGGAGGCGGGCGACGGCATCGCGCGCGTCTACGGCCTCGAGGCGGCGATGGCCGGCGAGCTGCTCGACTTCGGGCTCGGCGGCGTCGTCGGGCTGGTGCTGTACCTGGAAGTGGACATCGTCGGCGTCGCGCTCCTCGGCAGCTTTGAAGAGGTCCGCGAAGGCGACACCGTCAAGCGCACGGGCAAGATCGCGCAGGTCCCCGTGGGTGACGCGCTCACCGGTCGCGTGGTCAACGCGCTGGGCCTGCCCATCGACGGCAAGGGGCCGATCACCGTCAAGGCCGGCGAGACCCGCAAGATCGAGGTGAAGGCGCCGGGCATCATCGCCCGCAAGTCGGTCCACCAGCCGATGCAGACCGGCATCAAGGCCATTGACTCGATGATCCCGATCGGCCGCGGCCAGCGCGAGCTCATCATCGGCGACCGCCAGACCGGCAAGACCGCCGTGGCCGTCGACGCCATCATCAACCAGAAGGGCCAGGACGTGCACTGCTTCTACGTGGCCATCGGCCAGAAGCAGTCCACGGTGGCCGCGGTGGTCGAGAAGCTGCGCGAGACCGGCGCGCTCGAGTACACCACCGTCATCGCCGCGACGGCCTCCGAGCCGGCGCCGCTGCAGTTCCTGGCGCCCTATACCGGCGTCACGATGGCCGAGTACTACCGCGACAGCGGGCGGCACGCGCTGATCGTCTATGACGACCTGTCGAAGCAGGCGGTCGCCTACCGGCAGCTCTCGCTGTTGCTGCGCCGCCCGCCGGGCCGCGAGGCGTACCCGGGCGACGTCTTCTACCTGCACTCGCGCTTGCTGGAGCGGGCCGCCAAGCTGTCCGACAAGGAAGGGGCGGGATCGCTGACCGCGCTGCCCATCATAGAAACGCAGGCGGGCGACGTGTCGGCCTACATCCCGACCAACGTCATCTCCATCACCGACGGCCAGATCTTCCTCGAGAGCGACCTCTTCTTCTCGGGCCAGCGGCCAGCCGTGAACGCGGGCATCTCGGTGTCGCGCGTCGGCGGCGCCGCCCAGATCGCCGCCATGAAGAAGGTGGCCGGCAAGCTGCGGCTCGAGCTGGCGCAGTACCGCGAGCTGGCGGCGTTCGCGCAGTTCGGGTCGGACCTGGACAAGGCCACCCAGCAGCAGCTGGCCCGCGGCGCCCGCATGACCGAGCTCTTGAAGCAGGGGCAGTACCAGCCGCTGCCGGTCGAGAACCAGGTCCTCATCCTGTTCGCCGTCACCAGCGGCTTCGTCGACAACCTGCCGATCGACTCGCTCCAGCGCTACGAGCGTGACCTGTACGCCTTCGTCGGCGCGCGCCACAACGAGCTGTGGAACGAGCTGCGCACCAAGGGGAACGACAGCAAGGCCTGGGACGCGCTGCAGACGCGCATGAAGGCCGTGCTGACCGAGTTCGGCAAAGAGTTCTCTCCGGAGGCGCCGGCCGCCTGAGCGAGACATGCCCTCCCTCAAGAACATCCGCACGCAGATCGCGTCGAAGAAGTCGACGCAGAAGATCACGCGCGCCATGAAGCTGGTGGCGGCGTCGCGCCTGCGCCGCGCGCAGGACGCCATCGTGGCCGCGCGCCCCTACGCCAACTCGCTGGCCGAGGCCATCGCCGAGGTGGCGCTGCGGGCCGGGAACGAGGCGCATCCCCTCCTCGACAAGCGCTCGCCGGAGCGGATCACGCTGGTGCTGCTCACCTCCGACCGCGGCCTGGCGGGCGGCTTCAACGCCAACGTCTTCCGCGTCACCCAGCGCTTCATCGCCGAGCGCAAGGCCGCCACCCCGGCCGCGCGCGAGATCGTGCTGGAGATCGTGGGCAAGAAAGGGCGCGACTACTACCGCCGCCGCCGCCAGAGCATCAGCCGCGAGACCGCGGCCCCCACGGCGGAGACCGCCGAGCAGATCGCGCGCGAGATGGCGCAGGTCGTCTCGCACGAGTTCCGCGACGGGCGCACCGACGCCGTCTTTCTCGTCTACAACGAGTTCAAGTCGGCCGTGCAGCAGCGGGTGGTGGTCGAGCCGCTGTTGCCGATCAGCGCCGATCTGGCCGGGGGCAACCGCAACGACGCCGCGGCGGCCGCCGGCGCGCTCGACTTCATGTACGAGCCGTCGAAGGAGAAGCTGCTCGACGCGCTGCTGCCGCTCTTCATCGAATCGCAGATCTATCGCGCCCTCCTCGAGTCGATCGCCTCCGAGCTGGGCGCGCGCATGACCGCGATGGAGAACGCGACCAACAACGCGAAGGACATGATCGCGAACCTCACGCTTCAGTACAACCGCGCCCGCCAGGCCGCCATCACCAAGGAGCTGATGGAGATCGTGAGCGGCGCCGAAGCTTTGAAAGGATAGGGAAAGACAGCCATGAGCGTGCAAGCCACCACCCAGGGGAAGGTCGTTCAGGTCATCGGACCGGTCGTCGACGTCGAGTTCGCCGGCGGCAGCCTGCCGGAGATCAACACGGCGCTGAAGATCTCGAACCCCTCGATCAGCGACAAGGCCGGCAACCTGGTGGTCGAGGTGGCGCAGCACCTGGGCGAGCACAACGTCCGCTGCATCGCCATGGACACCACCGACGGCCTGGTCCGCGGCATGCCGGTCGAGAACACCGGCGCGCCCATCCAGGTGCCGGTCGGCCGCGAGGTCCTCGGCCGCATCATGAACGTCGTCGGCGAGCCGGTCGACGAGCGCGGCCCGATCAACGCCAGCAAGAAGCTCCCCATCCACCGCGCGGCGCCGAAGTTCGTCGACCAGTCGGTGCGCGTCGAGATGTTCGAGACCGGCATCAAGGTCATCGATCTGCTGGCCCCCTACCGCCGCGGCGGCAAGGTCGGCCTGTTCGGTGGCGCGGGCGTCGGCAAGACGGTCACGATGCTCGAGCTCATCAACAACGTCGCCAAGAAGCACGGTGGTTTCTCCGTGTTCGGCGGCGTCGGCGAGCGCACCCGCGAAGGCCGCGATCTCTACAACGAGATGGCGGAGTCGAAGCTGTCCGACGGATCGTCGGTGCTCTCGAAGACCGCGCTCGTCTACGGCCAGATGAACGAGCCGCCGGGCGCCCGCGCCCGCGTCGCGCTCTCGGCGCTGACGGCCGCCGAGTTCTTCCGCGACGAGGAGGGGCAGGACGTGCTGCTCTTTATCGACAACATCTTCCGCTTCACCCAGGCCGGCTCCGAGGTCTCCGCGTTGCTCGGCCGCATCCCCAGCGCCGTCGGTTATCAGCCCACGCTGGCCACCGACATGGGCGAGCTGCAGGAGCGGATCACCTCGACCAACAAGGGGTCGATCACCTCGGTGCAGGCGATCTACGTCCCGGCCGACGACTTGACCGACCCGGCGCCGGCGACGGCCTTCGCCCACCTGGACGCCACCACCGTGCTCTCGCGCGCGATCTCCGAGCTGGGGATCTACCCGGCGGTCGATCCGCTCGACTCGACCTCGACCATGCTGTCGGCCGACATCGTCGGCGCCGAGCACTATCAGGTCGCCCGCTCGGTGCAGAAGATCCTGCAGAAGTACAAGGAGTTGGTCGACATCATCGCCATCCTGGGGATGGACGAGCTGTCCGAGGACGACAAGCTGACGGTCTCGCGCGCCCGGAAGATCCAGAAGTTCCTGTCGCAGCCGTTCTTCGTCGCCGAGACCTTCACCGGCACGCCGGGCAAGTACGTCGAGGTCAAGGACACCGTGCGCAGCTTCAAGGAGATCGTCGACGGCAAGTGCGACGACCTGCCGGAGCAGGCGTTCTACATGCAGGGCGGCCTCGACGACGTTCGCGCCCGCGCCGAGCAGATGAAGAAGGACGCCGGGAACTAGGGCACGGGATCCGATGAAGCTTTCTCTCACCACCCCGAAGGGGGCCCTCGTCGACGCCGATGTCGAGGAGGTGACCGCGCCCGGCGAGATCGGCGAGCTGGGCGTGCTGCCCGGCCACGTGCCGTTGATGACGGCGCTGCGTCCCGGCGTGCTCTCCTACAAGGCCAAGGATCACGCCGGCGTGGTGGCGGTCGGGCAGGGCTTCCTGCAGGTCGCGCCGCTGCCGGGGGCCGAGCAGACCCCGGGCCGCGACCGCGTCCTGGTCCTGGTTGACCAGGCGCTGGCGGCCGCCGACGTCGACCGCGCCGCCGCCGCCAAGGAGCTGGCCCAGGCCGACCAGGAGCTGAACGCCTGGAAGGGCGAGCTGGACGGCGCCCACCAGGCGCTGGTCCTGCGCCGCGGCTGGGCCCAGGCCCGCCTCGACGCGGCCGCGCGCCTCGCCTCGCACTAACTGCGTCAAGGACTGAGATAGGGATCCGCGCGGGTTCCGGCGGCGACGCGCCGACTGGTCCCCGTCGAGAAACTTGGAGGCATGCTGTCGGTTTTCATCTGCGACGGGTAATACCGAAACCCTTTTCGGCAGCACCAACCACTACGCTCTTGATGCCTCCGAGGACGCGACACCCTCAGCGTCGCGGGGGGGGGGGCCCGGCGATCACCGGTAGACTTCGCGACGGTGACCGACGGTGACGACCAAGATGAGAAGGACGTCATCGAAGATCGAATAGACGATCCGGTAGTCGCCGACGCGGATGCGCCACAGGTCCGATGATCCTTTCAGCTTCTTTGTGCCGGCCGGACGTGGATTTTGGGCGAGCTCGTCGATCTTTCGTCCGACGCGCACGCGCACCGAGCTGTCCAGTTTCGCGAGCTGCTTTTCGGCATCGTCGCTCGTTCGGATCGGTACACAGCAGGGATCTTGTCCGGTCAGCCGAGACCCAGGCGCTTCTTCACGTCTTCCCAAGGGATCGGCTGTTCGCGGTTTTCCTTCATCCGGACGAGGATCTTCTCGGCGTCAGCGACATCCTCGGCATCCTCGATTGCCTCGATGTCTGCCTCGCTGAGGCTATGCCAAAGATTGTCGGCGAGGCGCGCACGTTCGATCGGATCGAGCTTGAGCGCAGCCTCGAGAATCTCCTTGCTCGACATGGTGCTGCTGGCAGCATAGCGCGCCTGCCGGGCCCCTGGGGGGGCCTGGGAAGTGTCCGATCAGTCGCGTAACGGGCGATTTGTGGCGGGCCAGGTTTATTTTAGCTAAGCCGGAATACGGTCTTTGAAAAAGATTGAGAATTGGCCGAGGACGTTGCTCCAGTCGCGGAGGGACCGCTCCCACTTCTCCTCGATGTTGGCGAGCGCGAGGTGCAGGAGCTTGAAGACGGCCTCGTGGGTGGGGAAGTGGCCGCGGTAGTGCAGGCAGCGTCCGCACACTCGCGCGTCCAGCCGCCCTTGCCACAAGGCACGACGACCTGTGTCTCCGAGCACGGAACCTCCGCGATGAGGCCGGGCTCGCCCGGCCGGGCGCCACGCTGTAGATTTCGCGCGTGTTTAGGTTCTTCGTCACCTGCGCGCGCGGCACTGAAGGGGCGCTCCGGCGCGAGCTGGCCGCCATGCGGATCGCAGGCGCCAAAGGGGACCGCGGCGGCGTCTGGTTCGAAGGTCCCCTGGAGATGGGGATGCGCGTCTGCTTGTGGTCGAGGGTGGCCGTGCGCGTGCTGGCGCAGCTGGGGACATTCCCGGCCGGCGACGCCCAGAGTCTATACGCGGGCGCGCGTGGGGTCGCCTGGCGCGACTGGCTGACCGCCCGTAGCGCCTTCGCGGTTCATGCCAACGTCCGAGACACGCCGACCCTGACGCACTCCGGGTTCGCGGCGTTGAAGGTGAAGGACGCCGTGGCCGACGCGCTCCGGGATGCCCTTGGGGCACGGCCCGACGTCGATCCCAAGACGCCCGACGTGTCGATCGTCCTGCACCTGGCGGCGGGGCAGGCGGGGTTGTTCGTCGACCTGGCCGGCGAATCGCTGCACCGGCGCGGCACGCGCGTGGCGATGGTCGACGCGCCTCTCAAGGAGACGCTGGCCGCGGCGGTGCTGGCGCTGGGCGGCGCCCACGCCGACGCGCCGTTCATCGATCCGATGTGCGGCTCGGGGACGCTGGCGATCGAGCACGCGCTGGCCACCCGCGGGATCGCGCCCGGGCTGCGCCGCCGATTCGGCTTCGAGCGCTGGCCGCTCCTGCCGGAGACCACGCGCGCGACCTGGACCCGGCTGCGCGCCGACGCCGAGTCGGGCGCCGAGGCGGCGCTGCGCGAGAGCTGGCCCGAGATCGTCTGCGCCGACCTCGACTCCGACGCGCTGCTGGCCGCGCGCCAGAACGCCGCCGCCGCCGGGGTCGACGACGGCATCCGGTTCGAACGCGCCGACGTCGCCGCCCTGCAACGGCGCTGGCCCGCCGCCACGCTGGCCACCAACCCGCCCTACGGCGAGCGCCTGCAACCCGCCGAGCTGGACACCCTCTACCGAGCCATGGGTGGCGCTTTCGCGCGGCTCTCCGGCTGGCGGGTGATCCTGCTGAGCGGCAACCCCGCGCTGGAGCACGCGATCCGCCGCAAGCCCAACGTCTCGCACCGCCTGTGGAACGGCCCCCTGGAAGCCCGCCTGCTCCGCTACGACTTCTGAGTCCGATCTGTTCGCCTCGCCCCGCGCCACCGGGGCCGAGGCCGACGAGCCGCAGGCTTGGCGGGAGAGGGGTCCGGCGCCGCAACACCCGCGGCGCTTCGTGGTAGAGAGGCGGCATGACGCGCGCCGAGCTGGTCGCCTTCCTGCGGCGGCACCGCCTGGCGGTCGAGGCGACCGTCGCCGCGAACGGCGCCCCGCAGGCGGCGGTGGTCGGGTTCGCCGTCAGCGACGGGCTGGAGATCGTCTTCGACACGCTCGACGCCACCCGGAAGTACCGCAACCTGCAGGCCGACCCGCGGATCGCGCTGGTGGTCGGCTGGGAGCAGGAGATCACCGCGCAGATAGAAGGCCTCGCCGACACGCCGACCGGCGCCGAGCTGGAACGGATCCGGGCCTGCTACTTCCAGGCCTACCCCGATGGGCGCGAGCGCCTGGCCTGGCCGGGGCTCACCCACGTGCGCGTGCGCCCGACCTGGGTCCGGTTCAGCGACTTCACGCAAGCCCCGCCGCGCATCGTCGAGCTCGAGGCCTCCCGGCTGGCGTGAAGCCCACCATGCGCGTGATCGGCCCCCGACTCGGCCTCTCGATCCTGGCGGGCGTGCTGCTTTTTCTTGCCGTCCCCACCTACGGCCTGTGGCCGTTGATGTGGATCGCGATGGCGCCGCAGATCTACGTCGCCCGCACCGCCTCCACGCCCCGGCGCGCCTTCTTCTACGGCTGGCTGACTGGCTTCGTCGCCAACACCGGCGGCTTCTACTGGATGGACGGCCTGCTCCAGCGGTTCGGGCACATGCCGCTCCTCGAGGCGCTGCCGATCATGGCGCTGCTCATCGGTTACCAGGGGCTCGAGTTCGCGCTCTTCTCCTGGGGGGTGCGGCGCCTCCGCGACCGCACCCGGATGCCGTTCGTGTTGCTGGCGCCGCTGGTCATGGTCTCCGTCGAGCTGCTGACGCCGCAGATCTTCCCCTATTACCTGGGGATCTCGCAGGCGTTCGTGCCGGCGGTCATCCAGATCGCCGACCTCACCGGCCCGCTGGGCGTCACGGCGTTGATGCTGGCGTTCGCGGGCGCGCTGGCCGATCTCCAGGTCTGTTTTGTAGCCGGGAGCCCTGAGAGGGTTCCGCAGCCCTCCCGCGATGAACCCCGCTCGGCAGAGCCGGGCTCCGTTCGCGCGTCGTCGCGTCGCGCCTGGCCGGCCTGGCGCGGGCTGGCGATCGCCGGCGCGCTGATCGCCTTCGATCTCATCTACGGCGCGGTGCGCATCCACCAGGTGGACGCGCGACGCGCGGCGGCGCCCAAGGTGAAGACCGGCCTGGTGCAGGCCAACGTCGGCATCATCGAGAAGTGGGATCCGGCGGTGTTCGCGCGCTTGCTGGCGTTGCACCAGGAGGCCTCCGCCCAGCTGGCGCACGACGGCGCCCAGCTGATGGTCTGGCCCGAGTCGTCCTATCCGTACCCGCTGCCGCGGACGTTCGCGCACGACTTCCCGCTCGAGGACGGGCGGCGCGTGCGCCGCGGGTTCGACACGCCGCTGCTGTTCGGCGCGCTCACCGAGACGGTCGGCCCGCAGCGCACGCGCGCCGATCGCTACCCGTACAACACGGCGATCATGATGAACGCCGACGGGGACGTCACAGCGACCTACGACAAGGTCTTCTTGATGATGTTCGGCGAGTACATTCCGTTCTACGACCAGATCCCCTGGTTCACCGATCTCTTTCCCGAGGCGTCGAACTTCAGCCGCGGCTCGCAGCCGGGGTCGTTCCCCCTGCATTTACCGATCGGCGACTTCAAGCTGGGGCCGCTCATCTGTTACGAGGACATCCTGCCGTCGTTCGCCCGCCGCGTGGCGCAGCTTCAGCCCAACGCCTTCGTCAACATCACCAACGACGCCTGGTTCGGGCGCACCGCCGAGCCCTACCAGCACCTGGCGCTGGCGGTGTTCCGCACCGTCGAGAACCGGCTGGAGATGGTCCGCGCCGTCAACACCGGCGTCAGCGCGCACCTGGACGCCGCCGGCCGCGTGCTGGCGAAGACGGTGTCGGTCGATCCCGACGAGACGCCGCACCCCGAGCCGAAGACGCTGCTCTGCGACCTGGCGCTGCTCCCGGGCGGCGGCCTCTATCGGGCGATCGGTGATCTGTTCGGGTACGTCTGCCTCGTCGTTCTGCTCGCGCTGGCGCTGGCCCCCGCCCGCCGGCGGCGGCCGACCTAGGACCGGCGCAAGTAGAACAGATACTTGAACTGCTGGCGTTCGCGCTTGAAGCCGGGGAAGCGCGTCGCCTTCGCGATGTCGGCCGCGCAGGAGCCCGTGGGCGTGCCGGCGAACGTCGAGCCGACCTGCACCGACTGGACGGTGCCGTTGCCCCCCACGACGTAGGACAGCACCAGCGCGCCGGGGACGTGGAACTTTTCGTAGCAGCTGTAGAGCTGCGGCCGGAGCTTGGCCATCACGTCGGTGATCGTCGCCTTGGTGAGCTCGTCGGGCAGCTTGTCGGCGGCCGCGAGCTCGTCCGCGCTGGGGCCGGTCGGCTTGCCCGCGTTCGAGCAGGCGGGGTCTTCGTGGCCGGGCATCGGGCGCTCGGCGTAGCCCGTCGACGGCGGTTTCGAGACCAGGATCTCGCCCGTGCAGCGGTTGTAGACGCGCGCGCCGATCAGCTTGAGCGCGATCCCGGGCGCCATCCCGATGGTGAAGTCCGAGCCCTCTACCTGCGGCTGAAACAGGAACTCGGCCTTGAGAAAAGGGCGCTCCACGTCGGCCCACTTCTTGGCGGACGCGAAGTCGTCGAAGGCCACCACGCTCTTGGAGACGGGAACGCCCGCCACCAGGCTGGCTGCGCCCTTGTCGGGCGTCGCCAGCGTGACGAAGCGCGGGTCGTGGCGCGCGCCGATCTCCAGCGGCTCCGTGCAGGCCAGGCAACCCGCCAGGACCAGGTGGTAGCCCTTGGCCCCCGCGTCGTAGCCGGAGACCTCGATCGCCGCCGGGTCGCGCGACTGCACCAGGAACTTCTGCTGCGGCAGCTTTCGCTTCAGGTAGGTCGTGGTGACGCGGCAGCGCGCGCGATCCAGCTCGCGCATCTCTCCGCCACACGAGTCGACGAACGGGGCCAGCAGCGTGGCCACGTCGCGTGTCTTCACCGCGCCCTCCGCCAGCGTCTCGAAGCTGGCGCCCGCAGCCGCTGGCTCCTTCGCTTGCTCCGCGGCGCGCGCGGCCGCAGGCAGGCCGAGCGCCAGCACCAGCGCGGACAGCCGGGCGAGTGGTCCCCGTGTTCGGCCCATCGGGCGGGACTATAGATGAGGCTACGGGCCGTCTGCCAGCCCCGCGTGCTTGCGCCGGGCCAGCCGCCCCACCCGGAGGTCACGGACGAGCTTCCCGACGGCGGGGTCGTCCGGGACGGTCGAATCCAGGGGGAAGAGGCGGTTCTGGAACCAGCTGCCGGTAATGGCGGCCGGCAGCCGGGCCAGCAGCGCCGTCTCGCGGGCGATCGCCTGTTCCAGCTGCGCACGGCGCTGCCGGTAGTAGTCCTCCAGCGCGGCAGGGTCCATGCCGCCCAGCGACCGGTCGTACTCGCCGAGCTGCTTCTGGTGGTCGGCCAGGATGGCGGCCACCTCCTGGCGTTCGTCCCGGTCGGTGAACCTCGGGTCGCCCCCGACCTGGTGCAGGTCCAGCCGGCCCAGGTACTTCCCTTCCGAGAACGCCTCCAGGATGCGCGCGCTGCCGACCTTCTCGGGGGCCTCGAGGTTCAGGGCGCTGTGCCCCAGGACGGCCCAGTCGAGCCCGTCGATGGCGGCCACCACGCGGCGGTTCTCGGCCGGCGCCCCGGCGTGGACCAGCGCCACGACCACCTGCGCCCCCCGGGCCCGGAGCGACTTCACCTCGGCACGGCCCGCCTCGATGGGGTCGCGCGCCTCGATGCCCTCGGCGCGCCAGCGGTTGGCCGCGTCGGCGCCTGGCGGCGCGCTGATCCCGAACAGCCCGATCCGCAGGCCGCCCGCGTCGACCAGCCGATCCGCGTCGAACAGCCGCTGGCCGTCGCGGCCGTAGAGGTTCGCCGAGACGACCGGCAGCTTGAAGGTCGCCGCCATCTTCTTCAGCAGCGGCAGGCCGATCGCCAGGTCGGCCTCGCCGGGCGTGAGGGCGTCCAGCCCGGTCCGGGCAAAGGCCGCCGCCAGCAGGCGCGCCTGGCGCTCCGTCTCGGCCGCCGACCCTTCGACCTGGAAGAGATCGCCGGCGTCGACGACCACGGCCGCGTCGCTCTCGGCCCGGGCGCGGCCGACGAGGGTGGCGCGGCGCGCGACGCCGCCCAGGGGCTGGACGGCGCAGGCGCAGGGGGTGAAGTGTCCCTGCAGGTTCGAAGAGTAGAGCAGGGCGATCGCCCGGCCCCGCGGTGGTGGCGGCGCCGGCGCGGCCGGGGTCGCCACGGGCGTGGGCGCGGGGGGGGTGGGCACCCGCGCCCCTCTCCGGAATCCAATTAGGTCGAGCGCCACGGCCAGCAGAGCGGCGCACGTAC
>CAZTZM010000179.1:0-31808 GCA_964618005.1 uncultured Myxococcales bacterium
GACGGCGCGGGAGCCGGGGCCGCTGGCGCACCCCAGGCGCGCGGACCGCCTGAGCCGGCCGGCTTGGACTTGGGCGCCGACGGGACTGGCGCCGGCGCGGGTCCACCGCCGGAGGACGCCGCCGGGCGGCCCCCTTTGAGCCGCCCCTCCAGATCATCCAGCCGCTCCAGCAAGTCGCCCAGCGGAACCAACGGCTCCGCCGCGCACAGATCGATGGCCGCCATCTCGTACAGCAGCCGGGGCATCGGCAGGCGCGACGACTCGTCGACCGCCCGCGCCCACCGATCGAACAGCACGGTGACCAGCCCGGGGGCCGCGCGACCGGCCAGTCCCCGCACCTCGTCCAGCTCGTCGGGCGTGGCGTCGATCAGATCCCCGAGCTCGACGCCCGCCACCGGCTTCACCGAGGCGACGACCTCCAGATCGCGCAAGAAACCGAGGAACGACCGCCCAAGCTGCCCCAGATCGACGCCGCGATCGGCCGCCCGCGCGATGAGGCGTAGCGCCGTGCCCGCGTCGTGATCGAGGACGGCGCCCGCCAGCCCGACCAGGAGCTGCCGATCGGCTACCCCCAGCACGTCGGCCGTGATCTCGGCGGTCAGCCGCTCGCTGCCGACGTCGGCGATGGTCTGGTCCAGCAGCGACAGGCCGTCGCGCACCGAGCCGGCCGCCTGACGCGCCACCAGGCGCACCGCCTCCGGCGCGGCATCGATCTGCTCGGCCTTCAGCACCTCACCCAGGTGGGTCGCCAGGCGCGTGGTCGGGATCAGCTTGAAGTCGTAGCGCTGGCAGCGCGACAGGATGGTGACCGGAATCTTGTGTGCCTCGGTGGTCGCGAACACGAACACCACGTGGGGCGGCGGCTCTTCCAGCGTCTTGAGCAACGCGTTCCACGAGTGCGCCGAGAGCATGTGGACTTCGTCGATGATGTAGACTTTGCGGCGCGCCCGCGCCGGCAGGTAGCGCACGCCTTCCAGGACCGATTTGGTCTCCTCGACCTTGGTGTTCGACGCGGCGTCGATCTCGATGACGTCCACCGACCGACCGGCGGCGATCTCCTGGCAGATGTCGCACACGCCGCATGGCTCGGCGGTCGGGCCCTTCTCGCAGGAGAGCGCCTTGGCCAAGATGCGGGCGGCGCTGGTCTTGCCGACCCCTCTCGCCCCTGTGAACAGGAAGGCGTGATGGACCCGGTTCTGGGCGATCGCGTTCGAGAGGGTCCGCGCGACGTGCTCCTGTCCGATCAGCTCCGAGAAGCGCTGGGGGCGGTACTTCCGGGCCAGGACCAGATACGACACCACCGAAATCTACTAGGAACGGACCGCTTGTCGATAGGCCTCTGGCCGGGCCGGTCGGCGCGCGGCTCGAGCTCGGCCGCGAACGCCGGAGCCTGCGGCCGAACTTCGTCGATCGCAGCCCGACGGCGGCCGTGCCCCGGCCAAGTAGGCGCCACCACGGCCCTATCCCATGCGTGAGTCGGCTTGTCGCCCCAAGTCGGGTGCTTACCTCTTACGAGTCCCATGAGGCTCGACAAACTGACCATCAAGGCCCGCGAAGCGATCCAGGCCGCGCAAGAGCTGGCCGGAAGCCGCGGGCACCAAGAGTTGACGCCGGAGCACCTGTTGGTGGCGCTGCTCGATCAGCCCGAAGGCGTGACCGGCGCCTTGCTCCGCAAGCTGGGCGTCGACCCGCAGGCGGTCCGCCAGGCGGACGCCGCGGCGCTCGACCAGCAGCCGCAGGTCCGCGGCTCGACGGCTGACATCTATGTAGGGCGGCGTCTGCAGGACCTTCTGGAAGATGCCGGCAAGCAGTCCAAGGAATTCAAGGACGAGTACATCTCCAGCGAGCACCTGTTGCTGGCGCTGGTGGCCAAGGACCATGGCGCCGCCAGCCGGGCGCTGAAGGACGCAGGCGTCCGCCGGGACGCGCTGCTCAAGGCGCTGGCCGAGGTGCGTGGCACCCAGCGCGTGACCGACCCCGAGGCCGAGGGGAAGTACCAGTCGCTGGCCAAGTACACCCGCGACCTGACCGAGCTGGCCCGCAACGGCAAGCTGGACCCGGTCATCGGCCGCGACGAAGAGGTCCGCCGCGCGATGCAGGTCCTCTCGCGCCGGACGAAGAACAACCCGGTCCTGATAGGCGACCCCGGCGTGGGCAAGACCGCCATCGTCGAGGGGATCGCGCAGCGAATCGCGGCGGGCGACGTCCCCGAGTCGCTGAAGGACAAGAAGATCCTGTCGCTGGACCTGGGCTCGCTCATCGCCGGGACCAAGTACCGCGGTGAGTTCGAGGACCGCCTCAAGGCTGTCCTCAAGGAGATCGAGGCGGCCGCGGGCGGGATCATCCTGTTCATCGACGAGCTGCACACCCTGGTCGGCGCCGGCGGGGCCGAGGGCGCCGTCGATGCCGCCAACATGCTGAAGCCGGCGCTGGCGCGCGGCGATCTGCGCTGCATCGGCGCCACCACGCTGGACGAGTACCGGAAGTACATCGAGAAGGACAAGGCGCTGGAGCGCCGGTTCCAGCCGGTCTACGTCGGCGAGCCGTCGATGGAAGACACGGTGGCCATCCTGCGCGGCCTCAAGGAGCGCTACGAGGTCCACCACGGTATCCGGATCCGCGACGCGGCGCTGGTGGCAGCGGCTCGGCTCTCTGACCGCTACATCCAGGGACGGCAGCTGCCGGACAAGGCGATCGACCTGGTCGACGAGGCGGCCAGCCGACTCAAGATGCAGATCGATTCGCGCCCAGATCCCATTGATCAGATCGAGCGGCGGCTGACCTCGCTGGCGATCGAGGAGCAGGCGCTGAGCAAGGAGAAGGACGACGCCTCGGCCAAACGCCTGACGGCCGTCGCCACCGAGATCGCCGAGCTGCGCGAGCGCGCCGATCAGATGAAGAGCGTCTGGCAGCACGAAAAGAGCCTGATCGGCGCGATACGGAAGCTGAAGGAAGAGTCCGAGGCGGCCAAGACGGAGGCCGAGCTGGCCCAGCGCCGCGGCGATCTGAACCGCGCCGCCGAGCTGCGCTTCGGCCGCATCCCGGAGATCGACAAGCAGCTCCTGGCCAAGAGCGACGAGCTGAAGGAGGCCCAGAAGCACGGGTCGTTCCTGCGCGAAGAGGTCACGGAGGAGGACGTGGCGGCCGTCGTGTCCAAGTGGACCGGCATCCCGGTCGACAAGATGCTGGAGGGCGAGCAAGCGCGCCTCTTGCACCTGGAAGAGCGCCTGCACGCGCGGGTGATCGGCCAGGACCAGGCCGTCGAGGCCGTCGCCAATGCGGTCCGCCGCGCGCGCGCCGGCCTGCAGGATCCCAACCGGCCGATCGGGTCGTTCATCTTCCTGGGGCCGACCGGCGTCGGGAAGACCGAGCTGGCCCGGGCGCTGGCCGAGTTCCTGTTCGACGACGAGACGCACATGGTGCGGATCGACATGTCGGAGTACATGGAGAAGCACGCCGTGTCGCGCCTCATCGGGGCGCCTCCCGGCTACGTCGGCTACGACCAGGGCGGGCAGCTGACGGAAGCGGTCCGACGGCGACCCTACTCGGTGATCCTGTTCGACGAGATCGAGAAGGCGCACCCGGACGTGTTCAACACGCTGCTGCAGCTGCTGGACGACGGGCGCCTGACCGACGGTCAGGGGCGGACGGTGGACTTCCGCAACACGGTCGTGATCATGACCTCTAACGTCGGCAGCCAGTACCTTCAGGACTGGACCGACCTGCAGGCCAAGGACCGCGTGATGGAGGAGCTGCGCCGGACCTTCCGGCCGGAATTCCTCAACCGGATCGACGACATCGTCATCTTCCACCCGCTGGGGCGGAACGAGATCGACAGCATCGTCGACCTGCAGTTGGAACGGCTGCGCAAGCTGCTGCGCGACCGCGACCTGGATCTTGAGCTCACGCCCGAGGCGCGCGCCTTCCTGGGCGACCAGGGGTACGACCCGCTGTACGGGGCCCGGCCCCTCAAGCGGGCGCTGGTGCACTATGTCCAGGATCCGCTGGCCCGAAAGCTCTTGGCCGGCGACCTCCATCCGGGGGACACCGTGCTGGTGGACAAGGCGGACGGGGCGCTGACGTTCGAACGCAAACCTCAGCGTCGGGTCGCCGTCGTGTCATGATGGAGTGACGACCGCGTATGAAAGACCTCTACAAGACGCTGGGGGTCGCGGAGGACGCCGACGACGCCGCGATCAAGAAGGCCTACCGCAAGCTGGCCAAGGAATACCACCCGGACATTACCGGGGACGACAAGAAGAAGACCGAGCGCTTCAAGGAGATCAACGAGGCGTACGACGTCATCGGCGACGCGAAGAAGCGGAAGGAGTACGACCGCCTGAAGCACGCGCCGGTGCGCCCCGACGGCATGCCGGAGGGGTTCGACGCCGAGTCGTTTGCCCAGACGTTTGGCCGTTCGCGCACGTCGGCGGGTGGCGTCGAGATCAACGGCGACTTCGACCTGGGTGACATCTTCGCCAACCTGTTCGGCGGCCAGGGCGGAGCCGGCGCGGGCGGCGGGTTTGATCCGCGCCGCGCGCAGCGGACCCGCGTCGCCCGCGGCGCCGACGCCGTCGGCCGGCTGGAGGTGACGTTCACCGAAGCGGCGCTGGGCGGCAAGCGCAGCATCCGCACCGGCAGCGGCAACACCGTCGAGGTCAACATCCCGCCCGGCGTGGAGAGTGGCGGCCGCTTGCGGCTGCCGGGCCAGGGCGCGCCCGCCCCCGGCCGAGGCGGGTCACCGGGGGATCTCTACCTGGACATCGAGGTCCGGGCCGACCCGCATCTGACGCGCCACGGGTCGGACATCGAGCTCGACGTCCCGGTGACCTTCTCCGAAGCGGCGCTGGGCGCCAAGATCGAGGTTCCCACCGTCGAGGGGCGCGTGACCGTCACGATTCCGCCCGGCACCTCCAGCGGCGCGCGGCTGCGGCTGCGCGGGCGCGGCGTCAAGAACGCCGACGGCACCCGCGGCGATCAACTGTGCCGCGTCGAAATCGTGGCGCCCAAGCTCAAGCCCGACGACGCCGAAACCCGAGAGCTGATCGAAGAGCTCGCGCGCCGTACAGCAACTGGACCGGTGCGCCGATTCTGATCCTGAGCGCAGGACGGCAGACCGGTCAGCCCCAACATTTCTGTTATACCTTTTTCACCCCCCTGGCATCTCAAAGCAGAGGTCAAATACCCCATGAGCGCTGATACGAAGACCCTCCCGCTGCTTTCCCTCCGCAACCTGGTGTTGTTTCCCGGCGCGGTGATGCCGGTCGAGATTGGTCGCGCCAGCTCCCTTCGCCTCATCGAGGCGCTGGGTGGCAAGGGCGCGCGCGTGCTGGTCGGCACCCAAAAGGACGCCGACATCGAAGAGCCCGCCGGTGTCGACCTGTACACGATCTGCGTCGAAGGCGAGGTCGTCCGCATCGTCAAGGCCGCCGAGAACCGCGTCACGGCAGTCCTGCGCGGCACCGAGCGGCGCCGCGTCACCGGCTTCGTCCAGGAGAAGCCCTACCTGCTGGCCAGCTACGAGCCGCTGGTCGAGATCCGCAAGGATCCGATCGAGATCGACGGTCTGGGCATGGCCGTCTACGACGTGGCCAAGCAGCTGATCGCCATCTCGCCCGACATCCCGGACGAGACCGCGCAGGTGCTCGATCAGCACAAGGACCCCGGCAAGCTGGGCGACATCGTCGCCGCCACGGTGGATCTGTCGCCCGAGGAGCGCGCGTCGCTGCTGGTCGAGGTCGACGTGGCCGAACGGCTCCGCCGCCTGCTGGTCCTGCTCCAGCGCAAGGTGGAGCTGATCAAGGTGAAGCAGAAGATCGACTCGCAGGTGCGGGAGGAGTTCTCCAAGCACCAGCGTGAGGCGGTCCTGCGCCAGAAGCTGAAGGCCATTCAAGACGAGCTGGGCGAGGGCGAAGACGCCAGCGACCTGGACGCGTTCGAGGAGAAGATCAAGACCGCCGAGATGCCGGCGGACGTCGAGAAAACAGCCCGCAAGCAGCTCGAGCGCCTCAAGCAGATGGCGCAGTCCTCCGCCGAGTACACGGTGCAGCGAACCTACCTCGAGTGGTTGGTCGAGCTGCCCTGGGCCAAGCGGACCGAGGACCGCCTCGATCTCGACGAGGCGCGCGGCATCCTCGACAGCGACCACTACGACCTGAAGAAGGTGAAGAAGCGCATCCTCGAGTACCTCGCGGTGCGCAAGCTGGCGCCTGGCAAGAAGGGGCCGATTCTGTGCCTCGCCGGACCGCCCGGCGTCGGCAAGACGTCACTGGGCAAGTCGATCGCCCGCTCCCTGGGACGCGAATTCATCCGCGTCTCGTTGGGCGGCGTGCGCGACGAGGCCGAGATCCGCGGCCACCGGCGGACCTACATCGGCGCGCTCCCGGGACGCATCATCCAGGGGATGCGGCGGGTCGGGTCGCGCAACCCGGTGTTCATGCTGGATGAGATCGACAAGCTGGGGGCGGACTTCCGGGGCGACCCGTCGGCCGCGTTGCTCGAGGTCCTCGACCCCGAGCAGAACTCCACCTTCTCTGATCACTACCTCGAGGCGAACTTCGACCTCTCGGACGTGATCTTCATTGCCACGGCGAACATGCTGGACCCGATTCCGCCGGCGCTGCTCGACCGCATGGAGGTGCTGGAGATCCCCGGCTACACCCGCGAGGAGAAGCTGGAGATCGCCAAGCGCCACCTGGTGCCGAAGCAGGTCGCGGAGCACGGGCTGGATGAGCAGAGGATCAGGCTCTCCGACGACGCCCTCAACACCGTCATCGAGCAGTACACGCGGGAGGCGGGGGTGCGTAACCTGGAGCGCGAGGTCGCCAGCGTCATCCGCGCCATCGCGGTGAAGGTGGCAGAGAACCAGAGCTACGATCCGAACCTGTCGCCAAACGACATCGCCGACATCCTGGGGCCGCAGAAGTTCTACTCGGAGGCGGCCGAGCGCACGGAGATTCCGGGCGTCTCGACCGGCCTGGCCTGGATGCCGACCGGCGGCGACATCCTCTTCATCGAAGCCTCTGCGATGTCCGGCAAGGGGAGCCTGATCCTCACCGGGCAGCTCGGCGACGTGATGAAGGAGTCGGCGCGGGCGGGCCTCTCCTGGGTGCGCACGCACGTCGAGGATCTGGGGATCACGACCGACTTCGAGAAGACGGACATCCACCTGCACGTGCCGCAGGGGGCCGTGTCGAAGGACGGGCCGTCGGCGGGCGTGGCCATCACCGTCGCGCTCGTGTCGCTCCTGACAGGGCGGCGCGTGCGGGGCGACGTGGCGATGACCGGCGAGATCACCCTGCGCGGGACCGTGCTGCCGGTGGGCGGGATCAAGGAGAAGGTGCTGGCGGCTCACCGTTCGGGCATCAAGCGGGTCGTGCTGCCCGATCGCAACCGGAAGGACATCGTCGATATCCCCGAGACCGTGCGGGCCGAGCTGGACGTCGTCTTCGTGAAGAAGATCGACGAAGCGCTGGACCTGACGCTGGAGACCGTACCGGTGGTCGTCGCGGGGCCCGAGGGTGCTGCGGCCGGCAGCGAAGTCACCGCCCGGGCCTAAGTCGCCGCGTGGGAGGGCCCGGGAACCTCTCAAGAATGCGCCGAGACCGCCCGCGCGATTGCGCGGGCGGTGGGCGCTGATACCGCCTGGCGGGCCGTGGCCTACCTGGGCGGCGCCGCGTCGGCCGCGGCGATGAACTCGCGGACCTGCGGATAGACCTTCTCGCGCCAGCGACGGCCGCTGAAGATCCCATAGTGTCCCGCCCCCTCGACGGTGAGGTGGCGCTTGTGGTCGGCGGGAATGTGGGCGCAGAGGTCCTGCGCCGCGCGGGTCTGACCGAGGCCTGAGATGTCGTCCAGCTCCCCTTCGATCGTCAGCAGCGCGGCGCCCTTGATCGACTCGGGCGCGACGCGCTGGCCGCGGACGTACCAGAGCCCACGCGGCAGAAGGTGCTGCTGGAACACGATCCGGATGCAGTCCATGTAGTACTGCCCCGGCATGTCGAGCACGGCGTTGTACTCGTCGTAGAAGCGGCGGTGCTCGTCGGCGTCGTTGAGGTCGCCCTTCACCAGGTCCAGATAAAAGTCCCAGTGGGAGGTGATGTGCCGGACCGGGTTCATGGCGATGAACCCGGCGTGCTGAAGGAAGCCGGGGCAGACCTGACGGCCATGCCCCGGATAGTTCCCTGGCACCTCGTGGAGCATGTTGCGCTCGAACCAGCTGAGTGGCTCGACGGACGCCAGGTCGTTGACGCGGGTCGGGTTCCGCCGTGTGTCGATCGGGCCGCCCATCATCGTGAGGCTGAGCGGTTCGGTCTCGCCGGCGGCCGCCATCAACGAGACGGCCGCAAGCACGGGGACCGTCGGCTGGCAGATCGAGATCACGTGCAGCCGGGACGCGCCGATGTGGCGGACGAACTCGCGGATGTAGTCGACATAGTCGTCCAGCGAGAAGTCCCCCTCGCTGAGCGGGACCGTTCGCGCGTCCAGCCACTCCGTCACGTAGACTTTATGGCTGCCGAGCAGCGTCCGGACCGTGTCGCGCACCAGCGTCGGGTGGTGCCCCGACAGCGGGGGCACGACCAGAACGATCGGATCACGCTTGAGCTCGCGGATGACCTCCGGCTCGTCGCTGTAACGCTTGAACCTCAGCAGCCTGCAGAAGGGCTTGCTGAGGATCGTCTTCTCGATGACGGCGACGTTGGCGCCGTGCGCCTCGACCGACTTGATGTCGAATTGAGGCCGCTCGTAGCTCTTCCCCAGTCGGTAGAAGAGCTCGTAGCCGGCGGCCAGGCGCGCCGCCCCCGGCAGTTGCGCAAACAGGCTTCCCGGCGCGGAGAAGACGTCCGCGGTCGCCTTGGCCAGGTACGTTGCCGGTTTGAGCAACGTCCGGTTGAGTTCATGGAGTTGGTAAAGCAATGGTTGAGCCCCGTAACGGCCTGTTTCCGCCGCATTTCCAATATACCTGATTTTCGATCAGGTACGCTTGGATAGAGGCGCGCCTCAGCTCAACCAGGGCGATTTAAAGCTTTCATTGATCGGTCACTGGGCCGTCCACCCGCCGTCCACGACGATTGTCTGGCCCGTGATGTTCCGGGCCGGCGGCGAGATCAGGAACGACGTGATGCCGGCCAGCTCGTCGTAACCGATGAACACCCCCTTGGGCATGGGCTTGAGCATGATCTGCCGGACGACGTCGGCTTCCGGAATCTCGCGGGTGTGGGCCTGGGCGGCGATCTGCTTGTCGACCAGCGGCGTCTTCACGTAGCTGGGGCAGATCGTGTTGATCGTGATGTCGACGTCGGCCGTCTCCAGCGCGATGACCCGCGAGAAGCCGACCAGCCCGTGCTTGGCCGCCACGTAGGCGCTCTTGTACGGGCTCCCCACCAGAGAGTGGATGCTGCCCATGTTGATGACGCGCCCGAAGCCGCGCGCGCGCATGCCAGGGAGCACCGCGCGGGTCAGGCGCGCCGTCCCGACCAGCATCACCTGGATGAGGAACTCCCACTTGGCCATCGGGAACGTCTCCAGCGGCGCGACCAGCTGCAACCCGGCGTTGTTGATCAGCACGTCGCAGGGCCGCGCCAGCGCGCCGACCGCCGCGGCGACGCTGGCGTCGGAGGTGACGTCCAGCGCCACCGCCTCCGCCGACCCGCCGCCGTCGCGGATCTGCGCCGCCACCGCCGCCGCGTCGTTCAGCTTGAGATCGGTCACGGCGACGTGATGGCCGGCGCGCGCCAGCTCGATCGCCAGGCCGGCGCCGATCCCGCTGGCCGCGCCGGTGACCAAGACCGTGGGCAGGACGTTGGGCACGCGCGTTCGCTCACCACTCGAGCAGCGCCGCGCCCCAGGAGAGGCCGCCGCCGAAACCGCACAGCGAGACCCGCGAGCCGGGCCGCAGCTTGCCGCTGCTCCAGGCCTTCTCCAGCGTCAGTGGGATGCTGGCCGCCGCGGTGTTTCCGTACGACTCGATGGTCGTGATCGACTGCTCCGGCGAGAGCTGGAGCGATCGGGTCATCGCCTCGATCATGCGGAGGTTGCTCTGATGCAGGACCAGCAGGTCCAGGTCTGCCGGCGCCATGTCGTGCTCGGCCAGCAGCGATCGGATCGCCCGCGGAACGGTGTTGACCGCGAATTCCCATACTTTGGGGCCGTCCATGGTGAAGGTGTTGAGCCGCTTCTCCAGAACCCCGGCGTCGACCGGCATGCGCGTCCCGCCGGCCGGGACCTCGATGCACTTGGCGCCCCGCCCGTCGCTGCCGAGCTTGAAGTGGATGCGGCGGTCGTCGTCGGTGTGGGTGAGCAGCACCGCGCCCGCTCCGTCGCCGAAGAAGACGCAGGTCCGCCGATCGGTCCAGTTGATGATCTTCGAGAACGCGTCGGCGCCGATCACCAGCACGTGACGGAACTGCTTCGGGTCGGCCAGCATCATCCCCTGCGCGACGCTGAGCGCGAACACGAAGCCGGCGCAGACGGAGTTCACGTCGAACGCCGGACAATGCCCGTCAGCCACGCCCAGCTTCTCCTGGATCATGCAGGCCACGGCGGGCTGCGATTGATCCGGCGTCGCGCAGGCCACCACGATGAGGTCGACCTGTGACTTGTCGACGCCCGCGTTCCGCAAACAACGTTCGGCCGCCGCGCACCCCATGTCGCTGGGCGCCTCGTCGGGCCCCGAGATTCGCCGCTCTCGTATCCCGGTCCTGGCGACTATCCAGTCGTTCGACGTGTCGACCTTGGCGGCCAGCTCGTCATTGGTGACAGCCCTGCTGGGCACATAAGCCCCGACGCCCGAAATTCGAATGCCCATCGCCCGATGTTCCTCTCTGTTTCAGACCGACAAGCGCGATTCCTTCATGACAGCGTTCGTGTCATCCATCCACGCCTGGCGTTCCTTAATGAATCTTTTCCACTTCATGATTCCGTAGTCCCTGAGCTCCGCCAGCAGCTCGGGGCGACGATCCAGCTTTGAACGGTAGTTGAGCTCCCTGTCGAGGGAGATGCGCGCCACCCGGATCCGCCGGTATCTGGGGTCGCTGAAGGTGCCGTCGGCCAGCGCCCGGTTGATCGTGTCGATGAACTTCAGCTCCTGCTCCATCGACAGATTTCCGGAGAGCGCGTTCCGCCGATCGAGGATCTCGTGCGTGTCGGTGGGGATGCGCGCGCAGGTGCTCGAATTGATCTGAATGACCCAGAGCTCGTCGATCTGGTGATCGATCAGGTCGTGAATGGGCGGATTTTGCGAAAACAGGCCGTCCCAGAACACGCCTCGCCCTGGGACTGTCACGGCGCGGAACATCTCCGGGATGGCCGCCGAAGCCAGGATGCACTCCGCGCACAGCTCCTCGCCGGTGAAGATTTCGAAGTGGCCGCTCAGCACCTCCACCGCCCCGATCTCGAGGATGGGTGCCTTCGGCCGGCGCGCGAGCTCGCGCAACTCCTCGAAGTTGAAGTACTCGTTCAGCATGGCGCGGAATTTCTCTTCTCCCCAGACCGGGAGGTGGTACGGGCTGATCTCCGGCAACACCATCAGATCGCGGAGACTCATGACGGTCATGAGCGACTGATTGGCGATCTGATCCAGGGGGTCGCGCGCGGACATCGCGTCCCAGAACGCGCGGAGCTTGCGCACGCCGCCGGCGGGGTTGTTGCGGATCAGGCTGTCCCAGGCCAGCGCCGCGCAGATCGCGCCGCCCGACGTGCCGCTGAGGGCGACGATCTCGACGTCCTCGGGGATCCGTTCGAGCATCCCCTGCAGCACGCCCGCGGTGAACGCGGTGTGGCTGCCCCCTCCCTGGCAGGCGATCGCCACGCGGCGCTTCTCGTTCTCCATCGCGCTACCTTTGCTCCGAGCAGGCCGCCAGCCAGGCCGTCGCCTCGGGCCAGATTGTCCGGTGCGCCCGCCCGCTGACCACCAGCCCGACGTGACCGGCGTCGATGGTCATCGAGCGAATCTCCTTCGAACCGACCAGCGGCCGGATCCGCTCCGTCGACGCCGGCGCCACCAGATGGTCCCCCTTGGCGGTCAAGAGGAGCAGCGGGCAGGTGATGCGGCGAAGGTCGACGCGCGCGGCCCCCAGCCGCAGCTCGCCCCGGGCCAGACGGTTCTCCTGATAGAGGTACTTGACGAACTCGCGGAAGGTCGCTCCGGCGACCGGGATGTTGTCGTTGATCCAGCGCTCCATCGCGAAGTAGTTGGCGACGCTCTTGTCGTCGTCCATCTGCTCCCAGAAACCGATGTTCTTGCCGACCAGGTTCTGCACCGGGTTCATGTTGGTGAAGCACGACTGCAGGAACCAGGCGGGGCAGTTGCCCTGGGCGTCGATGAAGGCGTCGACGTCGAACCGCGCCGGATCGGTCCAGACGTTCAACAGCGATTCGCGCCCGCTAAAGTCGATGGGCGCCGCCAGCAGGGTCAGCGAAGCGACGCACCCTGGGTGGAGGGCCGTGAACAGCGCCGCCAGCGTGCCGCCCATGCAGTAGCCGAGCAGGTGCAGGTCTTGCCGGCCGTGCTGATCCAGGATGAAGTCGATCGACGCGCGCAGCAGCGTGCAGACGTAGTGTTCGGTCGTCAGACCGCGGTCGGCGTCCGTCGGCACCCCCCAGTCGATGAGGTAGACGTCGAAGCCGCGCTCGAGGTAACGGGCCACGACGCTCTTGTCTGCCTGCAGGTCCAGGATCGAGGGCCGATTGACCAGCGCGTAACAGAACAGCATTGGCTGCGCGTGGGTGGCCGGCGTGGCGCGGCGGTAGCGCAGCAGGCGCATCGTTCCCTGTTGAAACACCACGTCGTGCGGTGTGGTCCCGATGCGGGTTTCGCGCGCCAGCTCGGCGACGCGCGGGATGTTCAGCATGCGCCACCAGATCCGCTGCGGCTCGGCGAACAACGTGGCGTATGGTTCGGGGCGTTCGATAGCGTCCAACATTCCCTCCCGTCGTCCTCGCGCCTGGTCTCGCCGCCGCCTACATCGCCATGCCGCCGTTCACGTCCAGGACGTGACCGGTGACGAACCCCGCCGCTGGAGACGCCAGGTAGAGGACGCTGGCGCCGATCTCCATCGGATCGCCCAGCCGCCCGACCGGCGTCCCATCCAGCACGGTCTGCAGCGCCTTCTCGGGCACGCGATCGAGCATCCGCGTCCGCACGAACCCCGGCGCGATGGCGTTCACCGTCACGCCCTTCTTGGCGTACTCGCGGGCCAGCGCCTTGGTCAGCCCGATCAGCCCCGCTTTGGCGGCGGCATAGTTGGCCTGCCCGAAGTTGCCGATCCGGCCGACGATGCTGGAGACGTTGATGACCCGCCCCCACCCGCGCGCCGCCATCCCGTCGATGAAGCGCTGGGTGATCTCGAAGACGCCGTTGAGGTTGGTGTTGATCACCTGGTCCCAGGCGCCGCGGTCCATCTTGCGGAACAGGCTGTCGCGCGTGACGCCGGCGTTATTGACCAGCACGTCGATCGCGGCGAAATCTTTGTTGATGCGCGCGCAGAGCTCCTCCACCTCGCCGCGGACGCCGACGTCGAAGGCGTAGGCCTCGGCACGGTGGCCGAGCGCGCGGATCTCGTCGCAGACCTCCTTGGCGCAGTCGAAGCCGACGGAGCTGGACCCGATGGCCACGTCGGCGCCGGCCGAGGCCAGCGTCAGCGCGCAAGCGCGGCCGATCCCTCTCGACCCACCGGTCACGAAGGCCGTCTTCCCCAGCAGGCTGAACCCCGGGATCGCGATGTCGAAGGGCGTGGTCGAAATAGCTAGCGTCATCTGGACAGCTCCTGTCTGATTGGAATGAAGGCGGTAAAACGGCGCAGCGCGGTCAATGCGGTCAGGTTGTGTCGCGCGAGATCGAGGAACCCGGGGCTCCTGGCGTAATGGTCGAACACTTGACTCAGCCCCGCGAGCCAGCGGTTCCGTTGCGCGGGTTCGCAGCACAGCGCCACCCACTCGAGGCCGGCCCGTTGAAGGGCGTCCGCGTACAGCCACCAGTCACGCCACTGCTCCGCCCACGGCGGGAGTGCGTCCGTTCTCACGTCGTCGAGCGGCGACATCGGCGTTCCTGGCGGCTGGCCGCGACGGAGCCTAGGCAGAAGCTCGCTGAATCTCGATCGACTTGGCGGCCCAGGTCTGGAAGTCGCGAACCTGCGACTCCGACTGCTCCTTGAAGACCTCCAGCAGCTTGCGCCACAGGTCCTCGACGATCCGGCGATAGTCGTCGGAGGACTTGGCCTCCGAGACGCGGAACGTCTGCTCGATCAACTGGATGCCCGACCGATAGATCGAGTCGAGCGACTCGCGGTGCTTGTTCAGGCTCTCGATCGCGAACTCGGTCCAGCGGCGCTGGAACGTCCGGGTCCACTCGACCGAGGCCCCCGCCGCGGCGCCTGGCTGGGCAGCCATCCACTGCTGCGTCCAGCTCTTGTACATGTCCAGCGGCATCTGCATCGTGGATTCAGAAGCCTTCCTGAACGATTCAAACAGCAGATCAAACATATCCCCTCCATCACGTTCGAGTGACGTTTGCCCCAAGCGAATCCGCGGCCATCGACCGCCGATTTTTTGCTCGGCTTACCGACTGGCCGTGAGTGTAGGAACCGCTTGGAAGTTGGCAATGAAGGGAATTTCTGATTCACGTAACGACGCGGCAGCGACCGCGCGCACGGCGCGCGGTCCTATCCTCGTTCCACGATCCGCGCGCCGCCGCCCCTTGCCGGGCGCCGCGGGCCGGCGACCTTAACGGCGCGCCGAACCGGCGGCCCGCTTGCGCCGCTTGCGCGCAACGCCCTTGACCTGCCGGGTCCCGATGCGCGTGGAGGCCACGCGCGCGCGGCGCTTGCGACTGGCCGCGCCGGAGCCGGACCGACGGCGGCGCTTGACGACCGCCACGCCGACGGCGACCTTCGCCGCCGCGGAGCGCCGGCCGCGCCGGCGGCGCGTGCGGGTTGAGGCGCGACCCTCGATCTTGGACGCGCGCCGGTTTTTGTTCTTGGTGCTGGAGTTTCTGGTCTTGGTGGCCATGCGCGCAACCTGGGATCGTGACCGGCGCGCGCAAAGGCCGGGGCCGGATTGACCGACCGGAAATCAGAGAGGCGCGCAGAGGAAACGTCAGCTATCGCGTATTGGCTCGCGCGCGCGGCGGTCATCCCGGATCTGGCTGCGTCCACTTTGCGGAGCCGCCCCACCTGGCCGCGGGCGTCCGTGACCTCAGGTTGGCGCGCATGTCTCACGAAGATGCGAGCGAGTCTCCGCGCCGCAGGGCGCGCGCCGGTGAGAGCGAGGCGGGAATGATCACGCTCCGGCGGTTGGTGGTTGTCATTCTGCTGGGCGTCTGGTCGTTCCCTGCCACCGGGCTGGCGACGCCGCCGCCCGCCGTGTTCCCGGCCGCGCGCACCGCCACCCCGGCCGCGCGGAACAACCCGGCCGACGCGGAGTCCGAGGCGCTGACCGCGCGCGAGAAGAAGTCTCCTGCTCTGCAGGACTTCAAGGGAGGCGGCGTCTCGATCTACATCGGCAGCGGCGTTTTGCTGGTGCTGGTGATCATCCTGCTGCTCGTCCTCCTCGTCTGACGGTGGACGGCGCGCGCTGGTCGCAACGGCTCTCGACGCTGGCGGCGCTGCTGCTTCCGCTCACCGCGCCGTCGACCGCTTACGCCTGGGCCTCGGTCGAGCACCAGGAGATAGGGAGCCTGGCGTATCGGCAGGCCTGCGCGGCGCTGGCGGCGCGGCAGGCCGGGCCGGTGGATCCCCCGCGCGCCCAGCGGCTGGCCCGCGTCTGCGGGCCGAACCAGCCGGTGCTGGCCAAGCTGTACGGTGACGCGACGGCGATCGCCGGCGACTTTCTGGATCACCCGAGCGAGTTCCTGTCGCAGGCGGGGGCCTGGCGGTTTCGCAGCAAGAAGTCGTACTACCTGCTGGCGCTCGAGAACAGCGAGCACTTCAACCCGACCTCGCTCCGCTCCTGGGCCGAGTATCACCAGCGGGCGATCGATTACGCGCTGTCGGGCGCGGCCAACGCCGGTCTGCCTTCCGTCGAGGCGCTGCAGCTCGCCATCTACGAGAGCGCGTTCGCCGACCACTATCTGCAGGACTCCTTCGCCGCCGGGCACATGGGGTTCAACCGACGGGCCTCCAGCGCCGCCGCGGCCAAGTCGTTCCACGACGCCTGGAACAGTCGGGGACGAACGGTGACCGATCGGGCCGGCGATCGCTGGGTGACCTACGGAGACGGGCACCTCGATGAGCCGGCCAACGCCGCCGGACGCCAGCACGTCATGCAGGCGGCGGCGCTCTCCATCGGGGGCGTCCTGGCGGCCTTCGTGGCGGGCACGCGCACGCCCACCGACGAGATCGCGGTCTGGCAGCTCCTGCCCTTCACCATCGAGGCGCCCGAGGTGTCGGTGGAGATGGTCGACATCTTCACGCGAGAGAACGAGGCCCACTCCGACCGCGACCTGGTGCCGCTGGATCTCACGATCCGCCCCGCCCAGAAGGACGTGGTGTTCACCGCGGCCTCCTGGACCGCCGCGCCGTTCGACGACGCGGGCCATCCGGTGGTGGCGGTGGTCGGCGGGCTGGAGCTGGCGATCCCGTACGTCCCCGCCCAGACCTACCTGGGCGCCGGCGGCGCGGTCCGCGAACCGAACGGGCATCGCGCCGCGGTCATCGACACGGGCCTCCTGTTTCCGATCGGGATCGGCTTGTCGGGCCTCCTGAGCTATCAGCTCAACACCACCGCCTCGTGGCTGGTGGGGAACGGATTCAGCGTGGTCTTGCACGCCGACCTGCAGTTGAACGCCGAGCTGGGCGACGTCCTGGTCAGCCTGCACGGCGGCCTGGCCGAGCTCCTGCCCGACGCCCACACCGGCTACTTCGGCGCGATCGGCGTCGGATACGTGTTCAGCGCGGCGGGCGGGGGCGTCCTGTGAACGAACGGCGGCGGCGGCGGCGTCTGGGGCTCGCGGGCTGGCGCGGCATCGCCAACCGCATGCGGAGCGCGACGAAGCGCCACCAGGCGTCGATCCTGGCCGGAGGTGTCGCGTTCTTCGCGTTCCTGTCGATGTTCCCGGCGCTGGCGGCGCTGGTGTCGCTGTACGGGCTGGTGGCGGATCCGCGCGACGTCGCGCGCCAGGTCGACGCGTTCGCGGGCGCCTTTCCGCCCGACGTTCACGCCGCCATCCACGATCAGATGGCCGGCCTGACCGCGCGATCGTCGGGCACGCTCAGCCTGGAGGCGGCGATCGGCATCGTCGCCGCGGTCTGGGCGGCCACCAAGGGGACGAAGGCGCTGATCACGGGGCTGAGCCTGGCGTTCGGGCAGCGAGAGACGCGCGGGTTCATTCGCCTGAACGCGACCGCCTTCCTGTTCACGATGGGGGCCATCGTCTTTGGCGCGATCGCGATCGCGGCCGTCATCGTGCTGCCGGTCGTGCTGTCGTTCTTTCATCTCTCGCGGCTGAGCGAGGGGCTGGTCCGCTGGCTGCGCTGGCCGATGCTGACCGTATGCGTGCTGTTCGGCTTGAGCGTGGCGTATCACCACGGACCGGCGGAGGCGCCGGTGCAGCGGCGATGGCTGACGCCAGGATCGCTGGCCGCGACGGCGCTGTGGCTGGCCGGCTCGGCGATCTTCTCCTGGTTCGTCTCGGTCACCACGAAGAACGCCGGCGTTGACGGGTCGCTCAGCGTGATCATCACGCTGCTGACCTGGTTCCTGCTGTCGGCCTACATCGTGATCCTGGGCGCCGAGCTGGACGCGGAGATCGCACGCGAGGCGGCCCGGCGGCTCGACGATCCACGCTAAACTCGGGGGCGATGCCGGGCGAGAAGAAGGTCGAGACACTCTCGGGAATCCCGCTGCAGCCAGCCTACGGTCCAGCCGACCTGGGGCCGGACTGGCGCTACGACCAGCAACTGGGCGATCCGGGCCAGTACCCATTCACGCGCGGGCCGCACGCCGACATGTACCGCGGCAAGGCCTGGACGATGCGGATGTTCTCGGGGTTCGGCACGCCCGAGGACACCAACCGGCGGTTCGCCTTCCTGCTGGCCCACGGCCAGACGGGGCTGTCGACGGCGTTCGACATGCCGACGCTGATGGGGCTGGACCCCGACGATCCGCGCTCGGTCGGCGAGATCGGGCGCGAGGGTGTCTCCGTGGCCTCGGTCGGCGACATGGAGCGGCTGTTCGCCGACATCCCGCTGGACCAGGTCACGACCTCCATGACCATCAACGCGCCGGCGGTGGCGCTGCTGGCGTTCTACGTCGTGGCGGCCGAGCGGCGCGGCATCCCGCCCGAGCGGTTGGCCGGGACGATCCAAAACGACATGCTGAAAGAGTTCATCGCGCAGAAGGAGTGGATCTCCGGCGTGCGGCCGCACCTGCGGATCGTGCGCGACATGCTGGTCTATTGCACGCGCCGGATGCCGCGCTGGAACACCATCAGCGTCAGCGGCTATCACATCCGCGAGGCGGGCGCGACGGCCGTGCAGGAGCTGGCGTTCACGCTGGCCGACGGGATCGGGTACCTGGAGCTGGGGCGCGAGGCGGGGCTGGAGATTGACGCGTTCGCGCCGCGGCTGTCGTTCTTCTGGGACATCCACAACGACTTCTTCGAGGAGATCGCCAAGCTGCGGGCCGCGCGGCGAATGTGGGCGAGGATCGTGCGCGAGCGCTTTGGCGCCCGGAACCCGCGGTCGTGGCTGCTGGGCGCGCATTCGCAGACCGCCGGTGTGTCGCTGGTGGCGCAGCAGCCGCTGAACAACGTGGTGCGCACGGCGTACCAGGCGCTGGCCGCGGTCCTGGGCGGAACACAATCGCTGCACACCAACTCGTACGACGAGACCTATGCGCTGCCGACCGAGGCGTCGGCCACGCTGGCGCTGCGCACGCAGCAGATCCTGGCCGAGGAGACCGGCGTGGCGGCGGTCGCCGATCCGCTGGGCGGCAGCTACTACATCGAATCGCTGACCGACCGAATCGAGGCGGAGGCGGCGGCGCTCATCCGCACCGTCGACGAGATGGGCGGCATCGTTCGCGCGGTGGAGATCGGCTGGCCGCAACGGGAGATCGCCAAGTCGGCCTACCGCACGCAGCGCCAGATCGACGCCGGCGAGCGGGTCGTCGTCGGGCTCAACCGGCACGCCAGCACACTTGCGACGGCAGCCGCGATCCCGACCTTGAAGATCGACGAGCGGCCGGAGCGAACCCAGCTGGCCGCCGTGGCCGAGCTTCGCGGGCGTCGCGACGGAGCCGCCGTCGCCGCCGGGCTGGCCGGCGTTCGCCGCGCGGCGGAGGGAAACGACAACCTGATGGAGGCCGTGCTCGAGGCTGCGCGCCGCGACGCCACCCTCGGTGAGATCTGCCGGATCTTTCGCGACGTATTTGGAGAATATCGCGACCCCGCCGAGGTCTAAGCGCGCTAAGTTAGCGGGATGTCGACGACGCCCGGAGTGGGACAGGATATCGAGGCTCTCTGCGGGCGGTGCGGTCAGGTCTGGCATGTGGTGATGGCGAAGATGGGCGACCGGATCGCCAAGGTGGTCTGCAAGCGATGTGGTGGCCATCACCGGTACCGGAATGAGAACGAAACCGCGGCCGAGGCGGCGCGACCGGGCCGTACGCGCACGTTCTCCTCGGGCCGTTCATCCGCCAAGTCGGCGACCCCCACACCGGTGCCGACGATCCCGGCGTTCGACCCCAGCAAGCCGGCCCGGACGTACGCCGCCAGCGCGCAGTACGCCGCCGGCGAGCGGATCGCGCACCCGCAGTTCGGCGTCGGCGTGGTGGCTGGCTCGCCGGGCGCGGGCAAGATCGACGTGGTCTTCCCCAGCGGCGCGCGCGTCCTGGCCGCCGCCAAGTCGGCGTCGAGCCTGGCCCGCCCGACGGCGGTCGTCGTCCCGGTCGCCGATCGCCCGCCCAGCAAGTGAGCGCGGCGCCTCGGGTCGTCCTGCGGAGGCCCCTGGCTCGGGCCATCCGGCGCGGGCAACCGTGGATCTACCGGGACGCCCTCGTCGCGGGGCCCGAGATCCCCGACGGCGCGGTCGTCACCGTCACCGAGCGGGACGGGCGGCCGCTGGCGCGCGGGTTCTGGGACGGAAGCTCGCCCATCGCGGTCCGCGTCGTCGCACAGGTGGGCGCGGGCGCCGGTGAGGTGCCGCGCGATCTGACGGCGGAGCTCGACGGGCGGATCGCCGCGGCGCTGGCGACGCGCCTCGGCCGACTCGACCGCGCGGAGACGAACGCCTTCCGCTGGGTTCATGGCGAGGCCGACCGGCTGCCAGGGATCCACGTCGACGTCTACGGCGCGGCGGTGGGGGTTCGCTACGACGGCGGCGGGGCGCGGGCGTTCTACCGCGACCTGCCGGCTCGCCTTCGCGCGGTCGCCGGCGCCGCCGGCCTGACGGTCGAGGCGATCGTCGAGCGGCGCGCGCGCGGCGCGGGTGAGTCGGACCAGACCGCGGCGTTCGGCACGCTGCCCGACGGCGAGCTGGAGGTGCTCGAGAACGGCCTCCGCTTCGGGGCCGACCTGCGGCATGGGCAGAAGGGCGGCCTTTTCCTCGACCAGCGCGAGAATCGAGCCCGCGTGCGGGCGCTGGCGCGAGATCGCCGGGTGCTGAACCTGTTCGGCTACACGGGGGCGTTCTCGATCTACGCGGCGGCCGGCGGCGCGCGCGAGACGACCACCGTCGACGTCGCGGCGCCCGCCATAGCGGCGGCGCGACGGAACATCGAGCGCAACCCGCAGCCGCTCGGCGGCGCGCGCTTCGCCGCCGAGGATGCCTTCGTCTTCCTGACCCGAACGGCCGCCGCCGGCGAGCGGTTCGATCTGGTGATCTCCGATCCGCCCAGCTTCGTGGCCAACCGCCGCGCGCGCGAGACCGGCCTGGGCGCCTACCGCCGGCTGCACCGGCTGTGCGCGCAGGTGGTGGCCCCGGGCGGCATCCTGTGCGCCGCCTCGTGCTCGAGCCACGTCGACCGCGAGACATTCGTGGCGACCGTGCGTGACGGCGCGCGCGACGCGGGCCGCCGGGCCGAGCTGCGCGAGATCCACGGCGCCGCGTTCGACCACCCGGTGGTGCCGCAGTTTCCGGAAGGCGATTACCTGAAATTCGCGGTAGTGAATCTATGATACCGCCGTCCATGACCGTGACCCCCGAACAGACCCGCGCCGAGCCCGAACCGATGGCGACCGCCGCCGCGCCGACGACCGATCCGGCCGGCGCGCTGGCCTCGGCGCGCTACCGCTGGTCGGTCGGGCTGGCGCTGGCGATCATCCAGTCGCTGGTCTACTTCGGGATCGGCCACGCGCACCTGACGCGCTCGACGGAGATCCTGCGGACGCACCTGGACGACGCGATCCCCTTCTGGCCCTGGACGGCCTGGTGCTACCTGCCGTTCTACGCGGGGATCTTCTTGCTCGCGATCGGCGGCTTCCGGCACAAGCGGCTGTTCGATCGCTCGGCCGCCGCGGTGGTGGTGGTGATGCTGATCGGCGCGACCGGCCACCTGTTCGTCGGCGCCGAGTACCCGCGGCCGGTGCTCTACCCGCCCTACCCCAACCTGTCGTACGCGTTCATGGCCTGGGTCCAGCACGTCGACCCGCCGGGGAACGTGTTCCCGTCGCTGCACGTCGCGCACACCTCGCTGCTGTCGCTGATGCTGACCCGCGACCGCCCGCGTCTCGGCCGGGTGACGCTGGTGATGGCGGCGCTGCTGGCGCTGTCGACGCTGACCACCAAGCAACACTTCATCGCCGACGTCATCGCCGGGTTCCTGCTGGCCGCCTTCGGGCGAGCGCTGGCGCTGTCGTCTATTTCGCTGGTGCCGGCTTCGTGGCGACGCGCGCGGCCGCGCTGATCGGGTCCTTGAAGTTGATCCGCTGGTACTGAACGCCGCTCTTAGCCAGCTGCGGCTCGATGGCGTCGCCCTTGCCGACGATCACCACCACCAGCGTGTCGGGATGTAAATAGTCGCGCGCCGCCGCCTTGGCCTGCGCCTCGTCGACAGCCGCCAGCAGCAGCGGCAGGTCACGCACGTAGGCGACGCCCAGGCCGTGCTCTTCGGCGGTGACCAGCGCCGAGGCGATCCCGGCCGCCGTCTGCAGGCTGAACGGGTAGCTGCCGGCGTAGTACCCCTTGGCTTTGTCCAGCTCGGGCCCGCTCGGCCCCTCGGCCTGCATGCGCCGGATCTCGTTCACCGTCGCGACCAGCGCGTCCCACACCGACTCGTTCTTGGTCGCGGCGCTGACGCGAAAGGCGCCCGGGTACAGCGACGCGCCGAACGACGATCCAATGCCGTAGGTCAGGCCGCGCTTCGACCGCACCTCGGTCATCAACCGCGAAGAGAAATCGGAGCCGCCCAGCACGTAGTTCATCAGCGTCACCGCGTACCAGCGCGGGTCGGCGTGCTTGATGCCGCCGTGTCCGAGGACGATCGTCGCCTGCGTCAGGTCCGGGCGGTCGACCAGCAGGATCTGCGTCCCCGCCACGGGCGGGATGGTCCAGGTCGGGCGCTCGGGGACGGCGCCCTTGGCCCAGGCGCGAAACGCCTTCTCCAGCTGCGGCCGCAGCTTGCCGGTGTCGACGTCGCCCGCCACCGCCAGGATGGCGTGGTTCGGCCGGTAGAACGTCTTCCAGAACTTCTCCAGCATCGGGCGATCGATCTTGCGGACGTCCTCGGCGGTCAGCACCCACCCCTCGGGGTGGTTCTCGCCGAACAGCTGGTTGTCGAAGTGCGCCTCGGCCAGCTCGTGCGGGCTGTCGTAGCGCGAGGCGACCGCCGCCAGCATCTGGTCACGCACGTCGCCCATCTCGCTCTCGGGGAACGACGGGTGCAGCAGCACGTCGGAGAGGAGATCGAGGCAGAGCGCCCCGTCCTTCGACAGCGACGAGCAGGCCACGGTGGTCCCTTCGTTCGACGCCTGCGCGTCCAGCGAGCCGCCCACGAAGTCGATCGCGCGCGCGATGTCGTCGGCGCTGCGGGTCTTGGTGGCGGACTTGGTCCCCTTGCGCAGCATCGCCGCCACGAAGTCGGAGACGCCCAGGGTGCCACGGTCCTCGTCGTAGCCGCCCGCGGGGACGGCCAGGCCGAAGCTGACGACCGGCAGGTCCTTGCGCGCCACGACGATCACCTGCAGGCCGTTGGCCAGCGCGAAGTGATCAATCTTGGGGAGCGCCAGCGCGGCCGGCTTGGGCGGGGGCGGCGCCTTGATCAGATCGGTGCGGTTGGCCCAGAAGCTGGCCGCCGGATTGGGCGCCGGCGCGGGTGCCTGCGGGTTCGCCTCGTACTGGACATCGACCGAGCCTGGGCTGCGGGAGGCGGGCTTCTGGCCCGATCCGCACCCCAGCATCGGCGCGAGCGCCAGGGCGGCCACAAGTCGCAGGCGGGTCATGGCTTCCCTCCGGTCGTCTTCGGGGCGGGCGTGGGCGGCGCCATCGGGACGCCGGGCGGCACCAGCGTCACGCGCGTGAGGTGGGTGTCGACCAGGTACTTGCGCGCGACCCTCTGCACGTCCGCCGCGGTGACCGCCAGGTAGCGCGTGGCCCCCTCGATGAAGCGGTGCCAGTCCCCCTCGATGTACTGCGCCTCGCCCAGCCGCTGCGCGATGCCGTCCACGGTCTCCAGGCCGAACACGAAGCCGGCCGCCGCTTGGTTCTTGGCCTTGTCCAGCTCGTCGGGGGCGATCGGTTTGTCGCGCACGCGCGCGATCTCCTCTGCCAGCGCGCCGTCGATCTTGCTGGCGTCCTTGTTGGGCAGGAAGGCCGCGTAGACGATGAACAGGCCGGGATCCTCCAGCGACTCGGTCACCCCACCCGCGGCGATCGCCAGGTGGTCGTGGCGGACCAACCGCTCGGTCAGGCGCGACGATTCGCCCGCCGACAGCACGGCGGCCAGCACCTCCAGCGCCGGCATGTCGGGATCCGACGCGCGCGGAATGTGATAGCCGCCCACGATGATGGGGATCTGCACCTCGACCTGCATCGTGGCAGCGCGCGCCGAGGTCTGCGGCGGCTCCTGGGCGATCTTGCGCGGCTGATCCGGACCATGCGGGATCGGTCCGAAGTACTGGTCGACCAGCTTGCGCGTGGCCTGTTCGTCCAGGTCGCCGACGATGATCAGCGTCGCGTTGTTGGGCTGGTAGAAGGCGTCGTAGAAGCGCTGGCAATCCGCCGGTGTGACCTTGTCCAGGTCCTCGATCGTACCGATGGCGGTCCAGTTGTAGGGGTGCGTGGTGTAGGCCAGCGCGCGGAAGCGCTCGATCGCCTTGCCGACGGGATCGTTGTCGACGCGCAGCCGCTTCTCCTCCTCGACGACCTTGCGCTCCGAGTCGATCGTCGACTGGAACAGCTTCAGGTTCCGCATCCGCTCCGCCTCCAGCTCCAGCGCGAAGCCGACGTACGAGGGGGGCACCGTGTCGTGATACGCGGTGACGTCCTCGGTCGTGAAGGCGTTG
Source organism: uncultured Myxococcales bacterium (assembly GCA_964618005.1). Lineage (GTDB taxonomy): Bacteria > Myxococcota_A > Polyangia > Fen-1088 > Fen-1088 > JADGRB01. The sequence continues at coordinate 24,437 of CAZTZM010000179.1, forward strand.
ACCTGGCCGCCCACCTCTTTCAAGAGGCGCGCGTGCTCCTCGGGCGGGACGTGCGCGGACCCCTTGAACATCATGTGCTCGAACATGTGCGCCACGCCGCGGATGCCGACGTGCTCGTTCTTGGAGCCCACGTGATAGAAGACCTGCACCGTCGCGATCGGCGCCTTGTGGTCGGCCAGGAAGAGAACCTGAAGGCCGTTCGCCAGCGACCAGCTCTTCACGTCCAGCTTGGGCGCCGGCAGCGATGAAGCCGTCGCGGGAGCCGTTCCGTGTGGGCGGAGCTGGGCTTTGCCCAGCGGAGTCGTCACGGGAGGGACGGGGAACCCTCTCAGGGTTCCCGGCTCGACGTCAGGCTTCGCTGCGCCGGCCGGGACCGCGGCCAGCAGCAGAGTCCCGAGCACAACCAACACCACGGCAGGTCGTCGTCGGCTCACGTCGCGCCGGACTATGACACAATCCACCGACGATGTCGGGCGCGATCGAAATCGTCGAGAGCCGCGTGCTCATCGGCAACCCGCTGGGCGATCCGAGCGTGCGCCGGATCGCCGTGTGGCTGCCGCCGTCGTACGCGCGCGCGCCCGAACGCCGCTATCCGGTCATCTACTGGCTGGCCGGATACGCCGGCACCGGCGAGATGCTGTTTTCTGGGAACCCCTGGCAACCCGGTCTGGGCGAGCGCTTGGATCGGCTGGCGGCCGCGGGGCGCCTGGGCGAGGCGATCGTCGTCGCGCCCGACTGCTTCACGCGCTGGGGCGGCGCGCAGTACCTCGATTCGCCGGCGCTCGGCCGCTACGAGACCCATCTGATCGACGAGGTGATCCCGGCTCTCGACGGCCGGCTGCGGACGATCGCCACGCGTGAGGCGCGCGCGATCGGCGGCAAGTCGTCGGGCGGGTTCGGGGCGCTGGTGCTGGCAATGCGCCACCCCGATCGCTTCGCCGCCGTCGCCAGTCACGCAGGCGACATGGCGTTCGAGCTGTCGGCGCAGCCCGATCTGCCGGTCGCGGCGCGCACGCTGCGCCGGCCCGGCGGCGTCGAGGCGTTCCTGGCGCACTTCGCGGCGCGCGAGAAGAAGAGCGGGGACGACTTCACGACCATGATGGTGCTGGCGCAAGCGGGCGCCTACTCGCCCGACGCCGCGCGGCCGGGCGGTGTCGCGCTGCCGTTCGACCTCGAGACCGGCGAGATCGATCCGGAGGTCTGGCGGCGCTGGAAAGCCTGGGACCCCGTCGAGATGGTGGCGGCGCACGCCGAGGCGCTGCGGCGGATGAAGCTGGTCTACCTGGACGCCGGCACGCGCGACGAGCACAACCTGGATCTGGGCGCGCGCATCTTCGTGAAGCGGCTGCGCGCGCTGGGGGTGGCCTGCGAGCATCAGGAGTTCGACGACGGCCACCGGTCGACCGCCTATCGCTACGACGTCTCGATCCCGATGCTGGCCGCGGCGATCGGCGCCGGGATCGCGCGCTGAACGACGTGCGCCCGGGCGAGCCGATCACCGTCACCTGCACCGACCTCGACGACGAAGGGGCCGGCGTCGGCGAGAGCGCGGGGCACGCGGTTCACGTGGCGGGCGCGCTCCCCGGCGAGCGCGTGACCGCGGTCGTGGAGCACGTCTCGCGCCAGTCGCCGGTCGCCTGGGCCCGCCTGGCGCACGTCGAGGCGCCGTCACCGGCGCGGCGCCCCGCCGCCTGCCGCGCGTTCGGCGCCTGCGGCGGGTGCGTGCTGCAAGAGCTCGACTATCCCGCCCAGCTCGACTGGAAACGCGCGCGGGTCGCCCGCGCGATCGCCGCGCAGCCGGTGCTGCGCGCGCTGGGGGTCAACGCCTGCGTCGCCTCGCCGCGGCCGCTCGGCTACCGGAACAAGTCGAAGCTGGTGGCGGCCCGCGCAGGCGGCCGGTTCGTGCTGGGCGCCTTCGCGCCGCGCAGCCACGACGTCGTCGACCTGGCCGGCTGCCGGATCGCCGAGCCGCCGCTGGACGACGTCGCGGAAGCGTTGCGCGCGATCCTCGACGACGCCGGCGTGCGCCCCTACGACGAGCGCACGCTGACCGGCGACCTGCGCCACGTCATCCTGCGCGTCAACGCCGACGGGCAGGTCCTGGCGGCGTTGGTGGTGGCGCGGCCGCTCGCCGACGGTCCGGCGCTGGCGGCTCGTCTCCGCGCCGCGCGCCCCGAGGTGATCGGCGTCGTCGAGCACGTCAACCAGACGCGCGGCAACGCGATCTTCGCCGAAGGCGGCAGCGCTGAACGGATGCTGTCCGGCGCGGGTGAGCTGGACGACCGCGTCGACGTGGACGGGCGCCGCGTGCGGCTGCCGCTCTCCGCCAGCGCCTTCTTCCAGGCCAACCGCGACGTCGCCGGCCTGGCGTATGCGGTGATCGCCCAGGCGCTGGCCGTCCGTCCCGGCGAGCGCGTCGCCGACGCCTACTCGGGCGTCGGCGGGATCGCCCTGGCGCTGGCGCCGGGCGCGGGCGAGGTCGTGGGGATCGAATCGCACGCGGCCGCCACCGCGCGCGCGACCACGGCCGCCGCGCGCAACGGCGCCGCCAATGCCCGCTTCGTCACCGCCGACGCGGCCGCCGGGCTGGCGGCGCTCGACCGCGTCGACGTCGTGGTGCTGAATCCGCCGCGCAAGGGGTGTGCCGCGGCCGTGCTGGCCGAGGTCGCGCGCCTCGCCCCACGCGCCGTCGCCTACCTCGCCTGCGATCCCGACACGCTGGCGCGCGATCTGGCGGCGCTGGCCGCGCGCGGCTACCGGACGCGCGCGGTTACCCCGTTCGACATGCTGCCGCACACGCCGCACGTCGAAGCGCTGGCGATCCTCGAACGCGCCCCAGCTCACACCGCGTAATGCCGGCGCGTCCACTCGGCCATGGCGATGCCGGCCGCCACGGTGACGGGGAACGAGTGGTTGATGCCGTACATCGGGATGCCGACGACCTGATCGGCCGCGCGCAGCAGCTCCTCGGAGACGCCCGCGGTCTCGCTGCCGAACAACATCACGCAGTCGTCGGGCAGGTCGGCGTGCCAGAGGTCCTCGCGGGCGGCGTCCTTCTCGAACACGATCAGCCGCCGGCCGGCCCCGCGCACGTGGCTCAGGAAGTCGGCCTCGGTCGGCAGCATCACGATGTTCTCGTAGCGGTCCATCCCCATCGCGCCGCGCTCGTAGTAGCGCTCGTCGCCGATCAAGATGATCTCGCGGACCAGGAACGAGTGCGCCACGCGGATGATGGCGCCCACGTTGAACGGGTTGCGCGCGCGCAGGACGGCCACGCTCAGCGGCCGCCGCAGCGGCTGCAGGCTGGCGCGGATCTCCGCGAGCGGCATCTCGAACGGCGGGACCTTCATGCCCAGAGCTGCCTGCCTACAGCTGCGCGCTGGTCGCCCGCGGCGGCTCGGGCGGCGCGCCCCCGACGAAATTGGCGCGGAACGGCACCGGCATGAACACGGCGATGAACACCGCCACCATCACCCAGAACAGCAGTCGCCGGCTGGGCGGCAGCGGCGTGTCCTCGACCGGTGGGTGATTCACGCCGCCCGACAGCCGGCGCACGAAGCCGATCAACATGAACCAGACCAGCCAGGGGATCGCCGCGCCCAGCGCGATCGACATCCCGATCGTCTGATCCCAGTGTCCGCCTGCCTCGATCCGGACCAGGTGCAGCACCCAGAGGAACACGCCCACCGCGCCCAGCGGCAGCAGCCGGTGCAGCCGCGCCGCGAACACGTTGTAGCGGTTGCCGAAATAGGCCGTCGCGATGTGACCGCCGTCGAGCTGGCCGATCGGGATCAGGTTGATCATCGTGACCAGCAGGCCGGCCCACCCGGCCCAGGCGGTCGGGTGCACGTAGACGTCCTGGTGCCCGTCGGGCAGCCAGGTCCCTTTCACCGCGCGCTTGAGCAACGCGTAGAGGATCGAGTTCCCCTCTTGTTGCCCGCCGGGGACCAGCGGCCCGACGTGCGAGTGCGCCAGCCCGTAACAGATCACCGGCACCGCCACGATGAGGCCCGCCAGCGGCCCGGCAGCGCCGATGTCGATCAGCTTCTTGCGGTCCTTCGTCACGTCGCGCATGCCGATCACCGCCCCCATCGTCCCCAGGCCGAAGCTGGGTGGCAGCGGGATGAAGAACGGCAGCGAGGCGTCCACGCCGTAGAACCGGGCCACCAGGTAGTGCCCCAGCTCGTGCGAGAGCAGGATCAGCATCAGCGGCAGCGAGTACGACAGGCCGTCGGAGATGGGGAGGATCGCCCGCCAGCCCCCGGCGCCGCCCATCTCGCCGTGGACGAACAGCGAACCGGCCGCGGTGGTGGTGAGGACGGTGGCCAGGAACAGCGCCACGTGCAGGAACAGGCGCGGCGGTCGGCGCGGCGGCGGCGTGTTCATCGGTCGTCGCTCCGACCGGCGGCCGCGCGGGCCGGCGGCGCCTCGGGCTCGGCCTCCGCGATCAACGTCCGGAAGGCGCGGCGGCGCGGCAGCTCGGCGTCGTCCAGCGCGACGCCCAGCCGGGTCAGCAGCGCGCGCGCGTCGTCGGAGAGCGCCGTGGGCGTCTCGATCGACACGCGCACGTGCGCGTCGCCGCGGCCGCCCGCGCGCGGGAACCCCTTGCCGCGCAGGCGGAACACGGCGCCCGACTGCGTGCCGGGCGGAATGCGCATCTGCACCCGCGCGTCGAGCACCGGCACCGTCACCTCGGCCCCCAGCGCCGCCTCGACGAACGTCAGCGGCAGCTCGACGACCAGCACGTCCCCCTCACGCGCCGACTCGCGGCTGTAGAACGCGTGCGGGCGGACGCGCACGATGACGTGCAGGTCGCCCGGCTGGCCGCCGCGGCGCCCGGGCGCCCCCTCGCGCGGCAGCCGCTGCGTCGAGCCGCCGATCGATCCGGGCGGGACGCGCACCGTGAAGCTGCGCTCCTTGTCGATCAGGCCCGCGCCCTCGCAGGCGGCGCCGCGCGTGCGGGGCACCTGGCCGGTCCCGCCGCACCCCATGCACTCGCGCCGCGTGGTCAGGAAGCCGGCCTTCTTGCGGACCACCCCCTCGCCGCCGCAGCGGGTGCAGGTCACGAGGCCCGCGCTGGCCCCCTCGGCGCCGGTGCCCAGGCAGATCCGGCAGTCCTCGGCGCGCTCGAACGTGATGGTCTTCTCGCAGCCGAGCGCCGCCTCTTCGAAGTCGACCTCCAGGGTGTAGCGGATGTCGCGCCCGTTGGTCTTGCGCCGCCGCGCCAGCCCGAACAGATCGCCGAACAGCGCATCGAAGAACTCGGTCGCCGACGCGATGTCGGCGCCGCCCAGCGGGCCGGCGCCGTCGACCGCGCCGAAGCGATTGTAGTGCGTGCGCTTCTCCTCGTCGGAGAGCACGGCGTAGGCGATCGACAGCTCCTTGAACCGGTCCTCCGCCGCGGCGTCGCCGGGGTTTCGGTCGGGATGCCAGCGGAGCGCCAGCCGCCGGTACGAGGCCTTGATCTCGACGTCGGTGGCGCCGCGGTCGACCTCCAGGGTCTGGTAATAGTCGCGGGGCAGCCTAACCCTCGGCCTTGGGTTGCTTCGGGCCGCTCGACACGGAGACCATCGCGGGGCGCAGCAGCCGCTCGCCGATCTTGTAGCCCTTCTGCAGCTCGACGGCGACGTTGCCGGCCGGCACGCTGTCGCTCTCGACCCGCGAGACCGCCTCGTGCACCCGCGGGTCGAACGGCTGCCCGGTCACCTCGAACGGCTTGACCTCGTAGCGCTCCAGCTTCTGCTGGGCCACGCGCAGCACCAGCTCGACGCCCTTGACGATGGCCGCCGGGTCGGCGGCGTTCGAGCTGGTCGCCCGCTGGAGGTTGTCGACCACCTCCAGGACGTCCTTCAGCACCGACTCGCGCGCCTGCGACACGGCGTCGGTCTGCTCCTTGCGAGCGCGCTTCTTCCAGTTCTCGAACTCGGCCGCCAGGCGCAGCAGGCGGTCCTTGAGCTCGTCGCGCTCGATCTCCAGCGCCGCCGCGCGATCCTCGGGCGTGGCGGGCGGCAGCGCCGCCTCGACCCCGTCGCCCGCAGCCCCGTTCTTCTTCTCGTTGACGTTCGACTCTTCGCTCATGACTCGATCCGTTCGTCCATTCCTGGCTGAAGTTAGCTCTTGCCCAACGTTTCGCCGATCATCTCGGCGGTGAAATCGACCAGCGGGATAACACGGGAATAGTTCATCCGGGATGGTCCGATGACGCCAATCGTCCCCAGCGCCCGGCCATCCGCCACGTAGGGCGCCGCCACCACCGAGACGTCCGTCAGATCGGCCAGGTTCGCCTCGGCGCCGATGAAGACACAGATCCCGGGCGCGCTCAAGGTCCGCTCCAGCAGGCGCACCAGCAGGTCCTTCTCTTCCAGCGTCCGCAGCAGCAGCTTGGCCCGCTCGACGTCGGCCTTGCCCAGCAGCAGGTTCGACTGCCCGTCGACGAAAACCTCGGCCGACGTGTCGACCGGCACCGCCGCGCGCGCCAGCCGCAGCGCGCGAGCCGCCAGCTCGTCGTGGGCGGCGCGGTCGCTGGCGATCTCTTCCAGCAGACGCGCGCGGACCTGGTCCAGGGTCAGCCCGCTGACCAGGCCGTTCAGGTAGTTGTTGATCCGCTCCAGGTCACCCGGCGCCAGCGCGAAGTCGATCGGCACGAGCTTGTTCTGCAGCTGGCCGCTCTGCGCCGCGATGACCGCCAGCAGCTGACCGTCGCGCAGCTGGACGAACTCCAGGTGCTGGACCACGTCGCTGTCCGGACGGGGAGACTGGACCACGACCGTCAGGTGGCTCAGCTCGCGCAGCATGCGCGTCGTCCGCTGCATCACCTCGGGCACGTCGCCGCTGACCGGCGCCAGCCGCTCGCGAATCTCGTCCTTTTCCCCGGTCGTCAGGCTGCGGACCCGCAGCAGCATGTCGACGTAGTAGCGGAGCCCGCGCTCGGTCGGCAGGCGCCCGCCCGAGGTGTGCGCGTGGCGCAGGAGGCCGATCTCCTCCAGATCGCCCATGACCGTGCGCACGGTGGCCGCCGAGACGTCCAGCCCGTAGCGACGGGTAACCGTGTGCGATCCCACGGCTTCACCGGTCGCCAGGTATTCGGATACCACCGCGTGCAGGATCTTCTTGGCACGGGCGCCGATATCCACCCATTTGATTTACCTCAAGGAACCCGGCTCGGCCAAGCACGGTGGCCCGGTGTTCTATAGTCACGGCGTGATTTACCTCGACAACGCGGCCTCGACGCGCCCGGCCGAAGAGGTGGTCGCGGTGATGGCCGCGGCGGCGCGCGCGCTCTACGCGAATCCGGCGTCGGCGCACACGGCCGGCGCGGCGGCGGCGCGCGCGCTCGAGCTGGCCCGGGGCGAGCTGGCGGCGGCGCTGGCGG
>CAZTZM010000180.1:0-16163 GCA_964618005.1 uncultured Myxococcales bacterium
TGCCACGCCGGCGCCCCGGGCGCCCGCTTGCCCGCCGCCCGCCGCGGCCCCGGTGGCCAAGAGCGACCCGGCCGATCCGCCGCCACGCCCGCTGCGCCGCTGCTTCCCCGAGCAGCCGGCCTGGGTCGACGCCCCGGTGGCCGATCTGCTCGACAAGGCGGCCGACCTGTTCGACAAGGGTGACTACGCCGGGACGCTGGCCTGCGCCGAGGAGGCCGCCCGCGCGGCCCCGCGCTCGGTCGAGGCGCACCACAACCGGGCCATCGCGCTGATGCGGTTGGATCGGCTGGATGAGGCGCGCGACGCCTTGGAGCTGGCCCTGGCGCTGGCCCCCGACGATCCCGAGACGCTGGAGGCGGCCGCCGACCTGCACATCAACCAGCTGCCGCCGTCGAGCGACCGGTCGGCGCTGGGGCTGGAGTACGCGCGGCGGGGCAGCCGGCACGTGAACCACCGCGACAGCGAAGAGGTGGCGCGGCTGGCGCTGCTGGAGGGGCAGGCCCTGATCGACCTGGGGCGCGCCGGCGAGGGGCTGCGCCGCATCGACGCCGCGCTGACGGCCCAGCCGCGCTTCGGCGCTGCCATCTACGAGCGGGGCGTGGCGCTGTTCGAGATGTGCCGGTTCGACGAGGCCCGGCGGACCTTCGAGAAGGTGCTGGCCGAGACGCCTGACCACGCCCACGCGCTGTATCACCTGGGCCTGATCGAGGAGCGCGCCGGCGACGAGCTGGCCGCCTCGCGCCACCTGCACGCGGCGACGCTGGCCGATCCGAAGTCGTTCCCGCCCGCGCCGGAGATCTCGCAGACGGACTTCTCCGCCCGGGTGCAGCGCGCGGTGGCCGAGCTGCCGCCCGACTTCCGTCGCGACCTGTCGACCGTGAAGGTCGAGGCGGCGGACCTGCCCGACATGGAGGACCTGACGGCCGAGAAGCCGCCGCTGTCGCCGACGATCCTGGGGCTGTTCCGGGGGCTGCCGCTCGACTACAGCGACCAGGCGGCCGCGCCGACGCCGTCGGGGCGCTCCCGCAAGGGCCACGCGGCGCCGTCCGCGGAGAGCGCGCCCATGCAGTGCGATTCAGGCGACCGGGCCATCGTCCTCTACCGTCGGAACCTGCTCCGCACCGTGAAGGACGGTCCCGATCTGGATCAGGCCATCACGCGGACGCTGCTCCACGAAGTGGGCCACCTCCGCGGCGAAGACGACGGGTCGCTTCGCGATCGCGGCCTGGAATAGTTACCTTAGCCGCGTGATCCGCGTCGAGGGGCTGTCCAAGACGTACGGCCGCGCGGCCGACGGGCACCCGCCGGCGCTCGACGGCGCGTCGTTCGAGGTGGGGCGGGGCGAGATCGTCGGCCTGCTGGGACCGAACGGCGCCGGCAAGACCACCATGATGCGGATCCTGACCTGCTTCCTGGCGCCGACGCGCGGGACGGCCACGCTGGCCGGCGCGAGCATCGCCGGGGATCCGCGCGGCGTGCGGCGGGCCGTCGGCTACCTGCCCGAGGCGGTGCCGCTGCCGCCCGAAATGCGGGTCAGCGAGTACCTCGACTTCCGCGCGGCGCTGAAGGGCGTGGCGCGCGCCGGGCGGCGCGCGGCCGTCGCCGAGGCGATCGAGATGGTCGGGCTGGGCGAGCGGCGCGGGCAGATCGTGGGCACGCTGTCCCGGGGCTACCGGCAACGGGTCGGGCTGGCCGACGCGCTGCTGGGGCGGCCGCCGATCCTGATCCTCGACGAGCCGACGGTCGGCCTGGACCCGAACCAGATCCGCGAGACCCGCGCGCTCATCCGCGAGCTGGGGCGTGAGCGCACCGTCCTGCTGTCGACGCACATCCTGTCAGAGGTGGAGAGCCTGGCGACGCGCGTGATCATCCTGCACCGTGGGCGCGTGGTGGCCGCCGAGGGGCGCGAGGCGCTGCAGGCGCGCGTGGCCGGGGCCCGCCGCGTGATCGTCGAGGTGCGGGCCGCCGATCTGGAGCGCGCCCAGCCGGTGCTGGCGGCGGTCGCGGGGGTTGCGTCGGTCGATGCCTCCGACCCCATCCACCTGGCGTTGACGCTGGCCGCCGCCGATGACGACGGCGCCACCCGCGAGGCGGTGTTCCGCGCCGCCGCGGCGGCGAACCTGGCGCTGCGCGAGCTGCGGATCGAGGCGGCCTCGCTGGAGGAGATCTTCGCGCGCGCCACGGCGCCGAACGCGGGCGGCCGGGCGTGAACGCGCTCTGGGCGATCGCGCGGCGCGAGACGGCCGCCTACTTCCGGACGCCGGCCGGGTGGGCCGTGCTGGCGCTCTCCCTGCTGTTGCAGGGGATCGTCTTCTGGATGTTCGTCCAGTTCCTGGGGCGCCCCGATGCGCCGCCGGGCGGCGTGATGGAGTTCTTCTTCGGCGGCACCATCCTGTACTGGATCGCGCTCGGCCTGCTGGCGACGGTGGTGCCGATGCGGCTCATCGCCGAGGAGCTGCGCACGGGGACGATAGAGCCGCTCTTGACCGCGCCGGTCTCGCCGGGCGAGGTGATCCTGGGCAAGTGGCTGGCGGCGCTGGGGTTCTACCTGGCCGCCTGGGCGCCGACGCTCCTCTATCTGCTCTACCTCCACCACGTCGGCGCGGCGCTGGATCCGGGGCCGATCCTGGCCGGCTATTTGGGCACGATCCTGCTCGGCGCGGCGGCCCTGGCGGTCGGGCTGCTGGCGTCGTCGCTGACCCGCAATCAGCTGGTCGCCGCCACGTTGTCGTTCGTGGCCTTTCTCGCGGCGCTGCTGGTCGGGGCGCTGGAGGCGGAGGTGCGCGCGCCGGCGACCGCGGCGGCGCTGCGGCGATACAGCCTGTTCCGCACCATGGAGGACTTCGGCCATGGCATCGTCGATTCGCGCCAGGTGGTGCTGCTGGCGACGGTGGCGGTGCTGGCGCTGGTGGCCGCCACGGCGCGCCTGGCCGGGCTGCGCGGGCGCCCGCCGCTGGATGTGCCGCGCGCGCGCCGACTGGCCCCGCCGCTGACGGCGGGCCTGACGCTGGCCATCGCGCTGATGGTCAACCTGGTGGCGGCCCGTCACTTCGCGCGCGGCGACTGGACCCGGGCCTCGCTCTACGCGCTCTCCGACAAGACGGTCGCCGTGCTGCGGGCGCTGCCGCGGCCGGTGACCGCCACGGTGTTCCTGTATCCGAAGCGCGAGTCGGAGCGGGCCCGGACGATCGCCGGCCTGGTGCGCGAGCTGGCCGAGCGGTGCGCGCAGGCCTCGGACGGGCGGTTTCAGGTCGAGATGGTCGACCCCGATCGCGCGCCGGAGCGGGCCGAGGCGGCGGCCAAGCGCTACGGCATCGGCGCCTACGAGATGGGGCAGGGGGCGGTGGTGTTCACGTCGGGTGGACGCGCCAAGGTGGTCACCGAGGACGATCTGGTCTCGCCCGAGGTCGACGCCGACGGCGAGCCGAGCCCGGCCATTCACGCCTGGCGCGGCGAGGCCGCGTTCGTCTCGGCGATCCTGACTGTTACCGATGATCAGCCGCTGACCGTCTGCTTCAGCAAGGGGCACGGCGAGCCCGACATCGAGTCGCTGCAGGACGGCGGCTACGCCACGTTCGCCGAGAGCCTGCGCGGCGACGGTTATCAAACCAAGGCGCTCGACAAGTTGGCCGATCTGTCCGGCGCTGGTTGTCGCGTCCTGGTCATCGCCGAGCCGAACCGCGCCTTCTCGCCGCGGGAGATCGTCGCGGTCGAGTCGTTCGTGGACGCCGGTGGGCGCCTGCTGGCCATGGTGGGTCCCGTGTTCAGCGCCGACGCGGCCGCCTTCGCGCACATCGGGCTCGAGGAGCTGGCGGCGCGCTACGGCGTGCGCCTCGGCGACAACCTGGTCGTCGACCCTGGGCACGCCAGTGACGTCGAAGGGCCGTCGGTCTGGGCGGCGGGCCCCGACAGCTACGGCGCGCACGCCATCACGTCGCGGTTGGGCGGCCGGCTGACGTTCTGGCCGCGCACGCGCGAGGTGGCTCCCTTGGCGCCGGCGCCCGGGCTGATCGTCACGCCGCTGGTACACACCAGCGCCGATGGCTGGGGCGAGACCGATCTGCCGACGATCCGCGGCGAGGCCGACCTGACGTTCGACGCCGGTCGCGATCGCAAGGGACCGGTTCCCGTCGGCGTGGCGGTCGAGCGCCCGGCGCGCGGGGCGGTGCCCGCGACGCGGTTGGTGTTCCTGGGGACCGGGCGCCTGGTCATGAACGTCCGCCTCTCCGGCGTCACGCTGCGCGACTACGACGCCGACCTCGTGCTGTCGGCGATCGGGTGGCTGGCCGATCGCGACGCCCGGATCGGGATCGGGCCCAAGATCGCCGCGCGCACGGCGCTGGCGCTGACCGAGGGGGACGTGCGCTGGGCGTTTCGGCTGTTCGTCGTCGGGCTGCCGCTGCTGGCGCTGGGGGCGGGCGCGCTGGTCTGGGCGCGGCGGCGGGTCTGATGCGACGGGTGGCGATCCTGGCGGTGGTCGCCGCCGCGCTGGCAGCCTACCTGCTGGTCTTCGATCGCGATCGAGGGCGCGACGCCGGGATGTCGGGGCGTCTGGTGGAAAGGTTCGATCGATCCGCCGTCCGCCAGGTGACGATCACGCGCGCGGGTGCCGCGCCGCTGTCGCTGACGCGCCAGGCGGCCGGGAGCGAACCGGCCTGGCGCCTGGAGCCCGGCGGGCAGGCCGCGGACGGCGCCGCCGTCGACGATCTGCTGGGCGCGATCGACGTCGCGGAGCCGGCGCGCACCGCGGACCTCCAGCCGGCAGCGGCCGGTCTGGTCCCGCCTCGCGTGACCCTGACGATCGACGAACAACCGGGCGGGACGATCGCCCTGCAGCTCGGGCGTCCCGATGCCACCGGCACCGGCGTCTTCGCCACCACCGGCAAGGGGCGCGTTCAGGTGGCGCCGCGGCGGCTGCTGGAGCTGACCGATCGCGATCCGTCGGCGTTCCGGGACCGGCGCCTGTTCCCCGTGGCGGCCGACGCGGTCACGGCGATCGACTGGCCGGACCGGGCGGGCGGCGCGGCGCGCGCCCTGCGCCTCACCGACGGCCGGTGGCGGAACGATCGGGGCGACTTCGCCGCGGGCGAACGGGTGGCGGAAGCCCTCCGCCAGGCGCTGGCGCTGCGGGTGGAGCGCTACCTGCCGGCGCCCCCGACCGCGGCCGGGGGCGCGCCGCTCCTGGAGGTGACGGCTGCCGGCGCGCGTATCGACGTGGCCATGGGGTCGGAGAGTTGCCCGGTCCCCGACACCCTGTCCGTGATCCGCACCGGCGCGCTGGGCCGTGACGGTGCCTGCCTCGACGAGACGAAGCTTCGCGCGCTGGCGCCGGTCCTGGAGGCCGCCTGGGCGGCCGATCGCCGGTTGCTCGCGGCGGCGCCCGACACGGTGACCACGTTCGCGCTGGAGGGCGGGGGGCGCCGGGTGGCGCTCGCGCGCGCGGCGGGCGGCTGGCGGTTCACCGCGCCCTCGGTGGCGTACGCGGCCGACCCGCGCGTCGTCGACGACTGGCTGGCGACGCTGCACGCCACCAACCTGCCGCCGGAGCCGGCGGCCGGCGGGGGCGCGACCCGCCGGCTGACCGCCGACGGCCGCCAGGTCGCCACGGTGGGGCCAAAGTCGCCCGCCTATGCGCTGCTCGCACCGGATCCGTTGCGGTTCCGCGATCGCGCGGCGCTCGACTTCGCCCACTTCGACGCGCGCGATCTCCGGCGCACGGCCGATTCCGCCGTCGAGCTCGCCAGCGCGGACGGCGACAGCTGGCGCGCGGTGGCGCCGGCGGACGCGCACGTCGACGGCGCCAACGTCGCCCGCGTCGTCTCCGCGCTGGGAAACCTGCGCGCCGTGCGTTTCCTGACCGCGGCGCCGGCGGGGCGGTCCGACCTGAAGCTGGAGGTGTCGGTGCAGCCGCCCGGGGAGACGGCGCCGACCCGGCACACGCTGGAGCTCTGGCCCGCGCGCCCGACGCCCGAAATGAAAGCGGCGCCCGATTGTGTCGGGCGCCTCGATTCAGAGACGATCCTGTTGATTCCGTCCGCTGCCTGCCACGAGCTGCGCTTGCCGGTTCTGGCGGCGAGCCCGTCGCGATAGCTCGATCTACTTCTTACCTTTGGCGGCGTTCTCGGCGTCGATGCGGGCGCCGCCGACCTTCTCGGCCGGCTTCCCCTCGAGGTTGATCGTCTGGGCGTCCGGCGGCAGCACCGCGTTCCCCTCGGCGATCACGTTGCCCGCCGCGTCCTGGAACTTCTTGTGGATGATGAGGCCGTCCGAGGCCGCGAACCCACCGATCGAGTTGATCGCGAAGGTCCCTGTGACGACGTACTGATCGCCGTTCTTGGCCACCAGCGGCTTGGGCTTGCCGGTCTTCCAGTCCTTGACCGGATAGTCGGCCACCAGCAGGCCGTGATCGATCTTGGTCGTGGCCGTGTCGCCGATGAAGAAGTGGGGCTGGTCGCAGGGGTGGCAGCCGCCCTTCAGGTCGGCCGCCGGCGGCGCGCCGGCCTTGCCCGGAAGGCCGCCCGACTTCAGCTCCTTCTTCTTTTCCTTCTTCGTCTTGGCGGCGAGATCGTCGTTGCACTTCCGCTGCTCGGCGGGGCACTCGTAGATCGTGAGCAGGTAGCCGCGCACCTGGACGTCCTTGTCCAGGTACTGGTTCATGTGCTTGCGCAGCCCGTACACCGACAGCTCGCCGCTCGGATACTTCTCCGGCGCCGTCTGGATGTTGAAGTTCGGGGGCGGCGGCAGATCAACTTTGATCGGTGGCAGCTCTTGCCCCTGACCGTAAGCTAGACGGGCGCCGCTCGCGGAGAGCAGCGCTACTGCCAAAGGAATGGTCCGGTGATATACGGTCGGCAGTCGCTTCATGGACGAGCCCTCCACCGCGCGATGCGGGTGAACCTGAATAACACAGCGATTTTTGGCGAGCAAGCGTGGCTATCACGACTTGTGCTCGGGCTGGCGCTCGTCGCCAGCGTCGGGGCCGGCTGCCGTTCGAAGAAGGCGGCGCCGCCCGCGCCGCGCGCCAACGCCACCCCTGACTTCAGCATCGCCAAACCTCCGCCGCCCCCGGCAGAGGTGCTGCCCGAGCCGGCCGCCGTCTCCGCCCCCGAGCGCCGCGGCGGGACGTTGCGCGTTCACCTGGATTCGGAACCGCAGAGCTTGCTGCCCCTGGCCGAGTCGGACGCCTCCGCGGCCGAGGTGACGAACGGTCTCATCTACGAGACGCTGCTCGATTGCCGCGACGGCACCTACAAGCCGGGCCTGGCCGAGAGCTGGGATGTCTCGAACGACGGGATGCGGATTGCCGTGCGCGTGCGGAGCGGCGTGCGCTGGCACGACCGCCGCGCGTTCGGTGTGCTCGACGTCCAGGCCACGGTCGAGCCGCTGCTGCGCAACGGCACCGACGCGCCCGTGCTGCGCGCCGAGCTGGCCGACGTCGCCTCGATCGAGCTCGTCACCGAGCGGACGGTGCGCTTCGTCCTCAAGCGGCCATCCGACTTCGCGCTGCGCGCGCTGTGCGACGTGCCAATGCTGCCCGACCACCTGGTGCACGGCATACGGCCGGAGGCCTCGCCGATCGCGCGCCAGCCGATCGGGACCGGTCCGTTCCGCTTCGCCGGCTGGGAGCACGGCAAGCGGATCCGCCTCGAGCGAGCGCCCGAATACTGGGGGCCGCCGCCGGGCGTCGACGAGATCGTGTTCGACTTCGACCCCGACGCCGTCCGGGCGCTGAACCGCACCCGCCGCGGCGAGATCGACGTCCTGTCGCGTGTCATCGACGCCCACTACCCCGACCAGGTCGAGCCGACGACGCTGCACGGCGCGAGCACGCTCCTGCGCCTGCGCTCACGGCGCTATTCATTCTTGTCGGTCAACCACCAGCACTACCCGCTCTCCGATCCGCGCTTCCGCCGGGCGCTGGCAGCGCTGTGGGACCGCGGTCGCTTCGCCGGCGAGCTGCACAACGACCTGGCGCGTCCGATCGGCGGGCCGCCGTTCGTCGACGATTTGCCTCCGCCGGCGTTCGATCGAAAGCACGCCGCGGCGATGCTGGACGACGCGGGCTACGGCGACAGCAACGCGGACGGCGTGCGCGACCACCTGGGTCAGCCCATCCGCCTGACGATGCTGGAGCCGGCCGGCAACCGCCAGTTCCACGTCGAGGCGCACGCCTTCGCGCTGGAGGCGCGCAAGGTGGGGATTCTGGTCGACCTGCTGCCCGCCGATCCGGCCACCATCCTGCAGCGCCTCAAGCGTGGCGAGTACGACCTGGCGCCCCTCATCTGGGAGGGCGCGCCCGACGAGAACCCTGAGCCGCTCTACGGCGCGGCGGGCGCGTTCAACTACGGCGGCTATCGATCGAGCGCGCTCGACGCGCTCATCGACGAGGCGCGCGGCGCGGCCGGGCCGGTGGCGCGCGCGCCGATCCTGGAGCGGATCGCGCGCCTCCTGGCCGACGACCAGCCGGTGATCTTCCTGTATCGGTACGACGTGCCGGCGCTGGCGTCGACGCGCGTCCATGGGCTGGCGGCCGTGGGCGACAAGCTGGACTTCCGGCGCGTCTGGCTCGAACCATGACGGCGCTGGCGCTCGCGCTGGCCACGGCCGTCGCCGCGGCGGGGCCGGGTGCCGGCGCGGCCTGCCTGCCGGCGACGCCTGGCCCGGGCCCGGGCGTGATCGATCCGTTCCGGCCGCCGGACCCGCAGGCCACCGCGCTGAACGCCGACGGCAAGCTGCTGTACCGGAGCGGCAAGTGGGAAGAGGCGCGCGCCAAGTACCGCGCCGCCTCCGCGGCCGACCCCAGCTTTCTGGCCCCGCGCCTGAACGTCGCCTGCTCGTATGTCCGGCAAGAGCGCTTCGCCGAGGCGACCGCGGAGGTCCGCGCCCTGATCGACGCCGCCTATCTCCCCTGGTCGCGCGAGGTGCTGGAGGCGGCCGATCTGGGGGCGCTGAAGGTGCAGCCGCAGATGCACGAGATCGAGCGCGCGCTCGCGGCGGCGGCCGCCGCCTGGGGCGCAGGTCTCGAGCAGGCGGTGATCTTCGTCGGCCGCCAGCGCGCGCCGTTGCACGTGCCGCCGCAAGGGGAGGGCGAGTTCATCCTGAACCCGCACCAGGAGGTCTACGCGTTCCTGCCGGCGACGGGGCGGTTTCGCCAGCTCACCGCCGCCGACGGACACGTGGTGGCTGTGGCGGTCGCCCCCGACCGGCGGCGGATCGCCTTCGTCACGGCCGAGGAGCTGGTGCGGGGCGCGAGGCCCGGCGACGTCACGCTCGATCGTGTCGCTCTCCACGAGCTGACGCTGGCCACCCTGACCTCGTCGCCGCCGGTCCCGATCCCCGGCGGCGTCCGGCGGATCGAGATCGGGGGAACGCCCCATGGTTTCGCGTACGCCATCGAGGGGCCGCACACCATGGGCCGCTTCCTGATCGATCCGCGCGGGACGCTGATTCCGATCGGCGGCACGCGCCTGGGCGGGCCGGCGCTGGCCGTCTTGACCGCCGCCGGCGCGCAGCCCGTTCCGTCGGCGCCGATCGGGGGCGCCTGTCCGGTCCTGGCCCGCGACGGGACGTCGACATCGATCTCGACTTCGAATTCGATCTCGACTTCGAATTCCACGCGGACCGTCGTCGTCTCGGGGCGCGGGCGGCCGCCGCGGTCGATCGGATCTGCGTTCGGCGCCGGTCTGGCCGGGCTTCCGCTCCCCTGATGAAGACGTAATTTTGAGAGGGCCAGCGCGCGTTCTCAACGCCGCAGATGACCCAAAAAATTGCGCTTGAATAGAGGTGGGATAATGTACGACCATGTCGGCCAAAACACGCTTCCTCTGGATCCTTCCCGCTGTCGTCGTGGCCTCCTGGCTGGCGGTGCGCTCCCTCGCGGCGCTGCCGGTCGACGGGTTGGACGACCCGCCGCTCCCGTCGGTCACGGTGAGGGCGCCGGCCTCGGATCCGCTGGCGCAGCTCATCACGCGCTTCGGCGACGAAGCCCGCGCGCAGCGATAGGCCGCGGCGCGGGAGGCGCGCAATGAGCCTCTGCTTGGTGACGGGCGGGGCGGGGTTCATCGGGTCGTCGCTGGCGCGGGCGCTGCTGGCGCGCGGCGATCGGGTGCGCGTGATCGACAACTTCTCGTCGGGGAAGCGCGAGAATCTGGCCGACATCATCGATCGCATCGAGCTCGTCGAAGGCGACATCCTCGACGACAAGGCGCTGGTTCGCGCCGTCGAGGGAGCCGAGCTGGTCTTTCACGAGGCCGCCATCCCGTCGGTGCCGAAGTCGATGGTGGAGCCGATCGAGAACCACGCCGCCAACGCCACCGGCACCCTGCGCGTGCTGGAGCAGTCGCGCCGCGCGCGCATCCGCCGGCTGGTCTACGCCGCGTCGTCGGCCGCCTACGGCGACGATCCCGTGCTCCCCAAGGTGGAGACGATGCCGCCGGCGCCGATCTCCCCGTACGGGGGCTCCAAGCTGGCGGGCGAGCAGTACGCGCAGATCTACGCGCGCGCCTACGGGCTGGAGACGGTCTGTCTGCGCTACTTCAACGTGTTCGGGCCGCGCCAGGATCCCGCCTCGGAGTATGCGGCGGTGATCCCGAAGTTCATCACCGCCGCGCGCGACGGGAAGCAGCCGCGGATCTTCGGCGACGGCTCGCAGTCGCGCGACTTCTGCTACATCGACAACGTCGTCGAGGCGAACTTCAAGGCGGCCAGCGCCGACGCCCGCGCGGTGTCCGGAGGCGTATTCAACATCGCGTGCGGCCAGGCCACCGATCTCAATCGCGTGGTGGCGTTGATCGGCGATTTCCTGGGGCGGAAGGTGGACCCGATCTACGAGGACGAGCGGGTGGGCGACATCAAGCACTCCTGGGCCGACATCTCGGCGGCGCGGGCGCGACTCGGGTACACGGCGGGGGTTTCGTTCGCGGAGGGGCTGGGACGCACGATCGACTGGTATAAAGCCCCGTAGTGACCCTCCTCAGCATGACCGGGTTTGGCCGCGGCTCGACGAAGATCGGCGAGCGGCGGCTGCGGGTCGAGATTCGTTCCGTCAACCATCGGGGCCTGGACCTCAAGATCCGCAGCGCCGAGCCGGACGCCTTCTGCGACGCCGAGATCGGGCGCGCGGTGCGCGGGGCCGTCGAGCGCGGCGCCGTCACGGTGCAGATCCGCGACGAGTCGGCGACCGGCGGCGGGGGGCTGGACGAGGCCCGCATTCAGGCCGTCTACGGGGCGCTCGAGCGGATGCGGCGCGAGCTGAAGATCGAGGAGCCGGTCACGTTGACCACCGTCGGCGCCTACCTGGGCGCCAGCCAGGGGGCGACTCTGGCGGGCGAGGCGCTCTGGGAGACGCTGCGGCCCGCGCTGGCGGAGGCGCTGGAGGAGCTGCGGGCCATGCGGGCCCGCGAGGGGGCCGCGCTGGCCGCCGACCTGCAGGCGCGGCGGACGCGGATCGTCGAGCTGGGCGCGGCGCTGCGGACCCGGGCGGCGACGCTGCCCGAGCGGTTCGCCCAGCGGCTGGAGGAGCGGCTGACCAGCGCCGGCCGCACCGCCGGCGTCGACCCCGCGCGGCTGGCGCAGGAGGTGGCGGTGATGGCCGAGCGGCTGGACGTGAGCGAGGAGCTGGTTCGTCTGGAGACCCATCTGGCGCACCTGGGCGACCTGCTGGCGGCCGGCGGCGCGGTCGGCCGCAAGCTGGACTTCGTGATCCAGGAGATTGGACGCGAGCTGAACACGGTCGGGTCCAAGGCCCAGGACGCCGAGATGGCGGCCCTGGTCATCGACGGGAAGGCCGAGCTGGAGAAGCTGCGCGAGCAGTCCCAGAACGTGGAATAGGGAGGGTTTGAGGGTTCGGATACCGTCGGTGATAGAATCTCTCGTCGATGACAGACGAAGAGCTCGGCGCGCGCAGGGGGATCCTGCTGGTGATCTCGTCCCCGTCGGGGGCCGGCAAGACCACCCTGGCGCACCTTCTGGCCGAGCAGGAGCGGCTCGAGTTCTCGGTGTCGTACACCACCCGGGCGCCGCGGACGGGCGAGCGCGACGGCGTCGACTACAAGTTCATCACCGACGACGAGTTCACGCGGATGGTCGAGCGCAAGGAGTTCGCCGAGTGGGCGGTGGTCCACGGCGCGCGCTACGGCACCGCGGTCCATACCGTGAACCGGGCGCTGGAGGACGGAAAGGACTATCTCTTCGACGTCGACTGGCAGGGCGGGGCCCAGATTCGGCGGCAGTGGCCCGAGGAGAGCTTGCTGGTCTTCATCCTTCCGCCGTCCATGGCCGAGCTGGAGCGCCGCCTGCGCCGCCGCGCCACTGACGCCCCGGCCGCCATCGAACGCCGCCTGCTGACCGCCACGCGCGAGCTCGAGCACTACGCCGAGTACGACTACCTGGTGATCAACGACAACCTCGAAACCGCGCTCAAAGAGCTATCATCTATATATGTTGCGGCTCGCTGTGCGCGCACGCGGCGCGGGCATTATGGCCACGCATTGCTCAACGAGGCGCGCACGAGGGGGCAGCCTCCCAGCCAATGACGGAAGTTCAAGAGATCTGCGCGCAGGTTCGTCGGTACGACGCCTCCGCTGACACCGGCCTCATCGAACGCAGCTTCGCCTTCGCGGCGGAGCGGCACGCGGGCCAGAAACGCCGCTCCGGCGATCCCTACGTCGTTCACCCCGTCGGCGTGGCGCGCATCATCTCCGAGCTGCGGCTGGATGTTCCGTCGGTCTGCGCGGGCCTGCTGCACGACTGCGTCGAGGACACCAGCGCCACCGCCGAGGACATCGGGCGGCTGTTCGGGACCGAGATCCAGTTCCTGGTCGAGGGGGTCACCAAGCTGGGCCAGATCGCTTGGACCACGCGCGAGGAGCGGCAGGCGGAGAACTTCCGCAAGATGCTGCTGGCGATGGCGCGCGACATCCGCGTCATCCTGATCAAGCTCGCCGACCGCGTCGACAACATGCGGACGCTGGTCCACATGCCGCGCGACAAGCAGGAGCGGATCGCGCGCGAGACCATGGAGATCTACGCGCCGCTGGCCAACCGGCTCGGTATCCAGTGGATGAAGGTCGAGCTGGAAGACCTGGCGTTCCAGTACCTGGAGCCGACCGAGTACAACCAGCTTCAGGCGCGCCTGGAAGAGACGGCGCCGTCCCGCACCGCCTACATCGCGGAGGTGGTCGAGCGGCTGAAGGCTGTGCTGGCCGAGGGGGAGATCGAGGCCCAGGTCTCGGGGCGCTCGAAGCACCTGTGGTCGATCTACCAGAAGATGAAGAAGACCGGCCGGGACGTGGAGCAGATCTACGACGTGCTGGCCTTCCGCGTGATCACGGAGTCGGTGCGCGACTGCTATGCCGTCCTGGGTGTCGTCCACTCGAACTGGACGCCGGTGCCGGGGCGGTTCAAGGACTTCATCGCGCTCCCCAAGCCGAACCTCTACCAATCGCTGCACACGACGGTGATCGGGCCGCGCGCCGAGCGGATGGAGGTGCAGATCCGGACGCAGGAGATGCACCGGATCGCCGAGCAGGGCATCGCGGCCCACTGGAAGTACAAGGAGGGCAAAGGCCCGGGCGCCGAGGACAGCAAGGCCTTCGCCTGGCTGCGCCAGCTGATGGAGTGGCAGCGCGATCTGAAGGACCCGACCGAGTTCATCGAGACGGTCAAGATCGACCTGTTCCAGGACGAGGTCTTCGTGTTCACGCCCAAGGGGGACGTGAAGGCGCTGCCCAAGGGCTCGACGCCCATCGACCTGGCCTACGCGATTCACTCGCAGGTCGGCGAGCACTGCTCGGGGGCGCGCGTGAACGGGCTCATCGTCCCGCTGCGCTACACGCTCCGCAACGGCGACACGGTCGAGATTTTGGCCTCGCCGAACCAGAAGCCGTCCAAGGACTGGCTGAAGTTCGTCATCACCAGCCGCGCGCGCACGAAGATCCGCCACTACATCCGGATGGAGCAGCGCGAGCGCAGCCGCCAGATGGGGCGCGACCTGCTCGGGCGCGAGCTGCGCAAGCAGGACGCGGCGCTGGCCAGCGCCGAGCGCGAGGGGCTGCTGGACGCGGCGGCGCAGCGGCTGCGCCTGGGGACCGCCGACGATCTGCTGGTCGCGGTCGGCTACGGCAAGGTCAGCCCGGGGCACGCCGCCGACGCCGTGCTGGCCGATCGCGTGGCCGCGGGCGCGACCGCGCCGGCCGCGCCGCAGACCGAGGCGCCCGCCATCCGGCGGCCGGTCCCCAAGCGCTCGATCGGCGGCATCAAGGTCCAGGGCGAGGCTGACATCCTGGTGAAGTTCGCCAAGTGCTGCACGCCGGTGCCGGGCGACACGATCATCGGCTTCATCAGCCGCGGCCACGGCGTCACCATCCACACCCGCGAGTGCCCCAAGGCGCTGGACCTCGATCCGGTCCGCCGTGTCGACGTCAGCTGGGACGACGAATCCAAGACGCTGCGCCCGGTGGCGGTCCAGGTGACCTGCTCCGACCGGCCGGGCCTGCTGGCCGCCATCTCGAAGGCCTTCACCGAGCACGGGGTCAACATCTCGCAGGCCAAGTGCCGGACGACCGAGGACGGCCGAGCCGTGAACACGTTCCAGGTCACAGTCGGCCACCTCGACCAGCTCAAGACCGTGCTTCGCAGCCTGGAGACCATTCAAGGAGTGGCCTCGGCGACGCGGCTGTGATAAAAGGCCGGCGCCATGGCTTCGAATACACGAAAAACCTGGAAGCGCCGAACGCGCAAGCACGTGAACATGGGCAAGAAGCGCAAGGCGATCGAGTCCAAGCGCTCGACGCCTTCAGCGGAGAAGCTCTTCGCCGACCTCGGCACGCCCGGAAAAGACTGAGCGCGCGCCCCCCGCGCGGCGAGCGCCCGGAGGCGCAATCGAGAGGGTCCGCCGAGGACGGCGTTATTGATCTTCCGGCGAAAGTGTGTGTTAAGTAAAGTGCGACGTCGCGCGACAATCAGGCGACTTCGGTTGCTCGTCCCCAGGGTCGTGAGGCCAAGAGCCGGATGAAAGTCTGTCCCAACTGTCAGACCAAGTATCCCGACGACGCCAATTTTTGTCCGCAGGAGACCTGCGCGACGGCCGAGGGGCCCCGCCGGCTGGACGTGATTGCCGCGCCGTCGACCGAACGATACGAGCTGGAAGCGCAGCTCGGCGGCGCGCGCAGCGGTGAGGTCTTCCGCGCGCGCGACACGCAGACCGGCCAGAGCGTCGCCTACAAGCGCGTCGCGCGGGCGGTGCTGACGTCGCCGGCGGTCACCGAGCGGTCCCAGCGCGAGCTGAAGCAGCTGCAGAAGGGGCAGAGCCCCCGGATGGCGCGCGTGCTCGATTTCGGCAAGGACGCCGAGGGGCGCCTGTTCGTCGTCAGCGAGATCTGCGACGGGCAGCCGCTGGACAAGCTGGTCGCCGCCTCCGGGCCGTTCCCGCTCGAGCGGGCGAAGAAGATCGTCGCCCAGATCGGCGAGGCGTTGCTGGAAGGGCAGAAGGTCGGTGTCGTCCACCACGACCTGGCCGCCAAGAACGTCCTGGTCGCCGCCGACGATCAGGTGAAGGTCATCAACTTCATCGCGCCGGTGCCGGTGACCGAGACGGTGTTCGGCGTCGCCGAGTACCTCTCGCCGGAGCAGGCCGAGGGGAAGCTGGTCGACCAGCGCTCGAACACCTACAGCCTGGCCGCCATCATGCTCTTCATGCTGACCGGCCAGACACCGGTCGAGGGGCCCTCCGGTGCGGCGATCCTCGCCCAGGTGCTGAAAGGCACGGTCGTCCCGCCCAGCCTGCGCGTCGAGGGGCTGAACACCGAGATCGATCGGGTGTTGATGAAGGCGATGGACAAGAGTCCGAATCGCCGGCCGCTGACCCTGCGCCAGTTCCTGACCGAGGTCTCCGGCCTGATGGCGACGGCCTCGACCGCTGCCGACCCGGCCAAGGGGGTCGGCTTCGCGAAGACGATGATGTTCGCGGGCGGCTCGCCAGAGGTCCAGAAGCTGGTCAACCAGGCGAGGGCCGCCCGCGAGGCCGCCAACGGCGCCGCGTCGCCGAGGGAGCGGGCGCTCAACGCCAACCTGACGCCGCCGATCGCCGTCGTCGCGTCGGAGGTCCCGGGGCCGGCGGACTCGCAGGCGACGCCGCCGCCCGCCGCGCGCCCCGCCGGCGCCGA
>CAZTZM010000181.1:0-1313 GCA_964618005.1 uncultured Myxococcales bacterium
CTGGCGGTGCTGGCGGTCTTCTGGCTGTTCGTCCTGCGGCGCATGGGCCAGGTCGGCCAGAACGGCTTCATGGCCATAGGGCGCAGCAAGGCCAAGGTCTACATGGAGAAGGACGTCAACATCCGCTTCACCGACGTGGCCGGCGTCGACGAGGCCAAGGAGGAGCTGCGCGAGGTCATCGACTTCCTGAAGACGCCGGCGCGCTTCGGGCGCCTGGGCGCCAAGCTGCCCAAGGGCGTGATGCTGGTCGGCCCGCCCGGCACGGGCAAGACGCTGCTGGCGCGCGCGGTGGCGGGCGAAGCGGGCGTCCCCTTCTTCTCCATCAGCGGCTCCGATTTCGTCGAGATGTTCGTGGGCGTCGGCGCCGCCCGCGTGCGTGACCTGTTTGAGCAGGCCAAGCAAAAGGCCCCCTGCATCATCTTCGTCGACGAGCTGGACGCCCTCGGCAAGGCGCGCGGCCTGGGACCCGTCACGCACGAGGAGCGCGAGCAGACGTTGAATCAGCTGCTGGTCGAGCTGGACGGCTTCGACACGCGCGTGGGGGTCATCCTGATGGCGGCCACCAACCGGCCCGAGATCCTCGACCCGGCGCTCCTGCGCGCCGGGCGCTTCGACCGGCACGTGCTGGTTGACCGCCCCGACCGGGTGGCGCGGCTGGAGATCCTGAAGCTGCACGCGCGCAAGGTGCCGATCGATTCGGCGCACGACCTGGAGACCATCGCGGCCATGACGGCCGGGTTCGTGGGCGCAGACCTGGCGAACATCATCAACGAGGCGGCGCTGCTGGGCGTACGACGCGATCGCGACCGCGTCGGGATGCCCGAGCTGCAGGAGGCGGTCGAGCGGATCGTGGCCGGGCTCGAGAAGAAGAACCGCGTCCTCTCGCCCGTCGAGAAGAAGCGCGTGGCTCACCACGAGCTGGGACACGCGCTGGTGGCGCTCTCCGTCCCCCACGGCGAGGGGGTCCACAAGATCTCGATCATCCCGCGCGGCATCGCAGCGCTCGGCTACACGATGCAGGCCCCGACGGAGGATCGCTTCCTGATGACCGAGAGCGAGCTGAAGGAC
Organism: uncultured Myxococcales bacterium; assembly: GCA_964618005.1. Classification (GTDB taxonomy): domain Bacteria; phylum Myxococcota_A; class Polyangia; order Fen-1088; family Fen-1088; genus JADGRB01. Next base: position 1,069 of record CAZTZM010000181.1, read on the forward strand.
AAGGTGGCCACGCTGCTGGGCGGGCGCGTGGCGGAGGAGCTCATCTACGACGAGGTGTCGACCGGCGCGCACGACGATCTCAGCAAGGCCACCGACATCGCGCGCAGCATGGTGAAGACGTTCGGCATGAGCCCGCGGGTCGGTCAGGTCAGCTTCGAGAAGGACCGGCGCAGCTTTCTGTTCCAGTCGCCGGCCGAGCCGCAGCTGCGCGGCGATTACAGCGAGCAGACCGCGCGCGCCATCGA
>CAZTZM010000182.1:0-43483 GCA_964618005.1 uncultured Myxococcales bacterium
GGTGATACTACCACGAATCGCACCCACGCGGCGGCGCCTGAAACTGGCCGTCGCGGTCCGATTCACGGACCGCGACGCTCACGCCGAGGTCCAGGTCCAGGCTTGGATCTCGGGCATGTCTTCGAGGTGCTCCCGCACGTAGGCTCGGTGCCGCGTCAGAATCGCGCGGCATTCGTCGATGAGCAGGTCCGCCCCGGGCAGCGGGCGGCGCGTACGCCGGAGGGCTTCGCTCGCCAGGTGGAACCGGCTGGTCTCGTTCAAGACGACCATGTCGAACGGGGTGGTCGTCGTCCCCTCCTCACGATAGCCGCGCACGTGGAACCGCGTGGGGTTGGGCCGGCCGTGGATCAGCTGATGGACGGCTCCGGGGTAGCCGTGGAAGGCGAAGACCACGTCGGTCTCGCGCGTGAAGAGCTCGACGAATCGATCGTCGGTCATCCCGTGCGGGTGCTCGGAGGGGGCGAAGAGAGCCATGAGGTCGACGATGTTCACCACCCGCACCTTGAGCCCGGGCGCCTTGCGCCGGAGCCACCAGGCGGCGGCCATCGTCTCCAGGGTCGCAACGTCGCCGGCGCAAGCCAGAACCACGTCCGGGGTGTCGCTCCGATCGGTTCCGGCCCATTCCCAGACGGAGGCGCCTTTGGCGCAGTGGGCACGCGCCGCTTCCAGATCGAGCCACTGCAACTCAGGCTGCTTGTCGATGATGAGCAGGTTCACGTAGTTGTGGCTGGCCATCGCGTGATCGGCCGCCGAGAGCAGACAGTTGGCGTCGGGCGGCAGATAGATGCGAGCGACCGTCCCCTTCTTCGACAGGACGGTGTCCATGAACCCCGGCCCCTGATGGCTGAAGCCGTTGTGGTCATTGCGCCAGCAGGTCGAGGTCAGCAGGATGTTGAGCGAGGGTACCGGGGCGCGCCACGGCAGGTCGGCGCAGGCCTCGAGCCACTTGGCATGCTGGGTGACCATCGACGCCACGATGAGCGCGAAGGCTTCGTAGGTTGCGAACAGCCCGTGCCGCCCCGTGAGGAGATAGCCCTCGAGCCACCCCTCGCAGTTGTGCTCGCTCAGCACCTCCATCACCCGGCCGGCCGCCGCCACGTGGTCATCGCCCGGCTCGATCCTCTCCACCAGGCAGCGATCCTGGTCGTCGAACACGGCCCCCAGCCGGTTCGAGTTGGTTTCGTCGGGACAGAACAGCCGGAAGTTGTGTGGGTTGCGGCGGTAGAGATCGCGGAGCCACAGCCCAAGCTGGCGCGTCGACTCGCGCTTTTGGGCACCCGGTCGTTCCACCGCCACGGCGTGCGACTCGAGGTCGGGTCGATCGAGAGGCGTGCAGAGGCGTCCTCCGTTGGCGTTCGGGTTGGCGCCCATGCGGCGATCTCCGTCCGGCGCCAGCGCGCGCAGCGAGGCGATCAAACGTCCCTGCTGGTCGAAGAGCTCCTCGGGTCGGTAGCTCTTCATCCATCGCTCCAACATCGCGAGGTGGGCCGGGTTGCTGCGGACCTCGGCCAGCGGGACCTGATGGGCGCGGAATGTCCCTTCGATCGGAACGCCGTCGACCTCTTTCGGTCCCGTCCAACCTTTGGGCGTGCGAAGGACCAAGGCCGGCCACCGCGGGCGGGTTACGACCTTTCCCGCAGCGCGCGCCTCATTCTGAATGCGGGCGATCGCGTCCAGACAGTCGTCCAGCGCTGCCGCGAACGCCTGATGCACCTCCGCCGGCTGGTCGCCGGAGACGAAACGGGGCTCATAGCCATGGCCGGTCAGGAGGGCCGCGACCTCGACGTCGGTGGATCGCCCGAGGACGGTGGGACCCGAGATCTTGTAGCCGTTGAGATGCAAGAGCGGCAACACCGCCCCGTCCCGAACGGGGTTCAGAAAGCTGATCCCCTTCCATGATCCCTCGAGCGGTCCGGTCTCCGCTTCGCCGTCGCCGACGACGGCCAGCGCCAACAGGCCCGGGTTGTCGAAGACCGCGCCAAAGGCGTGGGTCAGGACGTAACCGAGCTCGCCGCCTTCATGAATCGAACCCGGGGTCGGCGGACTGACGTGGCTCGGCACGCCGCCCGGCGTCGAGAACTGCCGGAACAGAGCGCGCAGTCCCGAGACGTCCGCGGTTACCGAAGGGTAAGTCTCCGAATAGGTTCCCTCCAGATAGACGTTGGCGAGAACGGCGGGACCGCCATGGCCCGGCCCGGCCAAGAAGATCGCGTTCAAATCGCGCGCTCGGATGACGCGGTTCATGTGCACGTAGGCCAGGCTCAGCCCCGGCGAGGTCCCCCAGTGCCCGAGGAGTCGGGGCTTGATCTGCTCCGCCCGCAATGGCTCGCGCAGAAGGGGATTGTCCTTGAGATAGATCTGACCGATCGTCAGATAGTTCGCTGCTCGCCAGTAGGCGTCGAGCGCCTCCAGCTCGTCGGTCGAGAGTGTTCCGTCTGGCATGACTCCTCCTCTGTTCCTCGCCCGCTCCGCCCCTGCTTCATAGCCCGTACCGCTTCGTCGTTGCCAGTCAGGCCGCTGCGACGACGGGCGGCCCGGCCACGATCTCCCTGAGCTCTTCCCGCTGGCGCCGTTCTGGATTCATGCCGGCCTGGCTTTGCAAATCCCGGCCCACCAGCCGTTCTGCCTCTCTGGCCCTCAAAACCTGCAGATTCTGCGTGCGGCGGGATGCCCTGCGGCCGACAGTGCAGATCCTGCGTCGCGCTGGTACCCATCCGAGCCGAAAAGCCCGTTGGCACCACGGCTGCAATGTCGAGGGAACATGAAAACCAACCATCGGCTCCTCATCATCGCGTTCAGCTTTCTCGGTGGCGGGCTCGCCTCCGCTGGCTTCGCCCAGCCCACCCCGGGCAAGGCTGCCGTGCTCCCCTCCAAGGCGACCTATCAGATCGACGCCAAGAAGAGTCGGTTCATCGTCGAGACGGAGACCACGGGGCTCTCGGCGATGTTCGCGCACGACCACAAGATCGGGGTACGCGACTTCACCGGCCAGGCGACTTTCACGCGCGACAACGCCCGCGGCGCTGCGCTCTCGCTCACCGTCCAAGCGAACTCCCTTTATTTGCTCGGGGAGAACGACATCGGCGCCCGCCAGTCGATCGAGTCCGCGCTCCGCGAAGACGTGCTCGAGACCGCGAAGTACCCCGAGATCGTCTTCAAGAGCCGAAGCGTGACCTCCGAGAGGCGCGGTGACGGCACCTTCGACGTTCGTATCACTGGCGATCTGAAGCTTCACGGCGTCACGCGGCAGGTTACGATTCCGGGGCGTGTTTCCGTCGACGATGGATCTCTCCACGCAATCGGCGTCATCGAGCTCCGACAGACCGACTTCAAGATCACGCCCTTCTCGTTCGTCAGCGGGAGCGTCGGCATCCGGGATGTCGTGACGCTCTCCTTCGACATCATCGCGACGCGGCCGCAGACCTAGAGTCGTCAGCACCCTGGTCTTCGAAGAGCCGCCCATGATGCTTCGGACCGTGGCCTATGTGTCCGTCGCCGTCGTGGTGGACGGGTCCGCCGGTCTGGTGGGTGCGTTCGTTCCGGAACGTCGGCTCGATCGAAGCCGTCGGGCCATGCTCGGGTTCGCAGTCGGCGTCTTGCTGGGAACGACGTTCCTCGATCTCCTGCCGGAAGCATTTGCAGGCGCCCCGCGGGCATCGGTCCTCGGCACGATCGGGGGCAGCTTCGCAATCATGGCCTCGCTCGAATGGACGCTGGGCCGCCGACCCCGAAGCAGCTTGAAGGGCGGACGCCTGGCCGGAATGCTGCTGGGCGCGGACGCCTTCCACAATGCGGCCGACGGCGCCGCGATCGCGGCCTCGTTTCTGATCTCACCCCGCCTCGGTGTCATCACGGCGGTGGCGGTCATTGCTCACGAGGTGCCGGAAGAGCTGGCCGACTATGTCGTGCTTCGAAACGCCGGCCTCCCCCGCGGCCGGGCCCTCCTCGCCATGACCGGCGTGCAGCTCACCGCGGCCGTGGGAGCAGCACTCACTCTTCTGTCGGCGGCCGCCTGGCATCACGTGGCCTGGGTTGCGCTCGGCATCGCGGCGGGAACCTTCCTTTACATCGCGGTGGCCGATTTGTTGCCGCTCCTCTGGCAATCGCATCCAGGACGAAACGAGTCCCGCGGACAGGCTGTCGCGAGCCTCCTGACCGGACTCGCTCTGGCGATCGCCGAGACCCTGTGGTAGCCGCGACGAGCCAGCCGCGTCTAGACGGTGAACGAAGCGAACCGTGCCCGACGACGTGCCGCCCGATAGGCGGCCTTAGCCGCCCGCGTCCGGAACCAGGATCCGGAAGGTGGCGCCCTGGTCGGATGGCTCCAGCGTCACCGTCCCCCCGTGCGCCTCGGCGATGCGGCGGCAGAGCGCCAGCCCGAGCCCGCTCCCTTTTGCCTTCGTCGTGAAGAGGGCCTCGAAGATCTGCTCGCGGAGGTTAGACGGAACGCCGGGGCCGTCGTCGCGCACGCGCAGGATGGTGGTGGCACCTTCTCGATGCGCATCGATCCAGATGTGCCCGGTGGCGTTCATCGCCTGACTGGCGTTGATACAAAGATTGGTGACGACGCGGGTCAGCTGATCGGGGTCGGCGTCCAACGGCACGCCTGGCGAGACCTCCACAACCACTTCCACGGTCGGCGCCAGGTGCGCGGCCGAGATCGCCTGGCTGACGAACTCCCGCGCGTCGACGATGCGCCGCTTGGGCGGGCGGCTCCGAGCCAGCTCGAGGAGGTCGTTGATCGTTCTTCCCGATCGCTGAACTTCGGTCGTGATCTTCTCCATGTGGCGTGTCACGCCCGGGTCGGAGACTTTGAGCTGCTCCAGCCGACGGGTCACCAGATACGCGGAGCTCTCAACCACGCCGAGCGGGTTGCGCAGCTCGTGCCCGATCCCCGCCGCGAATTGACCGATGGTGGCCAGACGCTCGGCCGTCCGATTCTTGGTCAAGAGGTCGTCCCGGTAGGTTTCCAGCATGATCGCCAGCTCGATGTCGAGGATCTGGTGAAGCGCCGTGAGCATGCGGCCGAGCACCTCGGGCGGGACGCCGACCGCCTTATGAAGCACGTCGACCGAGCGCAAGCGAATGCGGTCCATGGCGGTTAGCATGTAGACCTGGGGGAGGTTGATCTGGACGTGGACGCGGCCGATCCGGGCTCGGCGCTCGAAGTAGGCCTCGTCGTGGGGGCCCTTGAAAAGCTCGTCGATCCACCGAAGAAGCGATTGCTTCAGCCTGGCGATCTGAGCCGCGCCGCCGGTGATCGCCGCCCGTGCGTTGGGATGGGCTTCGATTGTCGCGTAGAAGTCGTCGATGATCGCCCCGAAGTGAGGGGCGACCAACGGATGCGCCTCCCGGAGAGCAGCGGTGGCTGTTTCGTCGAAACCGACGTAAGCGGTGACGTTTTCCCGAAACGTCTTGAACACCGCGGCAGGCTATCACGGGCCGAGAACGGCCGTAACTCGAGCATCGCCCAAGGAGAACGCGAAATTTCTGCGCGCCTCTTCGGCCGTGCGCACTTCTTGCGTGATTCTCGCGAGCCGACACTGAATTGTCGCTGGCACTGGTCGTGCACGACCGATGACCATGACGACGGTGAATGATGGTTCGACGACGGCGCGGTGGGAGATCGATTCCGCTCGCTCCAGCCTCAGCTTCAACCTCCGGCATATTGTCGTGCAGCAGATCCGCGGTCGCTTCGACCGCTGGGGCGGAACGCTGTTCATCGACCGCCAGCAACCCTGGCTGTCGAGCGTTCACGTGTGGGTCGACCTGGCCAGCATCACCACCGATGATCTCGAACGCGACGCGCACGTTCGCTCGAGTGAATTCCTCGATGCCGCTCGGTTTCCCCGTGCCGAGTTCAAGAGCACGAACGTGGACATTCTCGATGGACAGGTCGTGATGGAGGGGGTCCTGAATCTGCACGGCGTCGCGCACGACGTGGAGATCCGGGCCGAGGTCGGTCCGACGTCGACCGACGCGGATGGCCGCCAGCGGGCCACCTATACCGCGCGCGGCATCGTCGACCGGCAGTCGTTCGGATTGCACTGGAATCAGGATCTGGACGTCGGCGGCATCGTCGTGGGCGACGAGGTCGAGATCATCGCCAAGGTCGAGGCGGTAGGTCGCGATGCTTGGTCCGAATGAGCCAGAGCACGTTCCTGCCGCCGGACCTACCGCCGGGCCTCGAGCCGCTGGCGAACCTGGCGCTCGACCTCCGCTGGACCTGGAGCCACAACGCCGACCACCTGTGGCGCGCGCTCGATCCGGAGACCTGGGAGGCGACCGCCAACCCTTGGCTTCTGCTGCAGAACGTGTCGCCCGCCCGGCTGGCAGCGGCGGCCGCTGATCCGGCCTTTCGGCGCGATCTGGATCGTATCCTGGCCGTCCGGCGCGCTTATCTCGACGCTCCGCCGGCGCTCGACGGGGGGACGGGAGACCTTTCACGACCCGTCGCCTACTTCAGCCTGGAGTTCGGCATCGGCGAAGCAATCCCTCTCTACGCCGGCGGTCTCGGCGTCCTGGCTGGCGACCATCTGAAGGCGGCCAGCGACCTGGGCGTTCCGCTGGTCGCGGTGGGACTGCTGTATCAGGAGGGCTACTTTCGCCAGACCTTCGACGCCGGCGGCCGGCAAGAGGCGCTCTATCCGTACAACGACCCCGTCGCCATGCCGATCCAGCCAACGCTGGGCGCCACGGGCGATTGGCTTGTCGTCCCGGTCGAGTTGCCTGGGCGGACCCTCTGGCTCCGCGGCTGGCGTGCCACCGTCGGGCGCGTCACCCTTCATCTTCTCGACAGCAACATCCCGGCCAACGACCCGGTCGATCGGGGGATCACGGGCAAGCTGTACGGCGACGGCCCGGAGATGCGGCTCCGGCAGGAGATGGTGCTGGGTATCGGCGGTTGGCGGCTCCTTGAAGCGGTGGGTGTCGAGCCTGGCGCCGCCCACCTGAACGAGGGACACGCGGCCTTCGCGATCCTGGAACGGGCGCGCAGCGCGATGAACAGGCACAAGCTGACCTTTCGCGAAGCGCTGGCGGCGACGCGGGCGGGCAACGTGTTCACGACGCACACGCCGGTGGCGGCGGGTTTCGACACCTTCTCGCCCACGGTGCTCGCCAAGTATTTTCCCGAGGAGCGAGGCTACCTCGCGTCCCTGGGCATCTCTTTCGACGAGCTGCTGGCCCTGGGGCGCGCGCCCGGCGCTGGGGGCGAAGAGCCCTTTCGACCCTCCTACCTCGCGCTGCGCGGCGCCACGCGCGTGAACGGCGTGAGCGCGTTGCACGCGGAGACCAGCCGCGAGGTCTTCCGATCGTTCTTCCCGCGCTGGCCCAGGGAGGAGATTCCGATCCGCCACGTCACGAACGGCGTTCACGTCCCGTCGTGGGATTCGTCCGCCACCGACGAGCTCTGGACAACCGCCTGTGGCGCCGACCGCTGGCGCGGCTCGGCGGATGGGCTCGAAGCCGCGATCGCCGCGGTGGACGATCGGAGCCTCTGGTCCGTCCGGTCCCGCGCTCGGGAGGAGCTGGTGCGCCGCGCGCGTGCGCGCCTCCAGCGTCAGCTGGCCCACCGCGGCGCCACGCCCGAGGGAGTCGAGGTCGCGACGCGCGTCCTCGATCCCGACGTCCTCACGCTCGGCTTTGCGCGACGCTTCGCCGAGTACAAACGACCCAACCTGCTCCTTCGAGACGAGCCGGCGTTCCACCGCTTGCTCTGCAATCGCCTGCGCCCCGTCCAGATCCTGGTCGCCGGCAAGGCCCACCCGGACGATGCCCAAGGGAAAGCCCTGGTCGAAGCGTGGACCCGATTCGCGGCCGATCCCGAGGTTCGGATGCGCTGCGTGTTCCTCGAGGACTACGACCTCTCGCTCGCCCAGGAGCTCGTTCAAGGCGTCGACGTCTGGATCAACACGCCTCGCCGCCCGTGGGAAGCCTGTGGGACGAGCGGCATGAAGGTCTTGGTCAACGGCGGCCTCAACCTCTCGGCGCTGGACGGATGGTGGGTCGAGGCCTACGAACCGGACGTGGGCTGGGCGATCGGCGATCCGCGCGCACCGAGCGATGACGCGCGTGACGCCGCCGAGCTGCTCCGGATTCTCGAGCAGGAGATCGTGCCATCGTTCTATGACCGCGACGGCGAGGGCCTGCCGCGCGCCTGGCTCACCCGGGTGCGAGCGAGCATGTCCCGTCTGACGCCGCGGTTCTCCGCAAACCGGATGCTCCGCGAGTATGTGACGGGCTTCTACCATCCTGCCGAGGTCGAGGTCGCCGCCCGTCTCGCCAATGACGGCGCTGTGGCGCGCGATCTGCAGCGCTGGGCTCACAGGGTCACGAGCTGCTGGAATCAGATTCGCTTCGGCACTCTCGACGTGCACGCCGGTGAGCATGACCATCAGATCTCGATCGAGGTCTTTCTCAACGAGCTCTCGGTCGAAGACGTGGCCGTGGAGCTCTTCGCGGCGCCGATTGCTCCGGCCAGCGATCCGATTCGCGTCACGATGGCAGCCTCCGGCCCTCTACCAGGGACCAGCCGCGGGTTTCTCTTTCGAGGGACCGTTCCGAACGGGAGACCCGTGTCCGACTGGACGCCGCGGGTCATTCCCGCGTCGGAGATTGCCAGCGTTCCCGCGGAACTGCCGCTGATCACCTGGCTGCGCTGACAGCTGCTGACGCGCAAGAAATGCGCGTTTGGCAAGGCGGCGGTGGCGTCGTCTGGCCGCTTCGTTCTAGCCCAGTCCTTGCAAGAGACGGCCGTTCGAAAGGACGGACATGGACAGCGCCCTCGTCGTGCATCGACTTCACTTCGCCTTCACGGCCACGTTTCACTACCTCTTCCCTCAGCTCACGATGGGCTTGGCGCCCATGATCGTGATCCTCAAGCTGCTGGCCTTGCGCCACCCTGAGCGCCACTACGCGCAAGCCGCGCGTCTGCTCGCGCGACTGTTCGCCATCAACTTCGTGTTCGGCGTGGTCACGGGGATCCCGATGGAGTTCCAGTTCGGGACCAACTGGGCGCGCTTCTCCAAGTTCGCCGGCGGGGTCATCGGCCAGACGCTGGCGATGGAAGGGATGTTCGCCTTCTTCCTCGAGTCCTCGTTCCTCGGGCTGTTTCTGTTCGGCGAGAAGCGCCTCTCGCCCCGAGCCCACCTGGCGTCGGCGTTCGCGGTCTTCGCCGGCTCCTGGCTCTCCGGCTACTTCATCGTGGCGACCGACGCGTGGATGCAACACCCGGTTGGCTACAGCGTCCGCCCGGGCGGCGCCGTTCAGCTCGAGAGCCTGGCGGCGCTGCTGCTCAACCGTTGGGCCTTCTGGCAGTACCTGCACACGATGGGCGGGGCGCTGGTCACGGGCGCGTTCGCCACGGCCGGCCTCGGCGCTTACTACGTCCTCCGCCGAAGAACGACCGACGACGAACGGGTTTCGCTCGGGCTCCTGAAGGTCGGGGTCGTGGTGGCCGCGGTGGCGAGCCTGTGGCAGCTCTTCCCCACTGGCGACCGACAGGGCCAGCTCGTCGCGAACAACCAGCCGGCGACTCTGGCGGCGATGGAAGGGCTGTTCGCGACACAACCGGGCGCCCCCTTGGTGCTGGTGGGCCAGCCGAACACCGACGAACGCCGGATCGACAATACGCTGGAGATTCCGTCGGCGTTGAGCGCGCTCACGCACCGGCGATGGAACGCCTCGGTCACCGGGCTCGACCAATTCCCGGCCGACGCGCGGCCCGACAACGTGGGCCTCCTCTATTACAGCTATCACGTGATGGTCGGGCTCGGAACGTTGTTCATTGCGCTGATGGCCTGTGCCCTGTTGGCCCTGCTCCGCGGGCGACTGGAGCGCTCGCGGCCTCTGCTCTGGTCGCTGGTTCTCGCCGTCCCCCTCCCCTACATCGCCAACACGGCCGGCTGGATGACCGCCGAGATCGGTCGGCAACCCTGGTTGGTCTACGGCCTCATGCGCACGGCCGCGGGCACCTCGCAGCGGGTCTCCGCCGGAAACGGTCTCTTCTCGCTGATCGGCTTCATGGGACTCTACTCGCTGCTCTCGATGGCGTTCGTCCTCTTGATGACACGGGTCATCGCCAGAGGAACCTCGAACGAGATCGCCCCTCACCTGACCGCTCTCCCCGCAATACCTGCCGCCCGGGCGGCGGAGTAAGGACCTCCCATGGCCACGTTGTGGTTTCTATTGGTCGCCGTCATGCTGGTCGCCTACGTGGTGCTCGACGGCTTTGACCTCGGCGTCGGCGCCATCTCCCAATGGGTGGCGAACACCCCCGAAGAGCACACCCTCGTCCGTCGCAGCATCGGTCCGATCTGGGATGCCAACGAGGTCTGGCTCCTGGCCGCGGGCGGAACGCTCTACTTCGCGTTCCCTGCTCTCTATGCCGCCAGCTTCAGCGGCTTCTACCTTCCGCTCATGATGGTTCTCTGGCTCCTCATCGGGCGCGCCCTGGGCCTCGAGCTCCGGGCGCACCTTGGCGAGGAGCTGCTCGCCGACGCTTGTGACACGATCTTCATGGTCTCCAGCCTGCTGCTTCCCGTGTTCTTCGGGGCGGCGCTCGGCAACGTGATCCGCGGCGTTCCGCTCGATTCCGACGGCACGTTCTTCTTGCCGCTCTGGACCAACTTCCGGCCGGGCCCCGAACCCGGCGTGCTCGATTGGTACACGGTGACCTGCGGCGTGGTCGCGCTCGTCGCCATTGCGACCCACGGCGCCCACTATCTGGCGCTGAAAGTCGCGGGTGAGCTCAACGCCCGGGCGCGCCGCATCGCGCGTCTCGGGACCTACCTCTTACCCCCGCTGACCCTGCTGAGCCTTGGCGCAACCTTGGTTGTTCGTCCGACCGTCGTGAGCAACTTTCGCTCTCACCCGGCGGGTCTCCTGATCCCCTTGGCCGTGGCTTCCAGCCTGGTCGTCATGATCCTCTCGGCGCGGAGAGGGCAGGAGCGAACCAGCTTCTTCGCTTCGGTGACGTATCTCGTGTCGATGTTGGGTGGGGCGGCCTTCGCCCTTTTCCCCGTCTTGCTTCCGGCGACGGGCGATCCGGCACGCTCCCTCACCGTCACGACGGCCGCGACGGGGTCCTACGCGATGGGGGTGGCGTTGGGCTGGTGGCCGATCGCCTTCCTCTTGGTCGCGGCGACCTTCACGCACCTCTACCGGACTTTCCGCGGAAAGCTCACCGCCGGCGAGAGCGACGGGTACCACCAGTAGGCCGCACCCGCGTCAGGAATGCGCGCCGCAGATCAGCGGGCGCAGTTTCTGCGCGGCCGAGCCCGCGATCGCCCCGAGGCCGCGGCCGAAGATCGGCACGGGATGTGCTCTTTCGAAGCTTCGAAGAAAGGGAACCCCATGGAGCGCTTCAAGTACCTCAAGTTCTTCGAGGAGATCAGCCTCGACGATGTCCCCCTGGTCGGGGGGAAAAATGCGTCGCTGGGCGAGATGTACCGCAAGCTCTCCGGGCAGGGAGTCCGGGTCCCGAACGGCTTCGCCATCACGGCCGACGGGTATCGCCTGATGCTGGAAGAGGCGGGGGCCTGGGGACCGCTCCATTGCGTCCTCGACGAGCTCAAACCGGACGACGTGGCGGACCTGGCCCGGCGGGCAAAGCTCGCCCGCGAGATCGTCTACGGCGCGGGGATTCCCGATCCCGTCGCTGCCGAGGTGCGGGCGGCGTACGCGAAGCTTCAGAGGCAGTATGGCGAAGACGTGAGCCTGGCGGTGCGGAGCTCCGCCACGGCTGAAGACCTGCCGACCGCCAGCTTCGCGGGCCAACAGGAGACCTTCCTCAACGTCCGTGGCGAGCAGAGCCTCCTCGACGCCTGCCGGCGGTGCTTCGCCAGCCTGTTCACCGACCGCGCGATCCACTACCGCATCGACCAGAACTTCGACCATTTCAAGGTCGCGCTCTCGATCGGCGTGATGAAGATGGTCCGATCGGATCTCGCCGCTTCGGGCGTGATGTTCACGCTCGACACCGAGTCGGCGTTCCGCGACGTGGTCTTCATCACCGGGGCGTACGGTCTGGGTGAGAACGTCGTTCAGGGTGCGGTCGACCCGGACGAGCTCTACGTTCACAAACCGACGTTCCTCGCCAGACATCGCGCGGTGCTGCGGCGCCGGCTGGGGGACAAAGCCGTCAAGATGGTCTTCGTCGAGGGCGAGACCAAACAGACGACCCGCAACATCCCGACCCCCAAGGAGGATCGGTCCCGCTTCTGCATCACCGACGAGGATACCCTGGAGCTCGCTGGGTGCGCGCTCGCCATCGAGGCGCACTATGGCCGGCCGATGGACATCGAATGGGCCAAAGATGGTCTGGACGGGAAGATCTACATCGTCCAGGCCCGGCCCGAGACAGTCGCCTCCAGAAACGCCGGGACCACCATCGACAGCTATGTGCTGGACGATCGAGGGGACGTCCTGGCCGAGGGGCGTTCGGTCGGCGACAAGGTCGCCGTAGGAAAGGCGCGCGTCATCTCCGGCGTCGACCAGCTGGCGGAGTTCAAGCCGGGCGAGGTTCTGGTCGCGGACACGACGACCCCCGACTGGGAGCCCGTCATGAAGACGGCCGCCGCGATCATCACCAATCGGGGCGGCCGGACCTGTCATGCGGCCATCATCGCCCGCGAGCTGGGCGTGCCCGCCGTCGTCGGCGTCGGCGACGCGACGACGCGAGTTCCGCCCGGTCGTTCGGTCACCGTCTCGTGCGCCGAAGGCGACACCGGCCGCGTTTACAACGGCGCGGTCGCCTTCCACACGGTTCGAACCGAGGTGGGATCAATTCCGCGTCCTACCACCGAGATCATGATCAACCTGGGGAATCCCGACCTCGCCTTCAAGACGTCGTTCTTGCCGAACGACGGCGTCGGCCTGGCGCGGATGGAGTTCATCATCAGCGAAACGATCAAGGCTCACCCGCTGGCGCTCCTGCATCCCGATAACGTCACGAACCCCAAGACGCGCGAAGCCATCGACCGGATGATCAAGGGCTACCGTGACGGCGCATCGTTCTTCGTCGAGAGGCTCTCGGAGGGGATCGGAACCATCGCGGCCGCGTTCTGGCCGAAGCCGGTCGTGGTCCGGATGTCGGACTTCAAGACCAACGAGTACGCCAGCCTGCTGGGCGGAGCGGACTTCGAACCGCGCGAGGAGAACCCGATGCTCGGGTTCCGGGGCGCGTCTCGTTACGCTCACCCGTCCTATGCCGCGGGCTTCGCGCTGGAGTGTCAGGCCATGAAGCGGGTGCGGGAGACCATGGGGTTCAGCAACGTGATCCTGATGCTCCCGTTCGTGCGCCGTGTGGAGGAGGCTGAACACGTCCTCCACCGGATGGCCGAGCTCGGTCTCAGGCGCGGCGACAATGGGCTCAAGGTCTACGCCATGTGCGAGATCCCCAACAACGTCATCTTGATCGACCAGTTCGCCAAGTTGTTCGACGGATTCTCCATCGGCTCGAACGACCTGACGCAGCTGACCCTGGGCGTCGACCGGGACAGCGCCGTCGTCGCCTTCGACTACGACGAACGGGACCCTGGTGTGAAGGAGATGATCCGGCTGGCGGTCGAGGGCTGCCGCCGCAACCGCATCCACAGCGGCCTGTGCGGTCAGGCGCCCTCGGACTACCCTGACATGGCTGCCTATCTGGTCCAGCTGGGAATCGAATCGATCAGCCTGAACCCAGACACGGTCATCAAGACGACGAAGGCCGTTCTCGAAGTCGAGAAGCGACTGGGCCAAAAACCGCGGGCGAACCTCGACTGAGGGCAAAAAGGGAACCTTGGACCTCACCTTCTTCGAGAGTCTCAAACGGTACGTGGGGTTCGACGAAGCCGCCTCCACCGCGCTCCGTGACGTTCACCCTCTCCTCCAGCCGTCCTTCGTCCCCATCGTCGACGATTTCTACGCGGCCATCGAAGCCCACCCCGAAGCACGCGCCGCGATCAAGGGAGGAGCGCCTCAAATCGAGCGGCTCAAACAGACCCTCATTCGATGGCTCGACACTCTGCTCCTGGGGCCGCACGACGAGGCGTACCACCAACTCCGGTCGCGAATCGGACGCGTTCACGTGAAGATCGGCCTGCCCCAGGGATTCATGTTCACCGCGATGAACCGCATCCGCGTGCACCTGCTCGACGTCATTCGCGAGCGGCTCACCGACGAACCTGCTGCGCTGGGAAGAACGGCCACCGCGCTGCATCAGATCCTCGATCTCGAGCTGGCCATCATGTTGGAAACCTACCGGGAGGATCTCGTGCTGAAGAACCGGAACGCCGAGCGCCTGGCCACCATCGGCCACTTCGCGGCGAGCATTGGCCACGAGATGCGAAATCCGTTGGGCGTCATCGAGTCGTCGCTCTTTCTCCTGCGTCAGCATCTCGGCCCCGAGGCGGCCTCAGCGCCCAACGTCGCCAAGCACCTCGACCGGATCGGCGGTGAGATCAGCCGCGCGAACAAGACCATTCACGATCTTCTGGACCTGGCGCGCAACCGGCCACCGCACTGCCACCGCACCGAGCTGCGGGGCCTGGTCGAGAGCGCGGCGCAACTTTCGCTTCTCCCGGCGTCCATCGAGGTGACGATTGCGACCGATCCCGCGGACCTCGTGGTCTACGTCGATTCGGATCAGATCCGTCAGGTGTTGGTCAACCTGTTTACCAACTCGATACAAGCGATGCCTCGAGGTGGCCGGATCGACATTTCCGGCCAGGCGCTTTCGCCTTCGGCCACGCGCGTGCGTGTCTGCGATGACGGCCCTGGAATCCCCGTCGAGGCCCGTAGCCGGGTGTTCGAGGCGCTGTTCACGACCAAGGCGAAGGGGAGCGGTCTCGGACTGGCACTCTGCCGGCGCATCCTGGAGGCGCACGGCGGGAGCATCGATCTCGATTCGAGCGAGACCGGCGCGAGCTTCGTCCTCGTCCTCCCTTCGACCTCGATCGCGGCTAACATGATGGCATGAGCGGAAAGGTGCTGGTCGTCGACGACGACGACGCGCTCGCAGAGAACGTGGCGGAGATCGTCGGGATCCTCGGTGTCGAGACGACCATCGCGCGCGATCGGAAGTCCGCGTTGGAGCTGTCGGAAAAGGAGGACTTCGACGTCGCGCTCATCGACGTACGTCTGCCCGACGGTGACGGGATCTCTCTTCTGGAACCACTCCGCCGGCGCTCTCCTTTCATCCAGCTCGTGCTGGTTACGGGGAACGCGACGCTCGAAGGGGCGATCGCTGCCGTGCGTGGCGATGCCTTCGCCTACGTCCTCAAACCGGTCTCTGCACCTGATCTCCTGGACACCGCTCGACGGGCGCTCGATCAAGCCGGTCTCTACAAGGAGAGGGAGCGCCTCCGCGTCGATCTCGAGCGGTCCGAGCGCCGACATCGCGAGCTGGTCGAATCGATGCCGGCGTTCGTCCTGGCGCTCGACGAGAAGGGCCGGATCTTGACTTGGAACAAGCAGCTCGAGCGCGTAACCGGCCACAGCCGGACGGAGATGATCGGGACGGAAGCCGGGCCGCTGGTGGGAATGGACGACCGCCCGCACGACCTTCCGATCAAAACCGGCGGGGCGCGCAAGGTTCGGTGGAGCCGCGCCGAGGTCTCCGACTCGACTGGGGCGCCCGTTGTCTATGCGGTCGGCATCGACGTGACAGAGGAACAGGAGATGCTGCTGCGGACGATGCGGGCGGAGCGCCTGGCGGCCGTCGGCACGCTGGCGGCCGGCCTCGCGCACGAGGTCCGCAATCCCCTGAACTCTGCTTCACTGCAGCTGGCCGTCCTCGAACGACGTCTCGAGCGGGGCGAATCCGGCGACAGGGCGATCGCCATCGCCCGCATCATCAAGAGCGAGATCGAGCGGCTCGACCGCCTCGTTCGCGACTTTCTCGCGTTCGCCAAGCCGCTCCCCCTCGATCCACGCCCCGTCGACCTGTCGGCGCTTCTTTCCGGCGTGACGGAGCTAATCGGCCCGGAGGCCGAGGCAGCGCGCGTCTCCGTAAAGGTCGAGGCTGCCAGCGCCTTGCCCCGCGCAGCAGGCGACGCCGAACGCCTACGGCAGGTGGTGCTCAACCTCACCCGCAACGCGCTGGAAGCGATGCAGGCCCAGGGAGGCCAGCTGACGCTTCGGGCTCGCGCGGGTCAGGATCAACTCGAGGTCGACGTCGAGGACACAGGCCCGGGCTTTTCGGACGATCTACCCGTCTTCGACGCCTTCTTCACGACCAAGGATCAGGGGACCGGGCTCGGCCTTTCGTTGGTCCACCGAATTGTTGCCGATCACAAAGGGAGCATTCGGGTCGCTTCTCGACCGGGCCGGACGTGCTTCACCTTCACCCTCCCGACCAGTCGCGGCTCTTAGCTCGTCACCGTGCTATCGAGTCATGCCGGCGTCTTCTCCGAGCTCTCTTCTTGGCGCAGGGCCGATCGGTCCGACTTGGGCGCGCTCTCGTACTCGTGGAGCTTGTATTGGATCTTCCGCACGCTGACGTTCAGGATCTCGGCCGCCCGGCTGGTGGAGCCCCCTGTCGACTCGAGCGTCTTCGTGATGGCGTAGCGCTCGATCTCGTCCATGGTCGCCCCGGGAATCTGCAGTCCCTCTCGAGCCTTGACGGCTGCCAGCTGCGGCGGCAGATCCGCCAGCGTCACCTCGGCGGACTGGGACAGGACCACCGCCCGCTCGACGACGTTCTCCAGCTCCCGGACGTTACCGGGCCAGTTGTAGGCGGTGAGGTGGTCGAGCGCCTCGGCGGAGAAGCCGCGCAGCTCCTTCGCGTTCTCGGCCGCGTACTTGCGCAGAAAGTGCGACGCCAGGAGCGACACGTCCGAAGGACGCACGCGCAGGGCCGGCATCTCGAGGCTGATGACGTTGAGCCGGTAGTAGAGATCCTCCCGGAACTTCCCCTCCTCGACCATCCGCGGCAGGTTCCGGTTCGTCGCGGCGATCACCCGCACGTCCACCGTGACGGTCTCGTTCCCGCCCACCCGCTCGAACTCCCGTTCTTGCAGGAAGCGAAGCAGCTTGACCTGAACGGCCTGCGAGATCTCGCCGATCTCGTCCAGGAAAAGCGTCCCGTGGTTGGCCTGCTGGAACCGTCCGTCGCGCCGCGCCTGCGCCCCGGTAAAGGATCCCCGCTCGTGTCCGAACAGCTCGCTCTCGAGGATTGACTCCGCGAGGGCCGCGCAGTGGAGCTTCACGAAGGGCCCCTTGGCGCGCGGGCTGTGCTCGTGAATCGCCGCCGCGATGAGCTCCTTGCCCGTCCCTGACTCGCCGGTGATGAGGACGCTCGCCCGGGAAGGCGCGATCTGCGCCACGGTCTTGAACACCGCTTGCATCGGCGCCGAGCTGCCGATGATGTTGTCGAAGCTGTACTTCTCGGCCAGTCGGGCCCGCAGGAGCCCCGTCTCGGCGCGCAGCCGCCGCTGCTCCAGCTCGCGCGCAACCACCACCGAAAGCTCACCCACGTTGACCGGCTTGGCGAGATAGTCACGGGCTCCTGAGCGCATGGCGCGGACCGCGGTCTCGACCTCCCCGAAGGCCGTCATGACGATGACCGGCAGATCGGGATCGTTTTCGTGCAGCTTCCCGAGGAGCTGCAGACCGTCCATCCCGGGCATCTTCAGGTCCGTCAGGACCAGGTCGGGCGCCAGCTCGGCGGCCTTTCCGAGCGCCTTGAAGGCGTCCGCGGCGGACTCCACGACGTAGCCCTCATCCCGAAGCAGCTCGAGGAGAGCCGTCCGCGCGTTCACCTCGTCGTCGACGACCAGAATCCTTCCTTTGTTTTCCACGGCGCGGGATGCTCCTCTCGGGGATGGACTGCCGACAGCTTGACTGACGTTGGCCATGGTACTGCCTACGCCGCCTTCTTGGAGAAGGGAACGGTGAGAACGGGGCAGCTCGCGTGCCGTACGACGCGCTCCGCGACGCTCCCCACCATCGCGCGGGCGAGACCCCGGCGTCCGTGCGTGCCGATCACGATGAGATCGACGTTGGCCTCCCGGGCCTCGCGAACTATCTCCTGATACGCGCTGCCCTCGAGCGTCCGCGCGAACGACCGCAGTCCCGCCGCGACGACCTCGTTGGACCGAGCCGCCAGCTCGCGTTCGACGTGCGCGATGAGACCTCCGACGTCCCCCACGTAGTTGATCAAGCCGAACGGCGGTTGCGCCGAGTCACCGAACTCCAGGACGTGGACGATCTCGAGCATCGCGCCCATCTGCCGTCCGAGCTCTATGGCTCGGATCAGAGCTTCGTCGCTCGCCTCGGAGAAGTCGGTGGCGACCAGAATCTTCTTTGTCGCGGTCGTCATGCCCCTCACGACTGCAACGACCGGACCAGCGCCGATGGGCATCGAGAGGGCTTCGTCACGGCTTCGCCCGCGCAGGGGATGCGTCTGGCGGTCCGGTTCGCGCAAGATCTGCGCGAACCGGGCCTCAGGCGTCGCGCCGGCTGCTGGCCGGGGCGATTCCGGCCTCGAAGAGCCCCGCCAGCGCGGCTCGGGATGCGGGCTCCGGGTCGCCGCCGCTGGTATCGACCGACAGATGCGGCCTGGGATCGCCGCTGCCGGCCGGCTCGTACCCCTGCATGAAGTCATCGAGGAGCGTATCGTCCGCATCCGAAACCGACGGGCTTTGGCGCCGGGCGCCCAAGCGTTGGCGGAGGAGATTTTCTGGGCAAAGGGCTTCGATCCAGACGAAGGTCGCGTTTGCCGCCCTGGCCGCTTCCGCCGCACGCTGCCGCCAGCCGGAAGCGGCGAACGTGGCATCGAGGATGACCCCGCGCCCGGTGCCGGCCACCTGACCGGCACGGCGGATGATTTCCTCGTACGTCCGATCGCGCGCCTCGGGCGTGTACGAGCTCCGGTCTGCGCGAGCCGTCGGGGCCACCCCTGCCGTCGCCTTTCGCGTTCGATCGGAGCTGACGACCGGGACCGCCAGCTCGCGCCCCAGCTCGACGGCCAGCGTGCTCTTTCCGCTGCCGATCGGGCCGCCGATCGCGATCACGAACGGGCGGTCGATCGGGACTCCGGAGACGGCCCGGGCCAGCGCGAAGCAGCGATGGGCCTCGTCACGCTTCGACGCACGCAGGTCGCCGGGCGTCGCCGGATCGCTCGCCACGAAGGCGGCCACCTTCCCCCGGACCCAAGCGCGGTAGGAGAGATAGAAGTCGAGCACGCCGTAGAGGCCGAAGTCGTCACTGGCTTCCGCGAAGCGGGCCACGACACCCGCCGCCAGATCCTGCCGCCCAGCGGCCTCGAGCTCCATCGAAAGGAAGGCCAGCTCCGCCGCCACATCCCCGCACCGGAACCGTTCGTTGAATTCGATGCAGTCGATGACGGTGGGCTCGAGACGACCGTCCTGTCCCGCAAGGAAATAGATGTGTTCCAGGCGAAGGTCGCCGTGGCCCTCCCGGATACGGCCCTCCGCAATGCGGGCGATGAACCGCGCTCTGTTCCCCGCCAGCTGCCCTCGTTGAAAGGCCTGCACCTCGTCGAAGGTCTTTTGGTCGAGCGAGTCCCCGATGAAAGGCGCGACCTGAGAGAAGTTCTCCTCGAGATTGAAGCTGAGGACGTCTGGCATCCCGAACCGCGGCGCCACGCGTGCCTCCCGAAGGAATACCGCCAGCTTCTCGGCCACCGACGAGAGCAGACGCGCATCGAGTCGACCCTGCGCCAGGAGCGTCGAGGCGCCGGCGTCGTCGGGCAGACGCCGCATCCGGACCGCCCAGTCGACGATCGCGCCATCACCCACGAACCCGCAACCGGAAGCGGTGAGCCGAATCGGATGGACGCCAAGGTAAACGTCGGGCGCCAGGCGCCGATTCAGGCGCACCTCCTCCTCGCAAGCACGTCGCCGCGCCTCCAGAGTCCGAAAGTCGAGGAACCCCAGATCGACCGGCCGTTTGACCTTCCAAACGTCGCGCTCGGTCAGGAACACCCATGATGCGTGCGTCACCCGCAGATCGATGCGCCCCGGATCGGTCTCGTAGGCGTCACGCCGCGACAGATCGTCCACGATGTCGGGCGCGCCCGTCATGGCCAGAATCGACGCAGTTCGGATGCCACGCGGGGCGATGCGTGGGACTTTCGAGCGGCCGCATAGAACCACCGCTTCACGATTTCGGCCGAGGCCACATAGACAAGCACGATCCCGCCGATGAGCAGGAGGATCGCCGGTCGAGGTGGCGCGAGACCGAGCGGCCGGGCCAGGGGGCTGAACGGCAGCAACACGGTCGCGCAGAGGCAGAAGGCGGTCGCGCGCACCAGGTTCCGCCCGGGCCGGCTGCGCCAGAGGGGCCGCCGGCTGCGAACCACGAGGACGACCGACGCCGCGGAAACCACCGATTCGATGAACCAGCCCGTCCTGAAGGTGATCGGTCGGGCGCCACCGAGGAGGAGCAACGCACCGAACGTCAGATAGTCGAACACCGAGCTGAGGAGACCGAAGACGAGCATGAACCGGCGCACGAGACGGATGTCCCACTTCTGCGGCGTCGCGGTCGCTTCGTCGTCCACGTTATCCGAGGCGATTGCCATCTCGGGAAGATCGGTGAGCAGGTTGGTGAGCAGCACCTGCTTCGGAACCAGCGGCAGAAAGGGAAGAAACAGTGACGCGCCCGCCATGCTGAACATGTTTCCGAAGTTCGCGCTCGTCGCCATGAACACATACTTGAGCGTGTTGGCGAATGTGCGGCGTCCTTCGCGCAATCCCCGGGCGATCACGCCGAGGCCCTTCTCGAGCAGGACGATGTCGGCGGCTTCCCGGGCGACGTCCGCCGCGCCGGCGACCGAGATGCCCACGTCGGCCGTATGGAGCGCGGGCGCGTCGTTGATGCCGTCCCCGAGGAATCCGACCACGTGACCAGAACGGCGCAAAGCCGCGACAATCTGTTCCTTCTGGGTCGGCTCGACCTCCGCGAAGACGTCGACCGTGCGGCTCCAAGCGGGAAGAGCTGACGCCGCGGCCCGGTGCACTTCGGCGCCGGTCGCAATGACCGCGTTCGGAAGGCCGATGGCACGGGCCAGGGCCCTCGCCGCGGCAGCGTTGTCACCGGTGACGATCTTCACCGCCACCCCCAGGCTTCCGAGCTCATCCAGGGCAGCTCGGACATCGGCCCTCGGCGGATCGTGGAAACGGACGAGCCCCGCGAAGGTCATCGCGCGCTCATCGGCCCGTGTTACGCGAGAAGTCCCCGGCAAGGAACGGTAGGCGACCCCGATCACGCGCAGACCACTCTCGCAGGCGGCCAAGAGGGCTGCCTCGATCACGTCACGCCGACCATCGAGGGGCATGACCCCCGAGGCTGTCTCGACGTTCTCGCAGGCGTTCAGGACCGCGGCCACGGCGCCCTTGGTGACAAGCAGGCCCCCCTCGACGTCGAGGAGGATCGAGAGGCGGCGGCGAACGAAGTCGAATGGAATCTCGTCGCGCTTCTGCGCCGGATCGACCGCGCAGACCGCGAGACCGCGCAGGGCTTCGTCGAGCGGGCTCGCGTAACCTGTCTCGTGAGCGGCGTTGAGGAAGGCGAGCCGACGGACCCTTTCACTCTCGTTTCCGTCCGCATCGACGGCGCCTTCGAAGGTGAGCCGCCCCTCCGTCAAGGTGCCAGTCTTGTCGCAGCAAAGGACCGTCATGCTCCCGAGGTTCTCGATCGAGGCCAACCGGCGAACGATCGTCTTCTCGGCGGCCATCCGGGAGGCGCCGCGCGCCAGATTGACCGCCACGATCGCCGGAAGCAGCTGGGGTGTGAGGCCGACGGCGAGCGAGAGAGAGAACATCAACGACTCGAGCACCGGCCGGTGGAAATAGACATTGATCGCGAAGATGCCCAGGACGAGCAGCAGCGTGATCTCCATGAGGAGGTAGCCGAATCGCCGCAGCCCGCGCTCGAAATCGGTCTCGGGAGCGCGCGTGGCGACGTGGGCCGCGACACGCCCGAGCTCGCTCTTCGGGCCGGTCTTGACGACCAAGACCCGCGCGGCGCCGCTGATGACGTGCGTGCCGAGGAACACCGCCCCGGTCCGCCGCGCCAGAGGCGTCTCGGGCGGGCTCGGGCCGGGAGATTTTTCTGCGGGCTCACTCTCGCCGGTCAGCGCCGCCTCGGAGATGAAGAGATCGCGAGCTTCCAGGAGAACGCCGTCCCCGGGGACACTCCGGCCGGCGCTCAGCAGTGCGACGTCCCCGGGAACCACGTCGGCGATCAGAACCTCGCGTACCTCTCCGTCCCGCAGCACCTGCGCCCGCGTCGCGACCTGGGCCAAGAGCTGCTGGACCGCCTGCGACGCTCCGTGCTCCTGCCAGACCCCGAGCGTCACCGAAGCGGCCACGATCGCCAGCACGATCGCCGCATCGCTCGCATCGCCGAGGAAGAAGGCCAACACGGTCGCGCCGAGCAGGATGAGGATGATGGGGCTGGCCAGCTGGCCCACGATCAGGGCCGGGAGGTCCGTCCGACGATGCACAACCAGCAGGTTCGGACCGACCTCCCGAAGGCGGGCGCCAGCCTCCTCCTGGCTCAGTCCGGAGACCGTGGCTCGCAGGTCTCCCAGCAGCGCTGGTTGCGCCAGGGCCCAGAAGGCGTCCTTCCCCCCGCCGTTCACGGCGGGGATCCTAGAGCTTTCGGGACCTCCACGCGACTTACGCCGCCAGCGGGAGCCGACTGTCGCCGGGGACCGAGGCGGCAGGCGGAGAGACGACCCGATAGACACGCGCCGGCTCGCTGAAGGGGCCAGCCATGCAGGCGAATATCGCGGTGGCCCACGAAATCGCGATGACCTCCTCGACCAGGGTCGACGGGAAGATGAACGCCGTCAACGCCACCCAGGCGGCGACGACGCTGACCGCGAAGCCGATGCGCCGGCTGACCAGCGCGAATCCCGAGAGCACGACCGCCAGGGTTCCCGCGATCAGGTCGCTCGCGGTGTGGGCGGGCCCGAGCGATAGGATCAGCGCGGCGGTGGGCAACCAGGGGGCGATGAGAATGGCGAGTGAGCGTGAGAACATGGAGGCCTCCTTTCGAAACTCCTGTCACGCTGTGCAACCGGCGTTCCGATCCGAACCTGGACCTTCGCGCCCGAGAACCGGCATTCCCTTCGCGGAGCCCGGCCACCGCGCGCAGAAATTACGCGCTCGCGCCACGAATCCCCCGGTCTTCCAGTTGGCACTCTGGTTGCCTCACCTGGGCTCGTGAACACGCATCGACCAACCCATCAGTTTCCCGTCGTACGTCAATACATGACACCGACGCCCCACACGATCGGACCGACCCGATCTCTGGCCGCCGCCCGTAAGCTGATGGTGGACAGTCACGTCCGACACCTTCCGGTGCTGGACGAGGCCCGCATCGTGGGCTTGCTCTCCGAGCGGGACCTCTTTCTGGTGGAATCGCTGCCCGGCGTCAACCCGACGGTGGTCCGCGTCGAGGAGGCGATGGTCCAGAACGTCTTCACCGTCGGGCCGGACACCCCCGTGGGGGTCGTCGTGGCCACGATGATCGAGCGCAAGCTGGGCTCGACCGTGGTCTGCGAAGGCCAGCACGTCGTCGGCGTCTTCACGACCATCGATGCGCTGCAGGCCCTTCTCGAGCTCCTGGAGAAACCGCAAGGGAGATGACCATGTCGACGACCGCCACACGATCCGATCTCGAAGAGTCGATCGTCCGCGGCCATCTCCACGTCGAGGCGGTCCGCCGCCGGCAGAGTCGATCATGAGGGCCGGGACCTGACGTGCGTCGAGCCATCATTCGTGCCAGCGCTCTGGCCGCGTCGCTCGGGGCGTTGTTGCTCGCCTTCTTCTTCGTCGTTCGTCCCTGGTACTCGCGTCGGGCCTACTGTTCGCCTTTCTGACGCTCGTTCAACCAAGCATCTGGCTGGGCGGCCCTCTGGTTCTCGTCCTTGGCGCCGCGACCGCCGGGCACGTCCGCCGGCCTCAGGGGGCGCCGCGCAGATAGACGTCGTGGCAGGAAACGCAGGTCTTCGTGAGCTCGCCGAGAGCCTCGGCCAATCGACCGCTGTCGCGCTGAGCCGCCGCTTCGACGACGCGACGAGCGCCGGTGCGAAGGGCCTCCTGGAGAACGAAGAACCTCTCCGGGAGCAACCCGTTGAGCTCGTCGCCAGTGACCGGACGGGCAAGCTCCGGCTCATCGAAGATCTCCCCGGCCTTCCTCGCGACGCCGTCGTAGTCGAGCACGACGACGCTCGAGACGAGCGCGGGGAGCTGCTCCGCGTGCCGGCGCATCTTGCTCGCGATGACCGCCCGCATGGCCGGCGGAATCCGCTCCGGGACCGCCAGCTCCGGACCGTGCGGAATCGTGTGTGAGGGGCGGAGGATGAGTGCGACCGCGATGGCACACCCCAACACCGTCGACGAAGCGACGATTGTTCGCGTCTTCATATGACCAACATGTGCGAATGACGTGCCAGCTTGGATACCCGGCGGCCGGCCGAATGCTCGCGCAATGAGGCGTAAGCTTCGTCATTCGCCGGCCCTCGCGGCGCCCTTGCGTACAAGACGCCAGAAGGGCACGCTCAAGACGCCATGAGGTCAGGTCGCGTGCTGGTTGTCGATGACCAGATCGAGCTTGCCGAGAACATCGCGGAGATCTTGCAAGGGATCGGGTTCGAGACCGAGGTCGCCGGGTCTGCCGAGGCCGGTCTGGAGCGGGTGGCCCGCGGTGGGATCACCGCCGTGGTGACCGATTTCAAGCTGCCGGACCAGTCCGGGGCGCAGCTGATCGAGGAGCTCCGGCGCAGGGGGGAGCGAATCCCCGTCATGATGATGAGCGCCTACACCGACGAGGGAACGATCGATCAGTCGCGCGCCGCCGGTGCCTGGTTGTTTCTCCCCAAGCCGGTCCCCCTGTCGATCCTCGTCGAGGCCTTCGAGTCGCTGGCCAAGCAGCCGGCGGCCACGCTGCTCGTCGATGACGAGGAGGATTTGGCCGCGAACCTGGCCGAGGCCATCACGTCGGCGGGACACGAGGTGGTCGTGAGCCACTCGGCGGCGGAGGCCTTGGGCTACCGACGGCGCGTCCAAACGGCCGTGCTCGACTATCGGTTGCCCGACGGAACCGGCCTGGAGCTGGCCCGCGCGCTCCGCGCCCGTGACCCGTCGATTCAGATCCTGTTCATTTCGGGCCACTCGGACGATCTGCAGGACGTTGTCCGGCGCGATCTAGGATCTGTCGACGCCCTGCAGAAGCCGCTCGACACGGGCCAAGTGGTCTCCTGGGTACAGCTGGCTGTGAAACGGTCTCCCGGACTGTCGACGAAGCGGTGAGGCTGTCCATCAGATCGTTCGTTCGGCTCTGACCACGCCCTCTTCCGCCGGCCCCACGGCGAACCCCAGACGCGTGCACAGGCGCTGCATACGCAGGTTCGCCTCCAGAACGTCGGCGTAGATCCGCTCGATCCCCTCGCTTCGCGCCACGTCGATGAGACGCGCGAGGAGCTGTCCACCCACCCCCTGTCCTTGCCAGGGATCGGCCACCAGAAGCGAGAACTCTGCCCCGGTCGCCCCACGAACGCGCTCGCGGCTCAACCGGCCGAGCGCAACGATCTGGCGTTCGCCGCCCGGGGTTTGCCGCTCCGCCGCCAACGCCAGCTCCCGGTCGTAGTCGGTGAAGCAGATCCGCACCAACCGCTCGTGCGCGGTGCGGACATCGAGCTTGAGCCCCTCCAGATAGCGCATCCACACGCTCTGCTCGCTGAGCGTCGCGTGAAAAGCGACCATCATCGGCTCGTCCTCGGGACGGATCGGACGGATCAGGATCGGCGAACCGTCGCGCAGCTCGCCCCGGCTCACGTACACGGTTGGATAAGGCCGGATCGCCGACCTCGGCAGGGCGGAATCGGGCGAGTCGGAATCCGCGAGGACGATGCGGGCGTCCAGGGCCAGGAGGCCGCTCGGGGAGGCGAGAAGCGGGTTGACGTCGATCTCGCGGATCCGTGGGTTCTCGATGATGAGATCACCGAAGCGTACCAGCAGGCCGGCGAGAGCCTCGAGATCGACCGACGCTCGTCCGCGAACGCCCGTCAACGCCCGATAGATCCGTGTCTGCTCCATCGCCCGCCTGGCAAGCGTGGTGTTGAGCGGGGGTAAGGCCAGCGCCCGGTCTCGGAACACCTCGACCAGCTCTCCCCCGGTCCCGAAGAGCATCACCGGACCGAGCTGCGGATCGATGCTGCTTCCCAGAATCAGCTCGTAACCACCCCGCCGCTGGACGGAGGGCTGTACGGTCACGCCGAGGAAGCCTTCCGCGCCGACTTTCGCCGTCACGCTCTCTCTGATCTCTCGAAACGCGGTGGCGACGGCGTCGGGGTCACGAAGCTCCAGCTTCACGCCGCCGACGTCAGTCTTGTGCGTGATCGTTCGCGACCAGAGCTTCACCGCGACCGGGAACCCCAGCGCCTCCGCCGCCGCGACGGCCTCTGCCTTGTCCCGCGCGATGCGCGTCGGGGTCACCGGGATCCCATAGCTGCCGAGGAGCGCCTTCGATTCGTGCTCGTCAAGCAGCGTGCGCCGTTCGGCGCGCGCGGTCGCGATGATCCCCTGGGCGACCTCCGGATGCACCCCACCGTCCGGCTGCCGCACCGGCGTCTCGTAGAGGCCGCGGAGATTGTAGGCGTAGCGCCACATCTGACAGAAGGTCCGCACGGCATCGTCGGGGAACGGAAAGTTCGGGATTCCGGCGCGATTGAGGATGTCGGCCCCGGCCGCCACATCGGCGCCCCCCATCCAGCTCGCCAGGACCGGCTTGCCCTCGATCTTCGAGTGTTTGGCGAGCGCCTCCGCGGTCAGTGTCGGGTCGGTCATGTCCTGCGGCGTGAGGATCGCGAGCAGGCCGTCGCTGGCGCCGTCGCCCGCGGCAATCTGGAGGGTGTCCGCGTAGCGCGTGGGATCGGCGTCGCCCAGGATGTCCAGCGGATTGGCGTGACTCCAGGCGGGGGGCAGGACGGCATCCAGGCGGGTGAGCGTCCCGTCTGAAAGCGAGGCCAGCTCGCCCCCGTCGGCCACCAGCGCGTCGGTCGCCAGCACGCCGGGTCCGCCCGCGTTGGTGACGATCGTCAGGCGCGGCCCCCTCGGGCGGGGCTGCCGGCCGAGGACGTCGGCCAGCCGGAAGACATCCCCGATGTCGGTCACCCGGAGGACGCCGCTGCGCCGAAACGCCGCGTCGAGCACCTCGTCCGAGCCGGTGAGCGCGCCCGTGTGCGAAGCCGCCGCGCGGCTCGCGGCGGCCGACCGTCCCGCCTTGATCACGATGATCGGCTTGGTCAGCGCGACCTCGCGAGCGGCCGAAAGAAACGACCGTGCATCGCCGATCGACTCCATGTAGAGCACGATCGCGCGCGTTCGTGGGTCGTCGCCGAGGTAGTCGATGAGGTCGCCCCACCCGACGTCGAGCATCGCGCCGAGCGAGACGAAGGCGCTGAACCCGACACGCTCCCGTAAGCTCCAATCGAGAATGGCGGTGAGGAGCGCCCCGCTCTGGCTCAGGAAGGCCACGTTTCCCGGATGGGCCATGCCGGCCGCGAGCGTGGCGTTGAGCCCCGTGAGCGGGCTCATCACGCCGAGGCAGTTAGGCCCGACGATGCGCATTCGTCCGCGCCGGGCCTCGATCAGAACTTTCTTCTCCAGCTCGGCACCTGCGGGCCCGGTCTCGTGAAAACCGGCCGAGATGATCACCGCTGCCGGCACGCCCCGGTCGGCGCAGTCCCCGATCACGCGCGGCACCGTCGCAGCCGGCGTCACGACGATCGCCAGATCGACCTCGCCTGGAACGTCGGCGATCGATCGATAGGCCTTTATCCCCAGCACGCTGTCGCGCTTTGGGTTGACGGGATAGACGGTGCCCCCGAAGGGCGACGCGATGAGGTTGTGGAGCAGAGTCCGCCCCACGCTGCGTGGCGTTTCGGTCGCGCCGATCACCGCGACCGAACGGGGCCGAAAGAACGGGTCCAGCGGGTGGGCCTTGGCCTGTCTGAGGACGTCATGAGCGAGACCCGTCGCCCGCGGTGAATCACTGGCCATCGCGGTGCCGGGCACTTCGGGAGGAGATGGCATGTCCCCCAGGAGTGCAAGCATTGCGCCGGCGCCCGTCCCCGCGCCGAGCTCGAAGCCATCGTGATTTCGGCTTCACTGAGACCGCGAAACACGCATTTACTGCGCACCGCCGGAACGATGCGAAAGAACTGCGCGCGCTCCCGATCCGGAACGCCGAATCAGCGCAACTCTTTCTGGCGCCATGTTTGCTCTGTCAGAGGTCGTGCAAGACCGACATCTGTCGCCGGGGATCGTGGAGGCGATTCGTGGTTCGGTCCTGGATGTGTCGTTCCAGGATGGGGAGCTCCCCCTGCTCACGGAGGCGCTCGAGATCGAGGCGGCGGAAGGGCGCCATATCGTCGCTGAGGTCCAGAGCCACGCCGATCCAAAGACGGTACGGGCCGTGGCGCTCGAGGCCACCAGCGGTCTTCGGCGGGGGGCGCGGGCCCACCGCCAGGGCGGTCCAATTTCAGTTCCGGTGGGAGAGGCCGTGCTCGGCCGTGTGTTGAACGTTCTCGGCCGGACCACCGACGGCGGAGCGCCCATCGATCCCGCGGCGCCGCGGGCCCCGATCCATCGCCCTTCGCCCTCGATCAAGGACCAGAGCGCGAAACGGGAGATGCTGGAAACCGGCATCAAGGTCATCGACCTCCTGGCCCCGCTGGTCCGCGGCGGCAAGGCAGGAATGTTCGGGGGCGCCGGGGTCGGCAAGACGGTCCTGGTGATGGAGCTCATTCGGAGCACGGCCGAGAACCAGCGGGGGCTCTCCGTCTTCGCCGGGATTGGCGAACGGTCGCGCGAAGGCGAGGAGCTGCTGTCCGACATGCGACGGTCCGGCGTCATCGCCCGTACCGCGCTCGTGTTCGGGCAAATGAACGAGCCTCCGGGTGCCCGCTGGCGCGTGGGGCTCACCGCTCTCACCATCGCCGAGCAATTCCGGGATCAGGCGCATCGCGACGTGCTCCTCCTGATGGACAATGTTTTTCGGTTCGTCCAGGCGGGCAGCGAGATCTCCGGGCTCCTCGGCCGGTACCCGTCGCGCGTCGGCTACCAACCCACCCTGGCGACCGAAATCGCCGAGCTGGAGGAGCGGATCGCGTCTGTCGCCGGTGCCGCGGTGACGTCCATCCAGGCGGTCTACGTTCCCGCCGACGACTTCACGGATCCAGCGGTGGCCGAGCTGTTTCGCCATCTCGACAGCTCGGTCGTCCTCTCACGCGCCATGGCGGCCGAGGGTATGTACCCGGCGATCGATCCCCTCGCGTCGGGGTCGGTGCTCCTCGATCCGCTGGTGGTCGGGCAGGAGCACTATCTGACCGCCGAGGAGGTGCGCCGGACCATCGCGCGTTACCGCGAGCTGGCAGACGTCATCGCCCTGCTGGGCGTCGAGGAGCTCGGGGCAGCCGACCGGCTCGCGGTCAAGCGCGCCCGTCGGTTGCAGCGCTTCCTGACCCAGCCCTTCAAGGTGACGGAGGCCTTCACGGGGAGCGCCGGAGCGTCGGTCCCGCTTGCGGAGACCATCGCCGGCTGCCGCGCGATCCTCGCCGGGAGCTGCGACGAATGGGCCGAGTCCTCGCTCTACCTGGTCGGAACCATCGAGGACGCCCGCATCAAGGAATCGTCCGCCGCCGGGAAAGCGCCGCGATGAAGCTGGTGGTCGTGACACCGCTCGAGATCGTGACCACCGTCGACAACGTGGTTTACGTGCGGGCCGAGGATCCCAGCGGGAGCTTCGGGATCAAGCGCCACCACGCCCCCCTGGTCACCGCCCTCGTCATCTCCGTGGTCAGCTGGCGCCAGCTCCAGGGGGAAGAGCTCCACTGCGCGGTCCGGGGCGGCGTGCTTTCGATCGCGGATGACACCGTCTCGATCGCCACCCGGGAGGCCGTGATCGATCGAGATCTCGTGCGCCTGGAGCACGAGGTCCTCACCAGGTTTCGGCAGGCCGCCGAGGACTCGGCCCGGGTCCGCGTCGACGAGGAGCGGTTGCGCGCCGCCGCGATCCGCAACATCCAACGGTTGTTGCGACCAAATCTGCGTTCCCGCCCGCTCGGAGGGCAGTCGTGACGTCCAAGGGAGACGAGATGGCTTCGGCCGTGCGGAAACGCCGCGAGCGCCGCGACCGCTGGTTGCGCGAGGGCCCGCGCGCCCTGCTGCGGAACCTCGGGCTGGTCGGATCGCTGGGCTGGTTGCTGGTGCTCCCGCCCTTGGCCGGGGCTTTCCTTGGACGATGGTTAGACAGCCGTTACCACTCGGGCGTGTTCTGGTCGGCGACGTTCATCTTCTGCGGCGTCGCCCTGGGCGCGGTTCTCGTCTGGCAGAAGGTGAGGAAGTCATGAACGGCCCCCTGCTCGCGCGGATCGCCCTCTGGTCCATCGCCGGCCTGGCGCTGGGCACCGGTTTCTTCGCGTTGCTCCGGCTGAACATCGGCCTCTACGGTTCGCGCCACTGGCTGGCCGGGATCGGACTCCACGTCGGCCGATGGGCACTGCTGGCCGCAACGCTCGTGGTCGCCGCCCGCGCCGGCGCGTTGCCCCTCCTGTCGGCGGCGCTGGGCGTCCTGATCGCGCGCGCGCCGGCGCTCCGCGCCGCCCGAAAGGCACGCCCATGAGCCAAGGCGCTGGTCCCTCTCCGTTCGATCTGCCCGTCGTTTTTCAGGTGGGGCCGATCCCCGTCACCAGGCCCGTCGTGGTCACCTGGGGCCTCATGACGGTCCTGGCAGTGGCCAGCCGCCTTCTCACCAGCCGCCTGCGCCTGCGCCCGGGCCGGGCCCAGACCGCGGTCGAGCTGCTCGTGACCACCATCGAGAACCAGCTCGCCGAAGTGATCCCCGACGAAGGACGCGACTACCTCTGGCTGCTGGGGACGATGTTTCTCTTTCTCTTCTTTGCCAACGCGAGCGGCATCGTCCCCGGAATCCAAGCCCCGACCGCCCACCTGGAGACGCCTGCGGCGCTGGCCGTGGTGGTCTTTCTGTCCGTGCACGTGGCCGGCCTGCGCCGCCATGGGCTCCTTGGTTACCTCCGGGAGTTCACCAAGCCCTCGATCTTCTTGTTGCCGCTGAATCTTCTCTCGGAGGTCACCCGAACCTTCTCGCTCATGATCCGGCTGTTCGGGAACGTCATGAGCGGCGAGTTCATCATCGCCATCGTCCTTGGGCTGGCGGGGCTGCTCGTCCCGATCCCTCTCATGGGCCTCGAGCTGCTCACCGGCCTCATCCAGGCCTACATCTTCACGACGCTGGCCGCGGTGTTCATCGCGGCAGCGATCGGCACGACGTCTCCCGACACAGACAATGGAAAGGAACCGACAACATGAGCATCGAACTCGTCAGCATCATCGGCGCGGTGGTCGCCGTCTCCTTCGGGGCCATCGGCCCCGCGCTGGCCGAAGGGCGAGCGGTGGCGGCCGCCATGGAGGCGATCGCGCGCCAACCCGAGTCGGCGCCCTCGCTGTCCCGGACGCTCTTCGTGGGCCTCGCGATGATTGAAACCATGGCCATCTACTGTCTGGTCGTCGCGCTGCTCATCCTGTTCGCGAACCCGTTCGTTCACGTCCGCTGAGCCGCCATGCACACGCACCTCGCGACATTCCTGTTCCAGATCGTCAACTTCCTGGTTCTCGCCGGGGTGCTGCGGTATTGGCTGTATCGACCCGTGCAGGCAATGATTGCGCGCCGGCAACGCGAGGTGGAGACGCCCCTCGCCGAGGCCGCCGCCGACCGGACCAAGGCCGCGGAGCTCCGGGCCGAGGTCGAGCAACAGCACCTGGCGGCCGCCGGTGAGCGCGATCGGTTTCTCCTCGAGGCCGGCCGCGACGCGGAGGCAAAACGTGATCAGCTCATGGTCGAGGCCCGCCGGGCCGCGGACGCTCTCATCACGGCGGGCCAGGGGGCCCTCGCCCGCGAGCGGGTGGCCGCCGAGGCGAACCTGCGGGCGCAGGCGACAGACCTGGCCGTGGGGATCGCTTCCCGGCTGCTCGTGTCGTCTGGAGCGGCCAGCGCGACCGACCAACTCTTGAACGAGGCGGTCGGGGCCATCGAATCCATGGACGCACCGGCGCACGACGCGCTGGTGCGTGGGGCCAGCGGCCCCTCCCGCGTCCACGTCGTCACCGCCGTCGCCGTGGAGCCGGGCCGCCGCGACGCCATCGCCGCGCGGCTGCGCCGAACGCTGGGAGACGTGGTGGACGTAAGCTTCGCCGAGGACCCGGCGCTGGTCGCCGGCGCCGAGATCCATCTCCCCACCGCCGTCGTTCGCCAGAGTTGGCGGGAGCAGCTGGCGCTGGCGCGACGAGAGCTGGCGGGCGCATGAGCGATCTCGCCGCCAGTCTCGATCTCTGGGCGACCGACGCCGCCCGGCGCATGCACGGATTCGCGGCCGCGCCCGTGATCGAGCGGATCGGCCGCGTCATGCGGATCGGCGACGGTGTCGCCCGCGTCTCCGGCCTTCCCGACGCCGCGCTCGACGAGCTCCTGCAGCTCGGTGACGGAACCATGGCCCAAGCCGTGGAGCTCGGAAAGCACGACATCGGGTGCGTGTTGCTCGACAACACCGACCGGATCGCCGCGGGGGATCTCGTGCGGGGGACCGGCCGCGTGGTGCAGGTTCCCGTGGGCGACGCGCTGCTGGGGCGCATCGTCGATCCCCTGGGGCGCCCCCTCGATGGCAGCGGTCCCGTCGCCACCGTCGGGTTCGAGCCCGCGGATCGCCCAGCACCCGCGATCATCGATCGCGCGCCGGTCGTCGTCCCGCTGGAGACCGGGACCGCGGTCGTGGACGCGATGTTCGCCATCGGAAGGGGCCAGCGCGAGCTCATCATCGGCGATCGCTCTACCGGAAAAACGACCTTGGCGGTCGACGCCATCATCAATCAACGCGGGAGCGACGTTCTCTGCGTCTACGTGGGGGTCGGGCAGCGGGCCTCCGCGATCAAACGCGTGATCGAGCAGGTTCAGACACTCGGCGAGCCCAGTCGATGCCTCTTCGTGGTCGCCGACGCCGAGCACGCCGCGCCTGGGTTGCAGTGGCTGGCGCCCTACGCTGGCTTCACGATGGCGGAGTACTTCGCGCGCCAGGGGCGAGACGTGCTGGTCGTCATCGACGACCTGACGAAGCACGCCGACGTTCACCGCCAGATCTCGCTGCTGCTGCAGCAGCCCCCTGGGCGCGAGGCTTTCCCGGGCGACATCTTCTATGTCCACGCCCGCCTCTTGGAACGCGCTGCGAAGTTGCACCCACGCTGCGGCGGCGGTTCGGTGACGGCGCTTCCCATCGCTGAAACCCAGGAAGGAAATCTCAGCGCCTACATCCCCACCAACCTCATCTCGATCACCGACGGCCAGATCGTGCTCGACGCCAAGCTGTTCCATGGCGGACAGAAGCCCGCGGTGGACGTGGGACTGAGCGTCTCGCGCGTCGGGGGGAAGACCCAAAAGCCGGCCATGCGAACCCTCGCGGAGCCATTGCGCCTCGCCTACGCCCAGTTTCTCGAGCTGGAGGTCTTCACGCACTTCGGCGGCATCTCCGACGAACGGACGCGGAAGCTCGTCGAGCACGGGCGGCGGATCCGCGCTGTCCTGGCCCAACCGCAGCTTGGGCCGCAACCGTTCGAGCTGCAGGTGGCGATGCTTCTGGCACTGTCGGGCGGGACGCTGGATCGCTTGCCGATCGATCGGATCGAGCGCTTTCGCTCGACATTGGCCGGCATGCTCTCGAGTCGCCCGGGAGTCGCCAGCCGCCTCCGGGATTCAGGCGCCCTCGACGACGCGACCCGCGGCGATCTGCGGGGTCTCATCGAGGCCGCCGCGGTCGGCTTAGCGGCTCCGGGCGGAGCGGACAGCGGCCATGTCTGAACGTGGAATGGAGGTGCGAGCTCGGCTCGGCACGATGAAGGAGCTCGAGGAGGTCCTGGGTGCCATGCGGGGAATGGCCGCCGCACGGATTCAGCAAGGCGAGCGGGCTCAAGTCGCGGCCCGGGAGTACGCGGCCCGAATCGGCGCTGCCTTCGCCAGCTTGAGCACGGAGGGGTCCCCCGCGGCGCCGCC
Organism: uncultured Myxococcales bacterium; assembly: GCA_964618005.1. Taxonomy (GTDB): domain Bacteria; phylum Myxococcota_A; class Polyangia; order Fen-1088; family Fen-1088; genus JADGRB01. Next base: position 34,081 of record CAZTZM010000182.1, read on the forward strand.
CTCGTCCGGGCGGCCAGCGCGCACCCTCGTCGTCGCCCTCTGTACCGAGCGCGGATTCGTCGGTGCGCTCAATGAGCACGTCTTACGGGCGGCCCGTGAGGGTCCCCAACCCCACGACGTCCTGGTCGTCGGTGCCCGCGGCCTCGCGTTCGCCCGGGAGCAGGGTCTGACGGTGACGTACGTGGGCAACATGGCGACGCACCTCGCGGGACTGGGGGACGTCGCCGACCAGATCGGCGACCTGCTCCTCACGCGAATGGATGCGAGCGAGCCACTGATCGCCGACGTGATCTATCCCAGGCGAACCCCGACCGGCGGCGCGGTCATCGAGCGACAGCGCCTGCTCCCCATCGATCTGCCGTCGCGCGCATATCTCGGCGACTTTCCACCGATCACCATGCTTCCGGTGCCAGTCCTCGCCGCGCAGATCGCGATCGAGTACGTGCGCGCTCACCTCTTCGAGTTCGTTGCCGAGAGCTTCGCTGCGGCCAACGCCGCCAGCCTGGAGGTGCTCCAGGCGGCTCACGCTCACCTCGACGAGATGCTCCTCGAGCTGCGCCGCACCGAGAACGTGCTCCGCCAGGAGGAGATTACGGCCGAGGTCCTCGAGGTGATCACCGGACGGATGACGGGATCGGCGTAGACCTGGCCGAGATCTTGCCTCTACGGATGGCATGACCACCTCGAAGGTTTTCTCGCGCATTCTTTTCGCCGGCGCCCTCATCTCGGCTTGCGCGTCTGGCCCTCGAGCACGCCCGGAGTCGACGCGCCGTGTCTCCGATTCGGCGCCAGACAAGATCGCCGCCCAGCAAGCTGCCGCCGGTCTTCACCTGGAAGATGAAGACGAGCGGTGGGGATTCATGGCAGCCCGGGAGTTGAGAGAGCGGAACGAGCAACGGAAGGCTAAAGCTTCAACGCCGCCACCGCCCGCCCCGGGGCCGGTCGATCTCGCGCAGCCGGCCGATCCGGGCGCTCACTGAGCGCTCGCTGGCCCACCGCTTGAATAGGAACGTGACCATGCGTGGGCTTCTCGGGATCGCCGACATCTGGTGGAACGCCGCCAGCACTCCAGCCAGCGCGAGGTGAAGCGATGTACAGGACCGCACCTCATGGAAGCACCCTGACGCGGTCGCGGCATGACCGAGCGCGCGGTGACGACAGCTTCGCACGATCGACCCTCAAGGCGGCTACGTACCGGCTGCTGGTCCTGACGCTCGACTTCGTCGCGCTCTACTTGTTCACGCACAAGCTTTCGATCGCCGTCGCCTTCACGGTCGCCAGCAACGTCTACACGACGGTGGCATATCTCGTTCACGAACGGCTCTGGGCCAAGGTGGCCTGGGGCCGGACCAGTTAGAGGGTCTTTGCCTGCCGGATGTCTCGGCCGCGGACGTCACAGGCCCACGACGCCAAGAAGCTTTCCGACGACCGCGCTGATCGCCATCGCAAATCCGCCCCCGGCGAGAACGCGCAGCGCCGCGCGCAGACGCGGCGCTCCCCCCAATACCGCGCCGGCGGCGCCCAGCGCCGCCAAGCCCGCCAGCGATACGAGAGCAACCGCGACCACGCGGACGCGCTCGGATGCCACCGCGAACGCCGCTATCGGAAGCACGGCCAGGGAAGCGAAGCTGACTGCGGAAACCGCCGCGGCCTGAATGGGCCTCGCGCGCGAGGAGTCGCGGAAGCCCAGCTCGTCTCGGAGGTGGGCCTTGAGGCGCCCCCGTGCGCTGAGCTGCTCCCCGACTTTCCGCGCCAACTCGGGATCGAGACCCCGCTGAACATAGATCTCGATCAGCTCGGCCAGCTCGCCCTGCGGATCCGCACGAAGCTGGCGCCGCTCGAGCGCGATGTCGGCCTTCTCAAGGTCCCGTTGCGAACAGACCGACACGTACTCGCCTGCCGCCATGGACATCGCGCCGGCCACCATCCCGGCCACTCCGGCCAGGAGGACGCTGCCCTTGGTCGCCGACGCCGACGCCACGCCGATCATGAGGCTTGCCGTGGATACGACGCCATCGTCGGCGCCCAGCACGGCGGCACGCAACCAGCCGCCGCGGTCGATTCGATGCTTCTGTTCTCGAAACGTCTTCACGACGCGTCCACGAGGACGTGGGTGCAATTAAGATGCCCCGGCTCGACGAAGAAGGTCCGGCGGCGACTCGGGCGGCTCACGCGAATGCGCGGATTAGGCCGGGCTGGCGCTCGGAACGACCAGAATGGGACATGGCGAGTACTCGACAACCTTCTCGGCCACGCTGCCCAGAACAGCATGACTGAGTCCGTGCCTGCCGTGAGTGCCCATCACGATCAGACCGGCATGGCTCCGACGCGCCTGCTCCACGATGGCCGGATATGAGCGTCCGACCTCGGAGGTGCTCGTGCACGTGACGCCTGCCTGGCGTACCTCGGCGACCACCTGCTCCAGCTTCTCGGCAGTTTCCGCCAGAACGCGCTCGAATGCGGCCGGCCGCATCACGACGTCGGCCGGGGGTGGCAAAACGAGCGAGGGGTCGATGTTCACGTGGAAGACCTCGATCGCAGCATGAAAGGTCTGCGCCAACCGAATCGCGGTGCGCAACGCGACAGCGGACGCCTCGGAAAAATCCGTCGGGACCAAGATCAGCTTGAGATCGTCCAGATTCATCGCGGCAGGGATAATGTCAGGCCAGCGTCAACGCGTCGACCAGGCAGACGCTGGGCATCGATTGATTGATCCACATCTCTTCCCAGTGCAGCGGCTGTGCCACCGGGGCGAGGCCCATCAATCCCCCATCGACAACCCGAACGGCGGCTCGACTCCCGCGCAACTTCTGCGCCTGTCCGCCCCTGCACCGCAGAATCTTCGCGCTCCGGGAGCGCACGACGCCCGCGCTACGTGTGGCCCTTCCTTTGCTCAATTCCGGGACATGAGGAACGCGAGGCGTTCGACGATTTCGCTGATCGCAGTTGTCGGTGCTCTTTCGGTCTCGCTCTCATGCGCGGGCCGAGATGCGAACCAGCCTCCGCAGATGGCGCAACTCACGCGCGCCATCACGCCACCCGCTCGGCCCGACCCTCCCGAGCCCCTCTCCAACGAGGCGAAGGCGCTTCTGCACGATCGAATGAGCTCGCACACGGAAGACATGAGCGATCTGGTCTCGGCGATCATGCTCCTCCAGTACTCACGAATCATCGGGCGCGCCGACAAGATCGTCGACGATGTCAATCTGAGTCGTCCTCTCACACACGACGCGACCGAGTTGAACGCGTCCCTCCCGGAGAAGTTCTTCGTCCGCCAGGACGAGCTCAAGGCAGCCGCGCGAGAGCTCGGAGACGCCGGACGGAGCGCCAACCCTTACCGGGTCGCCGTGGCCTACGGCCACGTCTCCGAGACCTGCGTGCGCTGCCACGCCGACTTCCGCCCGCGGGACTAGGATCTGACGGGTTCGATGCCCGAACCCCACCGGCAGAGGACAGCACCTCTGCCCGGATTCCCCACGTGCTCGCGCCAGCTCTTCCCGGGCGGGTGGCCTCCCGATCGTGCCGACGGTTCTGTTCGGCACCGCCGGCATGGCGCCTCTTCCGATAGGCTTCCTTCGTCATCGGCGACCGTCCCGCTGCGAGCGGCGTCGGAGGTGCACACCATTCGTATATGACCAATGCAAAGACACCCAGCCTGGATGGTCATCCCCGGCGCACGCTCCCCGCGAGAAACGACGACGCGGTCCGGGCGGTTCTCTACCAGGACTACGAACGGCTCGAACGTCAGCTTCAATCCATCGTGGCTCAGTCAGCTCGCCGTGACCCGATCGCCCTCCGCATTGCATGGCAGACGTTCGAGAATGAGCTCATTCGCCACTGCCAGGACGAGGGAGAGCACGTGCTCCCGGCCTTCGCCGAAAAGAACCCGGACGAGGCCCAGGCGCTTCTCGCCCAGCACAAGCAGATTTGCAGCAACCTGAGCAAGCTGGCCGCAGACCTGGACCTGAACCGCTTGCCGGTCGAGAGGATAGCGGACTTCGTCGCCACCTTCCGCGATCACCTTCGCCATGAGAATGACGTCCTTTATCCGTGGGCGGCCCACTGGCTCGAGGAGGCCGCTCGCGGCCGCATCCACGAGGAGTTGTCCATCGACGAGACGCCTGTGCCGACCGAGACATGGCTGATCGATCTCGCTCACTCGCGCCTCCGCTTCACGCTCCGGCACATCGTGGTCCACGAGATTCACGGTCAGTTCTGGAGGTGGGGCGGAACCATCGTGCTCAACAATGACGATCTGGCGAGGTCGTCAGTCCACCTGTGGGTCGATCTCGCCAGTGTCGACACGGCTGACGGCGAGCGCGACGTTCAGATTCGCTCTGCGGAGTTCTTCGACGTCGAACATTTTCAACAGGCCACGTTCTCGAGCAGCGAGGTCGAGCAGCCAGAGCACGGCAATCCCATCGTTCGGGGCCGACTGGCTCTGCATGGATTCATGGAAGAAGTCGAGGCCGAGATCGTTCGCGACGACCGTTGGACGGACGCCAACGGCGTCGAGTGGACATCGTACGAAATCAGATCCCACCTCGACCGTCGGAGGTTCGGTCTGCGATGGAATCAAGACCCCGACACCGGCGGGGTCGTCGTCGGAGACGAAATCGAGATCGTCGCCGATGTCCAAGCGATGCGTCTCAGACCCGACCAATCGCCGTCCGCGTAGGAGAGAAGGAAGGTGTTCAATGAGCAAGGTGGTCGTCTTCGCGCACGTCACCCTGGATGGCGTCATGCAGGCGCCGGCGCGTGAAGATGAGGATCGGCGAGGGGGATTTCCGCACGGTGGCTGGGCTAACCCCTTCGCAGATCCGGTCATCACCCGCCTGGCCAGTCAGATCATGGCGACGAGCAGCGCCGTACTCTTGGGTCGCAGGACCTATGAGGACCTTCAGTCCTGGCCACACCAGGCCGGTAGCCACTTCGCCCAGACTCTGAACGAGGCCCACAAATACGTGGTTTCTAAGACCCTCACGGAGCCTCTTTCCTGGGCAAACTCACGCCTGCTCAGTCGGGATCCGGTCGGCGCCGTCTCCGAGCTGAAGCAACAGCCCGGTAAGGATCTCGTGGTCCTCGGCAGTGGCGAGCTCGTCCAGGCCCTGATGCGACACCGTCTGATCGATCAGTACGTGCTGATGATTCACCCGTTGATTCTCGGAGCGGGGCGACGGCTCTTCAACGACGGCGATCTGTCGACAGGACTGTGCCTCCTGAATGTCAAGTCATCCGCCACGGGAATCGTGATCGCCACCTACCAGTCGATGGACGCGGACACTGGCGCCTGCGCACGCTGACCGCCAGGAAGGTCTCCGAGCTCCCCGAACCGACCCCCAACAAGATCGGCCGCTTCGGCGTCGACATGGTGGACATCTTCGCAATTTGCGAGCGTCATTGCCACCTGGTTGCTCTTCAGCGCCGCACGAACGCTTCACCAGCGCCCGGGAGTGAGGTCGGATCGAGCTTCAACGTCTTCGCCGTCTGGCGCGCTCAATCCAGCTCGAAGCTCTTTCCGTAGCCGCGTTGGCCGGGATCGGTGAGGGGTTGGGTGAGCAGGTGGCGGCGCACGTCGCTGGCCCAGGACGTTCCGGGATATTGTTCGACCATCTGTTGCGCCTCGTCCCGCGCCTCCGAGGCCCGACCGAGCGCCGCCAGGGACTTGCAGATCGTCCAGCTGCGCTCTGCCGCGTCCGCGCTGTTCGGGAACCGGCGGTTTCCCTCGCGCGACAGCTCGAGGGCCCGCGCCGGGTCGGCGGCGCCGAGATCGCGGATGGCGGACATCAGCGAGGCCTCGGTCCGAAAGACGAGAGCGGCGGGAGCCGTTCGCCGCGGAGGCGCCGCCGGCGCCGCCATCACGGGTGATGGCGGGGGCGGAGGGTCCGCCGCCGTCGGGGTGACGGCGTCATCGCCGTGGTCAGCGGCGGCGGTCGCGGCGCGCTGACGGTGGCCACGGCCGAAGGCGACCACCAGGCCCAGGAGCAAGGCGGACATCGCGAACAACAGGCGCTTCGACTTCACGGCGAAAATACCCGCTTCAGCGATCAGGCGACTTCAGCGAGCGCTCGGCGAAGCCGCGGAACGAACCCCGTGGGAACAGCGTCAGGTATCTCGCGCTCAGTGCCGCGACGTCAGGGTCGTGGTGATCGATGGCCGCTTCGATCGAAATCGCGAAGGCCTCGTCCGCCAAGGCGCCGCTGGGATGGCGCTCGAGGTAGCGGGCCGCCAGGTCCCGCGCCAGCTTCGGATCGCGATCGGCGCGCAGGGCGCGTGTGGCGGCCAGCAGCAGCGCCGGATCGTCGAAGGCCGGGAAGGCCGGGAACGCCTGATCGATCGGCGGCCGGTGGACGTGAACCTCCGCCGGCCGGCGCACGACCGAGGATGGGGCCACCGCAATCGGCGGCACGCGCTCGGGAGCCGGCGACCCGGTCGTGACCGCGACGCGCACCGCCGGCTGTCGCGGCCGTGGCGCGGGGGCGGGGGCTTCGGACACCAGCGTCCGGTACGAACGCGCGAGCCACCTTGGCCAACTGGTGAGCGCCGCGCTGGCGATCGCGCCGCTGCCGATCAGAAGGGCCCCCACCACGATCGGCCGAAGCCAGGCGCTCCGTCGCCGGACCCAACCTTGCCCCAGGCTCAACAGCAGCCGCTGCTTACGGCCCGTCGGCAGGGAGAAGGGGTCGGCGCTCTTCAGCAGCTCGACCGCTCTGGCAGGGATCCAGGCCGCCTCGCCCCCTTGATCGCCGGAGACGTCGACCAACCGTTCCAGCGGACCATGCTCGCTGTCGTCTCTGATCGCCATCAGCCCCCGGACCCTTTCCTTCGCCGCGACGGGATGAGCTTCGACGGATCGTATCCGCGCTGGTGACGCGCGACCAACGCCAGGAACTCTTTTCGCGCCACGTGCAGCCGTTTCCAGACCGTGTTGACGGCAACGCCCTGGATGCGCGCGATCTCCTCGCCCGAAAGACCGTCGATCTCGAACAGGACGAACGCGGCGCGGCGGTCGGTGTTCATCTTCGAGAGCAGCGCGAACAGGACGCGTTGACTCTGCTTCCGCTCCAGCATGTCCGACGGGCACGCCCGGTCGTCTGCCAGCGCGTCGATGGCGTCGGTGTGGTCTTTGGTAAAAATTCTTCTGATCCAGGCCCGGCGCCGGAAGTCACGGACCTGACGCTGCGTGATCCGGTAGAGCCAGGCAGCCGGATTGCTGCCGTCGAAGGCATGAAGCCGGCGGCTGGCGATCAGGAAGACCTCTTGCGCGATGTCTTCTCGGTCCGCCTCGCCGCCCCCAAGCGCCCGGATCCACTTGAGGACGCTCTCGGCCCACAGGTCATAGATCGCCAGGAACCTGGCGCGAGACGTCCCACGCGAGCGCATGTCCTGCGAGGCAGAGCCCGGCCGTACAGTGTCCGCCGAGACCACGGTTCCGGCCATCATCCCTATAAGGGGATGCGGACCGCGCTTCCTTCCCTGAAACGTCCTGCTCGGTTCGGATATGTTTGTTCGGTGAACAGGCCGCGTGCTTTCGTTCGAACCGCCGGCCTGATCCTGTTCCTTTCGGCGACGGGCGCCGCGGCCGCGGAAGACCCGCTCACGGGTCCGACGCCGCTCGTCGGCGGCTCCAGCGGCTGCCCAACGCCGGGCCTCGTCTGGCAGCGCCTCGTGTCCCTGGTGCCCAGCCAGGTGCTGATCGATCGCCTGGAAAGACCCGGCGGACCGGTCCCGCCGGTGCAGATCGTCGACCTGGGTCCCGGTTTCCGCGTCACCGCGGGCGCCCGCGTCCGCGAATACGCGGAGGCGGCGCGCGACTGCGCGAAGCGGGCGCAGTTCGCGGCGGTCTTCGTCGCCGTGGCCGCGGGCGCAGACACGGCGCCCGCCGACACGGCGCGACCGGCAGCGACCGAATCGATTCGCGCGGCGCCTGCCTGGACCGTCGCGCCGCCCCCGGAGGCGCGTGCCCGCCTGGATCTGGGCGCCACCGCCGGCGCGGCGCTGGGCGGCGATACCACGGTCGCGCCCGGACTGGCTCTCCGGATCGCGTTTGGTCGCGGCCGCCTCGTTCCCGTCGCGGCCGTGACGGTCCTGGCGCCCGCGGGCGGCGACGTCGGCGGCGTCGGGATCCGGCAGTGGCAAGCGATGGCCGACGTGGACGTCCGCTCGCCCGTGCGCGCGGCCGGCCGCTCGCGCCTGTACGTCGAGCTGGGCGCAGCGGTCGAGCTGTTCACCGCGCGCCCCACCACCCTCGCCGTCGCGCGGACGCAGGTCTCGTATGCGGTCGGGCCGCGCGCCGGCGCCGGGTGGCGGCTGGCGACGGCGGGCAGCCTGTCGCCCTTCTTCCTGATCCAGGGGGCCTGGTTTCCCCGCCCGCCCGAGCTGTTCGCCCTGCCGGCCGGCGATCTGGGCCGGGTGGCCGCCTGGAACCTCGGCGCGACCGTGGGGGCGTCGTGGGGGATCCTGTGATGAGGGGCCGTGGCGGCACGCTCGCGGCGGCGGCGCTGCTGGCGTCGTTCACGGCCGCCTGTGGACCGCGGATGGACCTGGGTTCGGACGTGCTGTGGACGTCGCGGTTCGAGGACGGGACCTTCGACGAGTGGACCGGCGTTTCCGGCGGATCAGCCAACGCCTATCCCACGCCCGGCAACACCATCGCCGTGTCGAACGCCTACGCTCACCACGGAAGCTACGCGGCCCTGCTCACGATCGACGCCGGGACGGACGGGGCCCAGGCCAACACCGGCCTGACGCGCAAAGGCGGGTTGCCGGTCGAGGCGTACTACAGCGCCTGGTATTACCTGCCGCGCACGATCTCGGTCGGCACGTTCTGGATCCTGCTCAAGTTTCGGCTGCGCACCGACGCCGGCGACGCCAGCACCGAGAATGAGTTCTACGATCTCGAGCTCACGAACGCGGCCGACGGATCGCTGACGCTGCTGCTCTATGACCATCAATCCGGCCTGGACGTGCCGCTGGTGTCGCCCGCGCCGGTCGTTCCGGTCAGCGTCTGGTTCCAGATCGAAGCCTTCTATCGAAACGCGCAAGACGACACCGGCCGGCTCACGATCTGGCTGGACGGGCAGCAGGTCGTCGACGTGACCGGGCAGCCGATGGCGCCGACACCGTGGGTCGAATGGGACGTCGTCAACGTCGGTGAGAACCTGACGCCCTCGACCGCGGTCGTGGCCGTCGACGACTGCGCGATCAGCCTGTCGCGGGTGGGTCCGACCGGGATCATCGCCGAGTAGAAAAATCGCCGTAAGGAAACGGCGGCCGCCTGCCCTCTTCACCAGCGATCATGAAGAGAGCCATCCTGTTTGCTTTCGTTTTCGGGTTCGTCCTCACGGCGTGCGGTGAATCGGAGAGCGGCGACGACGCGAGCCAGCCGGCGGGGACCGGCGGC
>CAZTZM010000183.1:0-2404 GCA_964618005.1 uncultured Myxococcales bacterium
GCCGAGCACGCCCAGCCCGAAGGCGGGGATGACCAGCAAGCATACGGTCAGGGCGCGCCGGTTCATCCGCTCAGAAGAAGAACACCACGCCCAGGCCGGCGTCGAACAGGTTTCCCAGGAACGAATAGGTCTGCACGCCGCCGGGGGCCGTGGCGGTGAAGGTCGGGCGGGTGAAGAGGTAGTCGAAGCCGACGCGGGCGACGATCCCCACGTCGTGCGTGAGCGTGACGTCCAGGCCGCCGGCGACGCGGACCAGCGGCTGGACGGCGTCGAACGTTCCGGGGCGGAACATCTCCTCGGACGTCGAGAAGTAGGCGATGGTGAAGCCAGGCCCCGCCCCGACGAAGGGCCGCCAGCGGCCGTGGCGCCAGGCCAGCGTCTGCAGCGCGACGAAGCCGGTCTGCGAGATGATTCGCTCCGTGGGGAACGTCTGCTCCACACCCGGCTCCGTGGTGGTCGTCCCGGTGACGCCGGTCTGGAACTTGTCGTAGAAGAAGTCGAGGCCGACGCCGAGCTCGATCTCGGGCGAGAGCAGGAAGTAACGGCGCTCGTAGCTGCCGCCCAGCGAGAAGCCGTCGGCCGGGCCGATCGCGCGTCCTTCGTCGCCCAGGCGGTAGGCGAACGCGCCGGTGATCGCCACGCGGTTGTCCAGCCCGGGCGGTTCGGGCGCCGGCGCGGCGACGGTGAGCGGCGCGGGTTCGGCGGGCGCCGCCTCGACGGGGGCCGGCTCGGCTTGCGCCCACCACAAGGCCAGGACCGCGGTGGCGAGCATCGGTTGAGATTACACGATGGTGGCGAGATCCTGGCCCGCTTCCACCGCCGCGCCCTCGGTGCAGCGCACGTCACCCACGCGTCCGGCGCGCGGCGCCCGGAGCTCGTTCTCCATCTTCATGGCCTCGAGCACGACCAGCGTCTGCCCGGCGGTCACGGCGTCGCCCGGCTTTACCAGAAGCTTCACCACGCGCCCCGGAATCGGCGACCGCAACGTGACCGGGCCCGCATCGCCAGCCCCGCGCACCGGCGCCGCGATCTTCGCCCGCCGGGCGTCGGCCACCTCGGCCGCCAAGATCACCGGATCCGCCCCAGGCCGGCGGATCTCGACGGTCAGCTTCCCGTTCGCGCCGTCGACGCCGGCCACGGTCTGCTCCGATCCGCACCGCAGGATCCAGGACCCCGGCTCGGCCGGCACGACGACGACGTCGATTTCGACGCCGTCGACACGGGGCTTCGCCCCCTCGTCGAGCTCGACGATCCGCTCCTTCCCCTCGATTTTGACCGAGAACCTCGCCATCGAGGGGAAGACGGGCGCTAGCCCTCCATGAACGATTTCAGGCGTTTCGATCGCGAGGGGTGGCGCAGCTTGCGGAGGGCCTTGGCCTCGATCTGGCGGATGCGCTCGCGCGTGACCTCGAAGTCCTGACCCACCTCTTCCAGCGTGTGGTCGGACTTCTCGCCGATGCCGAACCGCATGCGGAGGACCTTCTCCTCACGCGGCGTCAGCGTCGCCAGCACCTTGCGGGTCTGCTCGGCCAGGTTCATCGAGATGACCGCGTCGGCGGGCGAGATGACGCTCTTGTCCTCGATGAAGTCCCCGAGGTGAGAGTCCTCCTCCTCGCCGATCGGCGTCTCCAGCGAGATCGGCTCCTTGGCGATCTTCAGGACCTTCCGCACCTTGTCGAGCGGGAGCTCCATCTTCTCGGCGATCTCCTCGGGCGTCGGCTCGCGCCCCAGCTCCTGCACCAGGTAGCGGCTGGTGCGAATGAGCTTGTTGATCGTCTCGATCATGTGCACCGGGATGCGGATGGTGCGGGCCTGATCGGCGATGGCGCGCGTGATGGCCTGGCGGATCCACCAGGTCGCGTAGGTCGAGAACTTGTAGCCGCGCTTGTACTCGAACTTGTCGACCGCCTTCATGAGGCCGATGTTCCCTTCCTGGATCAGGTCCAGGAACTGCAGCCCGCGGTTGGTGTACTTCTTGGCGATCGAGACCACCAAGCGCAGGTTGGCCTCGACCAGCTCCGCCTTGGCCTTCTCCGCCATGCGCTCGCCGTCCTGGATCTCGTTGACGGTGTCGCGCAGGACGGTCTCGGTCAGCTTGGCCTCCTCCTCGACGCGCTTCACCTTCTTGCGCGCGTTGGCGATGACCAGCGACATCTCCTCGATCTCGTCGGGGCGCAGCCCCAGCTTCTTGGCGATGGCGCGCTGGCGCAGCGGAGACGACCGGATCTCGCGCAGCGTCTTCTGCAGCTCCTTGATCGACAGCCCGGACTTGTGCTCGCAGCCGACGATCTCGCGGTTGGCCTGCTCGATCCGCTCGACCAGCTCCTTCAACTTGAGCACGATCTTGTCGATCTGCTTCTTGTTGAGGCGCATCTCGGCGAGCGCGTCGAGGATCTCCTGCTTG
>CAZTZM010000184.1:0-16410 GCA_964618005.1 uncultured Myxococcales bacterium
CCGGGCGCGCGCAGCAGATCCGCCGCGGCCGCGTAGAGGAGCATCCCGCCCGCGCTCCGCAGCGCGAACTTCACCGCCGGCGCGCGCGCGTCGGGCGCGGCGGCGGCCGAAACGAACGTCACCAGCGCCAGCGCGATGACCGCGCGGTGCGCGGGCGGCCAGCGCCCGACACGCCGCGCGAGATCGCGATCGCCCGCCGCGAAGCCCGCCGCCAGCGACGCGCCCCAGGCGGCCAGCGCCAGGTAGAGAAAGAGCTCGACGCTGGAGAGCTGCAGGGGCCCGACGCGCGCGAGCGGCTCGATCGCCTCGAACGGCAGCACGACCGCCAGGGCGAGCAAGGCCACGCGCCCAGACGACCGCAGCATCCGGACCGCGACCGCCTCCGGCATCAGATCCGCTCGTAGGCGAGGATGAGGTGATCGCCCAGGCGCCGCAGCCCCGGCAATCCGGCCAGGCGATCCTCGGCGGCCATCAGGAGCTGCATCAGGCGCGGGGCGCGCGCCAGCCGCGGGCCGAAGCTGAGCGGCGGGAAGCAGAGCCCCAGGCTGCGCAGCTCGACGCGCCGGAAGCCCGGGCCCAGCGCCCGATCGAAGTCGGCGGCGCCGTAGTACCGCATCGGAAAGGTGCGCCCGTCGACGTCGGCGACGGGCGCGGGTTGAAAACGGCGAAACGCCGTGCGCGGCTGACCGCGGGCCAGAAACAGCGCGATCTCCAGCGGACAGACGCGCGGCAGAACGACCCCGACGAAGCGGCCACCCGGCGCCAGCGCCTGCTCCAGCAGGTGCCGCACCGGCGCCAGCGACAGCTCGCAGTTGAGCGGCGCGAAGTTCGAGAACACGCCGTCGACGCGCGCGCCGAGCGCGGGCCAGTCGCCGGCCAGGGAACCGGCGCTCCCGCGCACGAAGCGCGCCGCGGGCGCGTGTCCCGCCGCGGTCAGCTTGGCCGCGGCCAGCGCCAACATCTGGGGTGCCGGATCGCACGACACCAGCGTATGGCCGCGCGCGGCCAGCGCCAGGGTGTCTTCGCCGGTGCCGCAGCCGAGCTCGAGCAGCGCGCTGCCCGGCAGAAAATGGCGCGCGAGCGCAGCATGGACCCGCGCGCGCGCGAGCGCCTTGAGAGGGTTCGCCGCCGGAGAAAACAGCGTGTCGTAACGAGCCGCGAGCGCGTCGAACGCGTCCGCGCCGCCGCCGAGAGCCGTCACGTCGCGGAGTATACTCGCGCCCCTCGGCGAGGGGCAGACATCGAGATGGGACGCGTTCTCTTCACGCACGCACACTTGTTGCGGTACGACCGCAAACAACACGCGATCGGCAAACCTTACCCGCCGCTGGGCACCATCACCGCCGCCGCGCACCTGCGCACGCGCGGGCACGACGTGTCGCTCTTCGATCCGATGCTGGACGAGGACATTGGCGGCTTCTCCGCGGCGCTGGCGCAGTTTCGCCCGACGCTGGTGGTGATCTACGACGACGTCTTCAACTGGTTCACGAAGATGTGCCTGGGGCGGATGCGCGAAGCGGCGTTACAAATGACGCGCGCGGCGCGGGCGGCCGGCGCGCGCGTGGTCGTCGCGGGGCACGACGCCGCCGACGCGCCGGATGTTTATTTGTCGGCGGGCGCCGACTACGTCGTCGTCGGCGAAGGCGAGCTGACGCTCGGCGAGCTGGCCGCGCGGCTGGACGGGGTGGCGCCCGGCGCGCGTCTCGCCGAGGCTGCCAAGGTCGACGATGTTCCCGGCCTGGTGTTCCGCCACCTGGGCCTGCAGCGCAAGACCGGCCCGCGCGCGCTGCTGAAGGATCTCGACCAGCTGCCGCTGCCGGCCTGGGACCTCGTCGACGTCGAGCGCTACCGGCGGTTCTGGCACGCGCGCCACGGCTACTTTTCCTTGAACGTGGTGACGACGCGTGGGTGCCCGTATCTCTGCAACTGGTGCGCGAAGCCGGTCTACGGCAACACGTATCACACGCGCTCGCCCGACCACGTCATCGCCGAGCTTCGCCTGCTGCGCGAACGTTACGCGCCCGATCACCTCTGGTTCTGCGACGACATCTTCGGCCTGAAGGCGCGCTGGCTGCTCCCGTTCGCGGAGAAGATCGCGGCCGCCAACCTAATCACGCCGTTCCTTTGTCAGACGCGCGCCGACCTGATGACCGAGGAGAACGTGCGCGCGCTCGCACGCGCCGGGTGCGCCGAGGCCTGGCTGGGCGTCGAGTCGGGCGCGCAGACCGTGCTCGACGCCATGGACAAGGGGATCACGATCGACCAGGTGCGCGGGGCGGTGACGCGGCTGCGCGCGGCCGGGATCCGGATCGGCTTCTTCCTGCAATTTGGCTATCCCGAAGAGGGGCTGGGCGAGATCTCGCTCACGCGGCGACTGGTGCGCGAGCTGGCGCCCGACGAGATCGGGATCTCCGTCAGCTACCCCCTTCCCGGAACGAAGTTTCACGAACGCGTTCGGGCCAAGCTGGGTGAGAAGCGCAATTGGAGCGAGAGCGACGATCTCGATCCACTGTTTCCGGGCCTGTTTTCCCGCGATTTCTATCGAACGCTGTCGCGCACCGTGCACGCGGAATTCCGTACCCGCCGGGCCTTGCGTGCGCTGCGCGCGCTCGCTCGGGCGCCGCTCACCGTCGACAGGCGGCGCCTGCAGGCGCTCGGTGGCTTTGCCGAGTTACCGATCTGGATCGCGGGACAGGCGCAGATCACGACGCGGACGCGAATGATGGGTCGAAAATTGGGCAAACAATTGCCCTAGACCAGACGACCCACACCGCTATACTCCCAGTACAAAGTCGAGGGAAAACACATGCGCCGAATCTCCAGCTTCGCGTTTTGGATCCTCCTGGGCCTCGCCGTCGTGATCGTGCCGATCGCCTGCAGCAGCAGCAGCAACAACGACTCGGGTAACCCGACCGACGCCAAGCCCGACACGGCGACCCACGCCGCCTGAGCGCGGGAGGGCTTACCCCCCCCCAAAAAACGGACGAAAAAAACGGCCGCCTCGTTCGAGGGCGGCCGTTTTTGTTTTTGGAGCGGCTAGGGAGATTACTTGTTCGGCTGCGGGGTGGTGCGGAGGTAGGGCTTCAGTTCCTTCCAGCCCTTGGGGAACTTCTGCTTCATCACGGCGGGGTCCTTGAGGGACGGGACGATGACGACGTCCTGGCCGTCCTTCCAGTCGACCGGCGTGGCGACGGAGTGGCTGTCGGTCAGCTGCAGGGAGTCGATGACCCGCAGGATCTCGTCGAAGTTGCGACCCGCGCTGGCGGGGTACGTGATGATGAGGCGGATCTTCTTCTTGGGGTCGATCACGAACACCGATCGCACGGTGGCCGTGTCGCTCGCCTCCGGGTGGATCATGTCGTAGAGCTTCGCGACCTTCTTGTCGGCGTCGGCGAGGATCGGGAAGTTGACCTTCGTCCCCTGCGTCTCCTCGATGTCGCCGACCCAGCCCTTGTGCGAGTCGAGCGGGTCGACCGAGAGCGCGATCACCTTGACGTTGCGCTTCTCGAACTCGCCCTTCAGCTTGGCGACACGCCCGAGCTCGGTCGTGCAGACCGGCGTGAAGTCGGCCGGGTGCGAGAACAAGACTCCCCACTTGTCGCCCAGGTACTCGTGAAACCGAATCTTTCCCTCGGTCGAGTCCTGCTCGAAGTCCGGGGCCAAGCTTCCGATGTGAAGCGCCATGACGTTCTCCTTTCGGGTACGGGTTTCGCGCGTAGCTTGCGCGGGATCCCCCCGGCGCGCCAGCTGTTCCACGGCCCCGAAAACGGTCCGGCCCCAGGCCACTCTCGGCGGGTTTCCGAAAATGGCACCCGGGGCCGACCATGGTACGATGCCTGGGCGTCGACCCCAGCTTGCGTTCGCGCGGCAGTCGGCGTAGATCGGCCTCGGTTCTAATCCATGGACATGGACGCCCCCCGTTCATTCTTCCCTTTCGTCGTTTGGTCGTGAGTTGAAACCGACAGACGTACGCAACCCCGACTACTTCCACAAAGTCGTCGACTGCCAGTGGGCCTGCCCCGCGCACACGAACGTGCCGGAGTACATCCGCATGGTGGCGCAGGGGCGTTACGACGACGCCTACCTCCTGAACCGGGAGTCGAACGTGTTCCCGGGGATCCTCGGGCGCACCTGCGATCGCCCGTGCGAGCCGGCCTGCCGCCGCGGCCGCGTGGAGGAGAAGCCGGTCGCCATCTGCCGCATCAAGCGCGTGGCCGCCGACCTCAAAGGCGACGTGCGCGCGCGCCTGCCCAAGCCGCCGGCGCAGAAGAACGGCAAGCGCGTGGCCTGCATCGGCGCCGGACCCGCCTCGCTGACGGTCGCCAATGACCTGGCCCCGCTCGGCTACGAGGTCGTCATCTTCGAGAAGAACGCCCGCCCGGGCGGCCTGATGCGCACCAACGTCCCCAGCTTCCGCCTGCCCGCCGCGGTGCTCGACGACGAGATCGCGATGATCACCGAGATGGGCGTCGAGATCCGCTACCAGGCGCCGGTCGCCAGCCTGAAGGCGCTGCTGGATCAGAAGGTCCAGGGGTTCGACGCGGTCTTCGTCGGCTCGGGCGCGCCGCGCGGCAAGGACCTGGATCTGCCCGGTCGCAAGGAGGCCGCGGAGCACATCTTCATCGGCATCGACTGGCTGGAGAGCGTCGCCTTCGAGCACACCGCGGCGATCGGCGAGCGCGTGCTGATCATCGGCGTCGGCAACACCGCCATGGACTGCTGCCGCACGGCCCGCCGCCTGGGCGGCAAGGACGTGAAGGTCATGGCCCGCCGCGACCGCCAGCACTTCAAGGCCTCGCCCTGGGAGCTGGAGGACGCGGAAGAGGAGCAGGTCGAGATCCTGGTCAACCACGTCCCCACCCGCTTCGTCGTCGAGGGCGGTCGGTTGAAGGGGATGGAGTTTGAGCGGACCACCGGCGACAAGACCGAGAAGATCGTCATCCCCGCCGACGATGTCATCGTCGCCATCGGGCAGGAGAACGCCTTCCCTTACATCGAGCGCGACATCGGGATCGAGTTCGGCAAGTGGGACATGCCCAAGGTCGACGAGAAGACGATGGCGTCAACGCGGCCGGGCGTCTTCTTCGGCGGCGACGCGGCCTGGGGCCCCAAGAACATCATCTGGGCGGTCGCCCACGGCCACGAGGCGGCGATCTCGATTCACAACCACTGCCAGGGCGTGGCGCTGACCGAGCGGCCGGCCCCGCACCTGAACCTCATCACGCAGAAGATGGGGCTGCACGAGTGGAGCTACAGCAACGACTACAACCCCGTCCACCGGCAGAAGATGAAGCACGTCGACCTGCGCGAGCGCTTCAAGCAGCTCTCGCTGGAGGTCGAGATGGGCTTCGATCACGAGCAGGCCGCGCGCGAGGTCGAGCGCTGCCTGAACTGCGACGTGCAGACGGCGTTCACCGACAAGCGCTGCATCGAGTGCGACGCCTGCGTCGACGTCTGCCCGACCAGCTGCCTCACCATCGCCAAGAACGGTGACGAGCCGGAGCTGCGCCAGCGCCTGACCGTGCCGGCGGAGAACCCCACGCAGGAGCTGTTCGTGTCGGGCGCGCTGCCGCAGACCGGCCGCGTGATGGTCAAGGACGAGGACGTCTGCGTCCACTGCGGCCTGTGCGCCGAGCGCTGCCCGACGGCAGCCTGGGACATGGCGCGGCTCGAGCTGACGCTCCCGAAAGCGGGACAGCAGACCAGCAGTCGAAGATCGGGGTAAACGACACGTGCACCAGCGGCAGGCGATCAAGACCAACGACTTCGCCCTCAAGCTCGCCAACGTCAACGGAACCGGCTCGGCGAGCGCGAACGGCCTCCTCATGCAGGCGATCTTCCGGATGGGGATCCCCGTCTCGGGCAAGAACCTGTTCCCCTCCAACATCCAGGGGCTGCCGACCTGGTACGAAGTGCGGGTCAGCAAGGCCGGGCACACGGCGCGCGCGCTGGACTACGACCTGGTCGTGGCAATGAACGCCGAGACCTACGCGCGCGACGTGCGCGAGGTCGCCTCGGGCGGCGCCCTGCTCTACGACTCGAGCTGGCCGCTGGACGCGTCGCTGTCGCGGGCCGACATCACGTTCCTGGGCGTACCGCTGGCCCGGCTGTGCAACGAGATCTTCAACGATTCGCGCGAGCGGATCCTGATGAAGAACATCGCCTACCTGGGCGCGCTGGTGGCCTTCCTCGACATCGACATGGGCGTCATCGAGGAGCTGCTGGACGAGAAGTTCTCCAAGAAGAAGGCGCTGCGCGACTCGAACCACAAGGCGATCCGCGCCGGCTATGACTACGCGATCGAGAACTTCGATTGCCCGCTGCCGATTCGCCTGGAGAAGATGCACGCCACCGACGATCGGATCCTGATCGACGGCAACACGGCCACCGCGCTCGGCTGCGTCTACGCCGGCGCCACGGTGGCCGCCTGGTACCCGATCACGCCGGCCACCAGCGTGATGGATTCGTTCAAGGAGCTGTGCGCCGAGTACCGGAAGGATCCGGAGACCGGCAAGAACAACTACTGCATCGTCCAGGCCGAGGACGAGCTGGCGGCGATCGGGATGGTGATCGGCGCGTCCTGGAACGGCGCGCGCGCCTTCACCTCGACGGCCGGCCCGGGCATCTCGCTGATGGGCGAGCTCATCGGCCTGGCCTACTACGCCGAGATCCCGGCGGTGATCGTCGACGTGCAGCGCACGGGGCCGTCGACCGGCATGCCGACCCGCACGCAGCAGGGCGACATCCTGGCCTGCGCCTACGCCAGCCACGGCGACACCAAGCACATCCTGCTGTTCCCCGCGCACCCGGGCGAGTGCTTCAGCTTGGCGGTCGAGGCCTTCGATCTGGCCGAGCGCTTCCAGACGCCGGTGTTTCTGCTCTCGGACCTCGACATCGGGATGAACGACTGGGTCTGCCCGCGCATGAAGTGGGACGACGGCTATCGCCCGAACCGCGGCCGCGTGCTCGGCGCCGCGGAGCTCGAGAAGATGACGAAGTACTTCCGCTACTCGCCCGAGAACGAGGACCACGTCGCGGCGCGCACGCTGCCGGGCGTGCACAGCAAGGGCGCGTTCTTCACGCGCGGCTCGGGCCACAACAAGCTGGGCGGCTACACCGAGGTCCCCGACGAGTACCAGGAGGTGATGGACCGCCTGGCCAAGAAGCACAGGGCGGCGGCCGCGGCGGTTCCCGCGCCGATCCTGCACAAGCAGGTCGACGCCACGTTCGGGATCATCTCGCTGGGCGGCTGCGACCCGGCGGTGCGCGAGGCGGTGGCGGCGCTGGCCGAGCGCGGGATCATCGCCGACTACCTGCGGGTGCGGGCCTTCCCGTTCGGCGCCGAGGTCGAGGCCTTTCTGGCCGCGCACGAGACCGTGTTCGTCGTCGAGCAGAACCGCGACGCGCAGCTGCGCACGCTGCTGACGATGGAGACCGCCTCCAGCAAGGAGAAGTTGCGGTCCGTGCTGGTCTACGGCGGCTTCCCGCTGTCGGCGCGGCACGTGATCGAGGGCGTCACCGCGCAGCTCGAGCGCGCGCATCCGGAGCGAATCTAGCCATGCCATCGCCCAAACCAGCCGTCGTCCACCCGCACCTTCGCCCGAACGCCATCGGCCTGACGATGCGCGACTACGAGGGGTCGATGTCCACCCTGTGCGCCGGCTGCGGCCACGACTCGGTGACCGCGGCGATCGTCCGCGCGTTCTACGAGCTCGACAAGCCGCCGCACCTCATCGCCAAGCTGTCGGGGATCGGCTGCTCGTCGAAGACGCCCACCTACTTCGTCTCGGGCGCGCACGGGTTCAACTCGGCGCACGGACGCATGCCGTCGATCGCCACCGGCGCCAACGCGGCCAACCGGGCGCTGACCTACATCGGCATCTCGGGCGACGGCGACTCGCTGTCGATCGGCGTCGGCCAGCTGGTCCACGCCATCCGCCGCAACCTGAACATGCTGTACGTGATCGAGAACAACGGCGTGTACGGCCTGACCAAGGGTCAGTTCTCGGCCTCGGCGGACATCGGCACCAAGAGCAAGCGCGGCGAGGCCAACGCCTACAGCCCGATCGATCCGGTCTCGCTGGCGCTGGAGCTGGGAGCCAGCTTCGTGGCGCGCGCGTTCTCCGGCGACAAGGAGCAGCTGGTCCCGATCCTGAAGGCCGGCCTGTCGCACAAGGGATTCGCGCTGATCGACGTGATCTCGCCCTGCGTGACGTTCAACGATCACGAGGGGTCGACCAAGAGCTACCTCAACACGCGCAAGCGGATGCTGCCGGTGATCGCGGCCGACTTCGTGCCACCGGCGTCGGAGATCACGACCACCTACGCGCCGGGCTCGGCGGTCAGCGTCCAGCTGCACGACGGCAGTTGTGTCCGGCTGCGCAAGCTGGCCGAAGACTACGACACCGGCGATCGCAACGCCGCCGCGGCCGAGGTCGAGCGCCACCGCCAGAAGGGCGAGGTCCCGACGGGCCTGTTCTTCGTCGACACGAAGACGCGTGACATGCACGACATCAGCGGCACGACCGACATGCCGCTGTCGCAGCTGCCGTTCGAGAAGCTGTGTCCGGGGAGCAAGGCGCTGGACGAGCTGCAGAAGTCGTTTAGGTAGCGATCACGCTGCAAGGGTTGCCCTCTCCCCGGCCCTCTCCCGCTTCGCGGGCGAGGGTGACTTGAAAGCGGGCGCCGCTTTAGGTTCGGGGGGCTGGGGGGGTGATAGGGAGGGTCAGGGTCAGGCGGGCGCCGCCCTCTGGTTGGTTGGCGGCGGTGACGTGGCCGCCGTGGGCGTCGGCGATGCGTTTGACCAACGCCAGTCCCAGGCCCAGCGAGCCTTCCAGATGGGGGAACCCTGAAAGGGTTCCCCCGCCCTCCCGCGAAGGACTCCGCCGGGCCGAGCCCGGCTCCGTCCGCGCGTCCCGGCCGCCGTCGGCGCCGCGGTAGAAGCGCTCGAAGACCCGGGTCTCGTCGCCGGGGGCGAAGCCGCGGCCGCGGTCGGTGACCTCGAACGTGACGAACGTGCCGTCGGTCCGCACGGCCAGACCGGTCAGGCCCTCGCCGTGTTTGCGGGCGTTGTCGATCAGGTTGGCCAGCGCCCGCGCCACCAGCGTCGGGTCGGCGGCGAACGGGACCGGCGGGGGCGGCGCCGCCAGCTTGGTCAGGTCTTCGCCCGCGCGCTCCAGCGCCCGCCGCGCGATCTCCACCGCCTCCAGCGGCTTGGGCGACACCGACTGGAACTCGATCCGCGCGCTGGCCAGCAGCTCGCCGACCAGCGCGTCGATCTCGATCGCCTCGCGCTCGATCTCGTCCAGCGTGCGCAGGTCGGCCCCCTCGGCGCGCGACTGGCGGCCGATCTCGACCAGCAGGCGAATTCGCGACAGCGGCGTGCGCAGCTCGTGCGAGACCGAGGCCAGCAGCGCCCGCTCGTCGGCCAGCTGGCGCTCCAGCCGATCGGCCATCTCATTGAAGGCGTACGACAGCACCGCCAGCTCGTCGACGCCGAACCCCTCGCTGGAGACGCGGGCCTTCAGGTTGCCGGCGCCCAGGTCCTGCGCCGTCCGCGTCAGCTCGTAGAGCGGGCGCGCGATCCGCCGCGCCACGCGCCCCGCGGCCCCCCACAGCGACACCGCCGGGATGCCAAACAGAAAGAGCGCCCGGACCGGGTGCGCCGCCAGCCGCGCGTGACCGAAGTGGGCCGCGGTCAGCGTCGCCACCACAGACAGGAAGATCGCCGCCCCGAACCAGAGGAACAGGCGCCGGTGCAGGTGCGCGCCGGCGTGCAGGCGCAGCTCCCAGTGAATGCGCTGCCGCCAGCCGGGGCGGCGGCCCATCGCCTCCTGAAAGACGCGGTCCCAGGGCTGGCGCTGGAACCGCCCCAGGCTCTGGCCGTAGGCGCGCCGGATCTCCTCGATCACGCGCGCGCGGACCTCCGGGTCCATCCGGCTCCAGAAGCCCCAGGGTCCCCCCCAGTGGCGCCAGTGATGATGATGATGGAACGGTCCGCGCTTCACGCGCCTCCTTCAGCGCCGCCGTCGGGGCGGGCGGCTTCGGGTGACAGCACGTAGCCGACGCCGCGTACGGTCTTGATCAGCCGCGGCGTCTTGGGATCGTCGCCCAGCTTGCGCCGCAGGTGCGAGACGTGAACGTCGACGGTCCGATCGCTCACGGTCACGTCCTGGCGGCCCGCCTCGCCCAGCAGCGTCTCGCGCGGGACGACGCGCCCCGGGCGGCGCGCCAGCGCCAGCAGGATGTCGAACTCCAGACCGGTCAGATCGGCCAGCTCCGGCCCCACGCGCACCTGCCGCGCCCCCACGTCGATCGCCACCCGCCCCACCACGATCTCGCCGCCGCCCGCCGCCGGTTGCGCCCGCCGCAGGACCGCCCGCAGGCGCGCCAGCAGCTCGCGCGGCGAGAACGGCTTCGGCACGTAGTCGTCGGCGCCCAGCTCCAGGCCCACCACGCGGTCGGCCTCGTCGCCGCGCGCGGTGAGCATGATGACCGGGACCCGGCTGACCTCGCGGATCCGCCGGCAGACCTCCAGCCCGTCCATGCCGGGCATCATCACGTCCAGCAGGACGGCGTCGAAGACGTCCGCCCCCAGCGCGGCCAGCCCCTTCGCTCCGTCGGTGGCGTGCACCAGCGTGACGCCGTTCGGCGCGAGGTAGGCCGCCAGCAACTCGTAGAGGCGGACGTCGTCGTCGATACATAGGACCCGCAGCGCCACGGTCCCAGTTTACCAGCCCGCGCCGCCCGACCAGCCACGCCCCCACCAACCCATCCGGGGGCCACGCTCGAGGAGATCGGCCAGGCGGTTGCGCTGCTCCGGCTCGAGCGCGTCGTGGACCTTGGCGACGAGACCCACGAAGGCCTTCCGCGCCGACTCGAGGATCGAGTCGTGGCGCGCGAACTGCTCGCCCAGGACCACGCCGTCGAAGGTCTCGCGGCGGAGCGCGTCGATGACTTCCTTACGGCTGCGCCGCCCCTCGCCACCGCCCACCTTCTTCAGCTCGTCCTTGAACTCCTCGACCGCCGCCACAATCACCCGCTCCTGGGCCGGGGTGGCGCGCACGTGCTCCAGCAGCCGGCCCAGGAAGAACCGCTTGCCTCTGGACATCCGGCTGGAACCGAAGCCGTCGTCGAACCCGCCGAAGGTCTCGCCGCCCGGGAACGGCCGGTCAAAGCCGCCCATGTCGCCGGGGCCCTGGTCACCGGGGCCTTGCTCGAAGAAGGGGTGATGTCCGTGGTGGTGCCAGCCGTGCATCCGCCGGTGCCACCCGCCGCAGCCACCCCCCCACCCGCCGTACATCATGCGCCGGTGGTGGAACGCCCGCGACAACCCGATCGCCGCCAAGCTCCCGAAAATCAAGCATCCAATCATCTGTCGTCTCCTTGTGTGTGCGGGGCTCATTTGCCCCGACGGAGACGAGCGTACGCACCGCCCGTTAAGGGCATTCGTGCGCGACTATGAAGAAGTGTGAAGCCCGATAGACGTCCGCGGTGGCGGGCCGACCGAATCGGCGCGCCACCGCGGTTGTTTTCGGTTTCAGTGGTGGGTGTGCTCGGGCGTCCAACCCTTCTCGCCGCCCGCACCGAGGTCGGGGTGTTCGTCGAGGTGCTCGTCCAGGTTGCCCGGGCGAACCGGGGTCGCGTCATAGTGGCGCAGCCCGCCGCCGCGGCGCGCATACCACTCTCGCGTGATGCGCCCCGCCAGCTCGCGGTTGCCCAGCCCGAAGGCGATCGCCCCGGCCACCGCTATCGCGGCGATGCCGACCGTGAACGCCGTCGTGACGATCGCGGTGGCGATGCCCAGCTGCTGCAGCGCCATGAAGCCGGCCAGCGCGAAGATCGCGCCGCGCGCCAGCCGCGGCATCAGCGCCGCGCTGCTGCTGTCGCGCCGGGCCAGCGCCCGGTACGCAAAGTTGCCCGCCAGATAACCGCACCCGACCACCAGGCCAGCCGCCAGGACGTCAGGCAGGTAGCCGATCACGCGGGCCACGCCGGCGCTGAGCCAGGCCAGGTGAAGCGCGTCGACCGCCAGCCCGACGGTGATCAGCCCCAGCACCCAGAACACGGCCTGGCCGCCGACTCTCGGGACACGCTCGAGTGAGCGCCCCTCCCCCAGCAGCTTGTGCATCGACTGTCGTCGATCGAGCCCGACCGCCCGCAACCCCCGCTCGGTCAACTTGCCAAGGGCCTTCGCAACGAAGAGCCCGACGACCAAGATGACGGCAGCGGCGATGAGGTTCGGCAGGAACGCGATCCCCCTGCCGAGCGAATCGCTCAGCATCGTTGTGATACGCATGGGTCCCTCCGTTTCTGACAGACCAAGTCCAGTAGAGAACCTGCGCGCCGACGTTCAGAGATCAAGTTGAGGCGCAGCAACAACGTGCCCGCGTTTTGTGTTACTGTCGTGCTCTAACTTACGCTCGGGGGTGTCGCATGGATGGATTCGGGAATGGTTCGCGGCTGATGCTTCTGTCCTGTCTGGCCGTCCAGCTCGCCGGGTGCCAGCAACCGCTGACCTCCGGGCAGCCCGGCAGCGACGCGACGGGAGGCACCGTGGAGATCTCCGGAACGGGCGGAACCGGCTGCCCGAACTACGTCGACACGCCACCGGTGCTGACCGTGGTCGACGCGAACACAGGCCTGGCGATCTGCGATCCGACCGTGACGATGCAGTCTGCTTCGCTCGACGGCGTCGATGGCGGGATGTTCATTGACGCGATGCGGACGCCCTGCGGGCCGGCTATCTCGACCTGTCCGCAGGCGGACCCGGAGGACAATCCCGCCCCGACCGATGCGGCGGCCAGCCCGTGCGTGTACGCGCTGGAGGCGCTGAACGGTGACCCCAGCCCGACGACGATCGAAGTCTCCAAACCTGGTTACGTTAGCGCGTCGTTCTTCGACATCAGCGGGGGCGTGATCATGTGTGGTGCGGTGGCGTCGAGCGCGACACGCTCCGTCGTCACGCTGGTTCCGGTCGCGGCGGACGCGGCCGCCGACGGCCTCTGACCCCGCCTCAGGCCTGGAAGTCCCACCGGAAGTCGACCGCGGTGCAGCCGCGGTCGGCGGCCGGCCGGATCTGCAGCACCACGTAGCGGGTGCGGGCGTCGATCGGGATCGGGAACGCGCCGTCGATCGAGTCGTCGTGCAGGGTCGAGCCCAGGTGCCCGGTCCGGGTCGTGTCGCGCGCGCCGCCGCTGGGCTGGAACGGGTACCGGTGACCGGCGTCGTCGAGCAACTGGAACGAGTAGCTGGACGGCAGCCCGCAGCGGTCGGCGTTCACCAGGTGGATCCGAAACGCCAGCGCGGACGGCGTCCAGCCCTGCATGGTCGCCTCGTAGCGATGGTCCTGGCGGTACGGCGGGACTTCGTAGGCTTGCATGGCGCCGGCGACGTCGCCGCCCTTGGCGGGGTTGGCGACGTTCATGCTCAGCACCTCGGGCGCGCAGCCCGCGCAGGCCAGGAGCAGCAGCGCCGCGCGGTTGAAATGGGTCGACATGGTCCCCCGAAGGGGCAAGCGACGTGCCGGCCGAAAACCGGGACGTGGCGCGGCCGGCCACCTTGCCGCCGTCCAAAACCTGATCGCCCGCCGCTGCGGGCGTCCATTTTCCCACCGGTGCGGCCGGTCACGATCGGGCGCCTAGGTGAATCAGGATGCGACCGCCTGCCCCTTTATAGTGGTGCCCGGCCAGAAGCTCGCGCCGGCCACCCCGGAGGGTTCGATGCAGACCAAACGGCCCCGATCGACGGCATTCCTGACCCTGGCGCTGCTCTCTTTCGCCGCCTGTTCGAGCGGGAGCGGCGGCGCCGGCACCGGCGGGTCGGGCGGCTCGCCGACCTCGGGGACGGGCGGCGCGACCGAAGCCACGGGCGGAACCCCCGGCCGCGGCGGCGCCACCGGCACCGGGGGCGTCACCGCGACCGGCGGCACCGGCATCTCACCCGGGACAGGCGGCGCGACCGGCACCGGCGGCGTCACGGCGACCGGCGGCAAGACCGGGACCGGCGGCGCCACGGCCACGGGCGGCAAGACCGGAACGGGCGGCGCGACCGGCACCGGCGGCGCGACGGGAACCGGCGGATCGACCGGAACCGGCGGAACGGTGGCCACCGACGGCGGCGCCGGCTGCGACTACCAGCCGCCCAGCGCCTACATCTATGCGCGCTGGCCGATGCCGAACCCGGCCAGCGCCGGCCTGCCCAACCCCGCCAGCTACACCGACAACGGCGACGGGACCGTCACCGACAACGTGACCAAGCTGGTCTGGCAGAAGGCGGTCACCTCTTCGCAGGCCTTCGCCTGGTGCGACGCCATCAACTACTGCGCGACGCTGACGCTGGCGGGCCGCAGCTGGCGCCTGCCCACGCGCATCGAGCTGCTGTCGCTGGTCGACTTCACCCGCACCAGCCCGGCCATCAACACCACCGCCTTCCCCAGCGTGCCCGGCGGCAAGTACCACTGGACGTCGTCGCCCTGGGTCGTCTCGCAGATCGCCACCAAGCCGCAGGACACCTGGATCGTGAACTTCTACGAGGGGCTGACCAGCAACGCCGGCGATCGCACGGCCGCCGAATACGCGCGCTGCGTGTCGGCGCCCGATCCGGGGCCGCTCCCCAGCCCGCGCTACACGGCGGTCGCCACGGGCGAGGTGCAGGACGTCGACACCAAGCTGATCTGGGCCACCACCGGAACGACCGCCACCACCGACTTCGCCACCGCGCAGACCACCTGCGCCAACCTCACCCTGAACGGCCACACCTGGCGCACGCCCAGCATCAAGGAGCTGTCGACGCTGGTCGACGAGGTCCCGCCAATCAGCAAGGTGTCGCCCGCCATCGACACCACGACCTTCCCGGACACCGCCGCCACCACCCCGTACTGGTCGTCGTCACTGTTCGGCGGCATGGCCGCCACCGCGCACGATCCCTGGAACATCAACTTCGAAGACGGCTTCACGGAATACGGCCAGACCGCCGCCCTGGTCCGCTGCGTGCGCTGAATCGTCACCCAATCGAAACCGCTCGGTTGCGCCCGGGTCGATAGGCTCGCCCCCCATGCGCGCCTCACGCCCTGCCCTGTTCCTCGCCGCGACGCTCGGCCTCGGTCTGGCCCGCTCCGCCGCGGCCGAGCCGGCGACAGACGATCTCCAGCTTCCGCGCGAGAGCCCGATCGGCCGGGTCTCGCAGCAGGTCGGCCTGACCGAGATCGCCGTCGAGTTCGGCAGCCCGGCGGTCGGCGGCCGCAAGATCTGGGGCGGCCTGGTCCCGTACGACAAGCTCTGGTCGCTGGGCGCCTACCAGGCCACCAAGATCCGGTTCAGCCGCGACGTGACGTTCGGCGACAAGCTGGTTCCGGCCGGGACCTACGCGCTGTTCGCGGTGCCCGGCAAGGGCGCCTGGACGTTCATCCTGAACAAGAACGCCGACCAGCTGGGCAACGGCCGGGACTACAAGGGCGAGCTGGATGTCGCACGGGTGAAGGTGCGCCCGCGCCCCGCGCCGTATCGCGAGCGGCTGGCGTTCGCCATTCCCGACTTCACCGACGACAGCGCCTCGCTGCAGGTGGCCTGGGACAAGCTGGCGCTGTCGGTCCCGATCAAGGTCGACACGACGCAGGAGGTGCTGACGAAGATCAGCGCCCTCGACAACACCTGGCGGGCCTACGCCAATGCCGCGCGCTACATGCTGGAGACCAAGAAGGACTACGACCAGGGGTTGAAGTACGTCGACCAGTCGCTGGCGTTGCGCCAGGACTGGTACAACCTCTGGATCAAGGCGCTGCTGCTGGCCGCCAAGTCGGACTACAAGAACGCGGAGCAGGCCGCCGGCCAATCGCTGGAGCTGGGGCTCAAGTCGAGCGACACGTTCTTCCCGGAAGCCGACGTGCGCAAGGCGATCGCCGCCTGGGCCGACAAGAGCGTCGCCGCCCGCTGACCGGTCGACCGGGGGCGGTTGACCGGCGCCCGGCCGGGTGCAGATTGGGCGGTGGCGCACCGACGGCGGCGCGCCCGCCGCGATGATCAAACCCTCCCCCGTCAGGCACCTCCGGATCGGGGTCGCCGCCGTGGCGGTCGGCCTGGGGGCCGGGGCCTTCGCGGTCGCCTTCCGCGTCGCGCAAGAGCTGGTGTTCCGGCACCTTTACCGCGCGCCGGACGTGCTGCGGGCCTTCTCGACGCTGCCGCGGGTCCTCTGCGTCCTGCTACCGGCCGCGGGCGGCGCGGTCGCGGCCGGCATCTCGGCCTGGATCGGCGCCCCGCGCAGCATGGCGGAGATCATGGAAGCCGTGGCGGTGACCGGGCGGCGGATCTCGATCCGCACGTCGCTGTTGAAGGCGGTGGCCTCGTTCGCGGCGATCGCCAGCGGCGGCTCGCTGGGGCGCGAGGGGCCGCTGCTGCACTTCGGCGCCGCCGC
>CAZTZM010000185.1:0-14781 GCA_964618005.1 uncultured Myxococcales bacterium
CCGTCACCGGGCCAGCCTTCCAGCTTCATGCCGAGCGAGAGGCCCATCTCGGCCAGGATCTCCTTGATCTCCTTCAGCGACTTGCGGCCGAAGTTCTTGGTCTTCAGCATCTCGGACTCCGTGCGCTGAACCAGCTCGCCGATGTAGCGGATGTTGGCGTTCTGAAGGCAGTTGGCCGAGCGGACCGA
This sequence comes from uncultured Myxococcales bacterium, assembly GCA_964618005.1. Classification (GTDB taxonomy): domain Bacteria; phylum Myxococcota_A; class Polyangia; order Fen-1088; family Fen-1088; genus JADGRB01. The sequence goes on from CAZTZM010000185.1 coordinate 189, forward strand.
CAGCTCGAGCTCGTCGACGGACTTCCAGAGGTTCTCGTTCAGCTTGGCCTGCTCCTCCGACACGTGCGCGTCGTGGGTCGGCTCGCTGCCCTCTTCGAAGTTGATGAAGATCGACAGCTGGTCCTTGAGGATCTTGGCGGCGAACGCCACCGCGTCCTCCGGCTTGACCGCGCCGTTCGTCCAGACCTCGAGGGTCAGGCGATCGTAGTCGGTCTGCTGTCCGACGCGCGCGTTGGTGACCTGGAAGTTCACCTTGCGGATGGGCGAGAACAGCGAGTCGATCGGGATGACGCCGACCGGGGTCTGCGCCGTCTTGTTCCGCTCCGACGGGACGTAGCCACGGCCCGAGCCGACCGTCAGCTCCAAGCGGAGCTTGGCGCCCTTCGAGCAGGTCAGGATCTTGTGATCGGGGTTCAGCACCTCGATCCCGTCGCTGAGGTGAATGTCGCCGGCGTTCACGCGACCCTCGCCGTCCTTCTCGATGCGCAGCACGCGGGGCTTCGAGTCGACGGCCTTCAGCAGAACCTCTTTCAGGTTTAGCACGATGTCGGTCACGTCCTCGACGACGTCGGGGATGGTGGTGAACTCGTGCAGCGCGCCCTCGATCTTGACCGCCGTGATCGCCGCGCCCTGAAGTGACGAGAGCAGGATACGGCGGAGGCTGTTGCCCAGCGTCGTGCCGAAGCCGCGCTCGAGCGGCTCGCAGGTGAACTTGCCGTACGTCGCCGTCAGCGTCTCCGGTTCGACCTCGAGGTTGCGCGGTCGGATCAGATCCCGCCAGTTGCGCGCGATGAAACTGTTCTGTCCTGCTGAACTCTGCGTAGCCATTGCGGTCGCCATTTCTTCTCCTGTCGAATCCTTCCAGTGCCCGCGAACGGGGCCCCGAAATTAGCGCGAATAAAGCTCGACGATGAGTTGCTCGCGAATCGGCAACGTCAAATCTTCACGGGCCGGGAGAGCGGTCAACTTCCCCTTGAAGTTGTCCTTCTCCAGCTCCAGCCACTTCGGAACCCCGCGCCGGTCGACGGCGCCCAGGCTCTCGAGGATGCGGGTGATCTTCTTCGAGGCGTCCTTGACCTCGATCTGATCGTTCGCCTTGCAGAGGAACGACGGGATGTCGACGCGATGCCCGTTCACCCTGAAGTGGCCGTGGCGAACGAGCTGGCGCGCCTCCGCGTGATCCGAGGCGAAACCGAGGCGATAGATGACGTTGTCGAGGCGGCGCTCGAGGAGCTGCAGCAGGTTCTCGCCCGCCACGCCCTTCATGCGGATCGCCTTGTGGTAGTAGCCGCGGAACTGCCGCTCGGCCAAGCCGTAGAGGCGCTTGACCTTCTGCTTCTCGCGCAGCTGCGAGCCGTAGTTGGAGAGCTTGCGGCGGCGCGCCTGGCCGTGCTGGCCCGGGGCGTAGGCACGCCGCTCATAGCCGCACTTGTCCGTGTAGCAGCGGTCCCCCTTGAGGAACAGCTTCATGTCTTCGCGCCGGCAGAGCCGACAAACAGGTCCAGAGTAGTTCGCCATCTATATGTCTCTTCTCAGGGTGCCCCTCTCCGCTTGCGGAGAGAGGTTGGGGTGAGGATTCCTTATCAGACGCGGCGCCGCTTGGGCGGCCGGCAACCGTTGTGGGGGATGGGGGTGAGGTCGCGAATGAGCGTGATCTTGAAGCCGGTCGAGGCCAGCGCGCGCAACGCCGACTCACGCCCCGAGCCCGGACCCTTCACGTACACCGACAACGTGCGGAGCCCGTGCTCCATCGCCTTGTGGGCGGCGTCCTCGGCGGCCAGCTGCGCCGCGAACGGCGTCGACTTGCGCGAGCCCTTGAAGCCCTTCACGCCCGACGACGACCAGGCGAGCACGTTGCCCGACACGTCCGTGATCGTGACGATCGTGTTGTTGAACGACGCCGTGATGTGGGCGATGCCGCTCTGGATGTTCTTCTTGACCTTCTTGGCCTTCGACTTCGACTTGGGCTTGTTGCCCTCTGCTGCGGTCGCCATGGCTTACGCGCCCGTCCCTTCCGTCTTGCGCTTGATCGCCTGACCCTTGCGCGGGCCCTTGCGGGTGCGCGCGTTCGTGTGCGTGCGCTGGCCGCGAACCGGCAGGCTCTTGCGGTGGCGCAGGCCGCGGAAGCAGCCCAGGTCCATCAGACGCTTGACGTTCATCGAGACCTCGCGACGAAGATCGCCTTCGACCTTCAGCTGGCGCGCTTCGATCACCTCGCGGATGCGACGGGTCTCGTTGTCGTCGAGATCATCCGTGCGCTTGTTCAACGAGACATCCGCCTCTTTGAGGATGTCGCGCGAGAGCGCCTTGCCGATCCCATAGATGTACGTAAGCGCGATCTCCATCCGCTTGTTACGCGGAAGATCGACGCCAGCCAAACGCGCCATGCTTAGCCCTGCCTCTGCTTATGCCGCTGGTTCTCGCAGATCACCCGCACGACACCACGTCGGCGGATCACCTTGCATTTGTCGCATACCTTTTTGACCGAAGCCCTGACCTTCATCGGACGCTCCCGATAGCACGAATTCGCTGGAAATACCCGTCAAATAGCTGGCCGACAATCGACCAGCCTGACCTACGCTCTGGAGAGCACCACCGGACCATCATCTGTGATGGCCACAGAATGCTCAAAATGGGCGGAGAGGCTACCATCTTTGGTTACAGCCGTCCACCCATCTCGTTCGACCATCACCTCTGGCCCGCCCAGGTTGACCATCGGCTCGATGGCCACCACCAGGCCGGCTGACAGTCGCCGCCCCTTCCCCGCGTCCCCGTAGTTCGGGACGTGAGGCTCCTCATGCATGGCCCGGCCGATGCCGTGCCCCACAAACTGCTTCACCACGGAGTAGCCGCGCTTTTCGACGTGCGACTGCACGGCCCAGCCGATATCCCCCAGGCGGTTGCCCGGGACGCAGGCGGCGATGGCGCGCTCCAGAGACTCCCGCGTGGCGTCCATCAGCGCCTGCGCCTCCGGCGAGACCCTCCCGATCGGGATGGTGCGCGCCGAATCGCCGCACCATCCGTCCTTGAAGGCGCCGAAGTCGATCGAGAGGATGTCCCCCTCTTTGAGGATCACGTCCTTGCGCGGGATGCCGTGGACGACCGCCTCGTTGACCGACGTGCACAGCACGGCCGGATACGGCGGGTGACCATAGTTGAGGAACGCCGACTCGGCCTTGTGCTGCTTGAGCCGGACCGCGGCGATCTCGTTCAGCTCCCAGGTCGTGACCCCGGGGCGCGACGCCGCCTCCAGCGTGTCCAGCACGTCGTTGACGATCAGGTTCGCCTCGCGAAGCTTGGCGATCTCGGCGGCGCTCTTGAGTTGAATGGCCATCCGCGCCTCCTCTACGAAAGCAGAACCGCGGCGTAGATACGCCCGAAGATCTGGTCCATGTTGCCGTTGGCGTCGATCATCCGCACCGGCCACTGATTGGCGGCGAAGTAGTCCAGCACCGGCTTGGTCTTGGCCGAGAACTCGCGCAGGCGGTTGCGGATGATGTCCTCCGAGTCGTCGCTGCGCTGCTTGAGCACGCCGCCGCAGCGATCGCAGACGCCAGCCACGCGCGGCGGCTTGGCGTCGATGTGATAGCTGGCCTGGCAGCTCTCGCAGGTGCGGCGGCCGGTGATCCGGCGGACCAGCTCTTCTTCGGGCGCGTCGAGCACGATGACCCGATCCAGCTTCTTGCCGTAGCCGGTCAGCATGCGGTCCAGCACCTGAGCCTGCGGGACCGTGCGCGGGAAACCGTCGAGGAGAAAGCCGCGCGCCGTGTCCGGCTGCTGCAGCCGCTCGCCGAGCAACTCGAGGACCAGCTCGTCCGGGACGAGCTGGCCTTGATCGATGAACCCTTTGGCCCGCTGGCCGAGCGGGGTGTACGACTGGATGGCCGCGCGGAGCATGTCGCCGGTCGCGATGTGCGGAATCCGGAAGACGTTGGAGAGCCGCTGCGCTTGCGTCCCCTTGCCGACGCCCGGAGGTCCAAACAGCAGAAGGTTCTCACTCAACGCCCGACTTCTTCACCGAGGTGCGACCGCTGCTACTTGCCTGTCGCGCGCGCGCCGCGACCGCGGATGCGCGGGCCACGCGGCCCGGTGAAGCCTTCGTAGTTGCGCGTGATGAGGTGCGACTCGATCTGCTGGACGGTGTCCAGCGCGACCCCGACGACGATCATGAGGCCGGTGCCGCCGAAGTAGAACGGCACCTTCATCTTTTCGTGCAGCAGCGACGGCAGCACGCAGATGGCCGAGATGTAGACGGCGCCGCCGAAGGTGATGCGGGTCAGCACCTTGTCGATGTAGGCCGCGGTCGCCTTGCCCGGGCGAATGCCCGGGATGAAGCCGCCGTACTTCTTCATGTTGTCGGCCACGTCGACCGGATGGAAGGTGACGGCCGTGTAGAAGTAACAAAAGAAGACGATCAGGGCGACGTAGATGGTGTTGTAGCGCCAGTCGCCGGGATGGAGCGCCTCGGAGATCCGCTGCATCCAGGGGGTCTGGACGAACGAGGCGATCTGCTGTGGGAACATCAGGATCGAGGAGGCGAAGATCGGGGGGATGACGCCCGCGGTGTTCACCTTCAGCGGCAGGTGGGTCGACTGGCCGCCGTAGACCTTCTGCCCGACGATCCGCTTGGCGTACTGGACGGGTATGCGTCTTTGTCCGCGTTCGAAGAAGATGATGACGCCGACCACCACCACGATCAGCAGGCCGATGATCGCCAGGTCGAAGGCCGTGATGTCGCCCATCTTGGCCTTCGAGAACATGCGGACCGCTGCGTCCGGTATGCCGGTGACGATGCCGGCGAAGATCACCAGCGAGATGCCGTTGCCGATCCCGCGCTCGGTGATCTGCTCACCCAGCCACATGATGAACGAGGTGCCGGTGGTCAATGACAGCATGGTCATCAACCGGAAGGTCCAACCTGGATCGGTGACCACCTGGCCGAACTGCGCGTACGAGCGGTTGTTCGACTCGAGCCAGCGCGCGATGAAGAACGATTGGATCAACGACAGGATCACGCAGCCGTAGCGCGTGTACTGGTTGATCTTCCGCTGCCCCATCTCCCCTTCCTTGGTGATCTGTTCCAGCTTGGGGACCACCACGGTCAGGAGCTGCAGGATGATCGACGCGCTGATGTACGGCATGATGCCGAGCGCGAAGATCGACATCTGCTCGAGCGCGCCGCCCGAGAACATGTTGAACAGGCCCAGGAACGATCCCGAGGCCTGGTTCACGATCTTGCCCATGATGGCGCGGTTCACGCCAGGCGTCGTCACGAACGCGCCGATGCGATAGACCGCCAGCAGCGTCACCGTGAAGAGGATCCGCCGGCGCAGCTCCGGGATCTTGCCGATATTCTGGAAACCGCTCGCCATGGGTAACTCCGACGGCGCTTACTGCGCCGCTTGTGCCGATTGGCTGACGACCTCGACCTTGCCGCCGGCCTTCTCGATCTTCTCCTTGGCCAAAGCCGAGAACGCGTGGGCCTTGATGGTCAGCTTCTTGGTCAGCTCGCCCTCGCCCAGGATCTTCACGATCCGCGAGGTGCGGGGGACCATCCCCGCCCCCTGCAGCGTCGCCAGATCGACGGTCCCGTCGTTGAAGCGCTCGTCGAGCGCCCCGACGTTGACCGCGAAAACCTCCCGGCGGAAGGGGTTCTTGAAGCCCTTCTTCGGAAAGCGGCGCTGCATCGGCATCTGACCGCCTTCGAAGCCGAGGCGCGCGCCGTGGTGACCGGTGCGGGCCTTCTGCCCCTTGACGCCCTTGCCCGACTGCTCGCCGGTGCCCGAACCCGGACCACGCCCGATGCGCTTCCGGTTGCGGGTCGCGCCCCGGGGACCTTTCAACGTATGCAGAGTCGTTCCCATTTTTCGGTTCGTCCTTGCTTCTAAACCTATTCGGCTTTTTCGACCCGGACCAGGTGAGAAACGGCGCGGATCATGCCACGCACCGCCACATTGTCCGGCAACGTTACGGCGACACCCATCTTCGAGAGCCCGAGCCCCTTGATGGTCCGCTTGTGCTGCACGGGGCGGTTGATCCCGCTCCGCACCAGCGTCACGCGCAATGACTTGGCCATGACGTTACTCCCGGATCTCTTCGAGGCGTTTGCCGCGCAGGCCAGCCGCGACCTCCGCGCCCCGCAGCTGCTGGAGCGCGTTGATGGTGGCGTGGATGACGTTGTGGGGATTCGAGGTCCCGATGCACTTGGTCAGGATGTCCTGAACGCCCGCCACCTCCAGCACCGGGCGGACGGCGCCCCCGGCGATGACGCCGGTTCCGGCGCTGGCCGGGCGGAGCAGGACCACCCCCGCGCCGAAGTGCCCTTGCACCTCGTGCGGGATGGTGCCGCTGACCAGCGGGATCAGGAAGAGGTTCTTCTTGGCCTGCTCGGTCCCCTTGCGGATCGCCTCCGGAACCTCGTTGGCCTTGCCGAGACCAGCCCCGACGTAGCCGCGTTGATCGCCGACGACGACCAGCGCGGAGAACGAGAACCGGCGACCACCCTTGACGACCTTGGCGACGCGATTGATGAAGACGACGCTGTCGACCAGCTCGCCGACCTCTTCGTAATTGATAGCCATCTAGATTCCTTTTTAGAACTTCAGCCCGGCTTCGCGCGCGCCGTCTGCCAGCGCCGAGACCCGTCCGTGGTATTTGAAACCGGCGCGGTCGAACACGACCTTGTCGATCCCCTTCTCGAGGCACTTCTTGGCGATCTCGGCCCCGACCTTCTTGGCCGTCGCCTTCTTGTCGGCGTCGTCCCCGGCTTCCAGGCCGAGGTCCGAAGTGCCGAGCAGCGTCCTGTTCTGCAGATCGTCGATGACCTGAACGTAGATGTGGCGGGCGCTACGGAAGACCGCCAGACGCGGGCGCTCGGCCGTCCCCTCGATCCGCTTGCGGAGCGAAGCGTGCCGCTTCTCGCGGCTCTCTTTCTTATAGGTATTGATGAGCATGTGAACCTCGATCCGCGGCTAGCCGCCGCTCGTCGCGCCGGCCTTGCCGACCTTGCGCTTGATGATCTCTTCGACGTACTTCACGCCCTTGCCCTTGTACGGCTCGGGGGGGCGCAGCTCGCGGACCTTGGCGGCCGTCTGCCCGACCAGATCGCGGTCGGCGCTGGAGAGCGTGACGCGGTTCTTGTCGACCTTGGCGGTGACGCCCTTCGGCAGCTTGAACGCCACCGGGTGCGAGTAGCCGAGCGCCATGTTGAGCATGTCGCCGGCGACCTCGGCGCGGTAACCGACGCCGTTGATCTCCAGCTCGCGGTTCCAGCCCTCCGTCACGCCCTTGACCATGTTGGCCAGGTGCGCCCGCACCAGACCGTGCTTGGCCCGGTTCTCACGCGAGTCGTCGGCCCGCAGGACCGAGACCTTGTCGGTCTCGGTCTTGAGCGAGATGCCGGCGGGGAGCGGCTTGGAGAGCTCGCCCTTCGGCCCCTTGACGCTGATCGCGCCCGACTTCTGCGTGAGCGTGACGCCCTTGGGGAGCGGCAGGATCTTTCTTCCGATACGTGACATCGCCAGGTCTCCTTACCAAACTTCGCAGAGAAGCTCGCCGCCCAGACCCTCTTTGCGGGCCGCGCGGTCGGTCATGAGCCCCTTGGAGGTCGAGAGGATGGCGATGCCGAGGCCGGAGCGAATCTTGGGGATCGTTCCGTGCCGGACATACATCCGCTGACCAGGGCGCGAGCGCCGGCGAAGGCCGGTGATCGCGTTGGTGCGTGGGTCGGCCCAGCGCAGCCGGACGACGATCTCGGGGAACCCTTCCTTCTCCGACTCGCGCACGTCGTAGCCCGCGATGTACCCCTCGTCCTTGAGCAGCTCGCAGAGGCGCTGCTTCAACTTAGACGAAGGGGCCAGCACGTCAGCGTGGCGAGCCAGGATTCCGTTTCGAATCCGGGCCAGGAAGTCCGCAATGGGATCAGTCATTGACATTCAATCACCTACCAGCTCGATTTGATGACGCCCGGGATATCGCCGCGCAGCGCGAGGTTGCGGAAGCAGACCCGGCAAAGGTCGAACTTGCGCAAGAACGCGCGCGAGCGCCCACATTGGTGGCAGCGGTTGCGATGACGAACACGCCACTTCGGCGTCTTCTTGTTAGCGGGCAGATCGACGGTCTTGGCCATATTAGTTCCTGAAGGGCATGCCGAAGTGACGGAGGAGCGCGCGCCCCTGGTCGTCGTCGGCCGCGGTGGTGTTGAAGGTGATGTTCATCCCCTTCGGCTTGTCGATTTTCTCGTAGTTGATCTCCGGGAAGATGATCTCCTCCCGGATGCCGAGCGTGTAGTTACCGCGCCCGTCGAACGACTTGGGCGGAACGCCCTTGAAGTCACGCACGCGCGGCAGCGCGAAGTTGACCAGCCGGTCGAGGAACTCGTACATCTGGTCGCGGCGAAGGGTCACCATCACGCCGATCTTCTGGCCCGCGCGTAGCTTGAACACCGCGATCGACTTCTTGGCCCTGGTCACGACCGGGCGCTGGCCCGTGATCGCCCCCAGCTCGTCGACGGCGGTGTCGAGCAGCTTGGGGTTCGAGACCGCCTCGCCGAGACCCATGTTGATCGTGATCCTGGTGAGGCGCGGCGCCTGCATCGGGTTCGCGAGCTTGAACTCCGCGATCAGCTTCTGGCGGATCTCGGCGTCATAGAGCTTGCGGAGACGGGCCGGCTCGGTCCGCTTCACGCGCTCCTGCGCGACCTCGAGGGTCGCGCCGCCGCCCTTGCCCTTGCCACCGCCCCCCTTGCCGGACTTCCCACCTTGTGACTTGGCCTCGGCGCGCGCCGCCTTCTTGGCGGCCGCCTCGGCTTCCTGCTCGGGGCTCAGCGCCGGCTTACCGGCCTTGCCGCCCTTATCTTCTTTTTCGTCTTGAGCCATCGTCTAAGTCCTCTGCGTCCCCGAATCTCTTACGCGGTCTCGAACGGCGTGCCGCACTTGACGCACACGCGGCGCTTCGGCTGACCCTCGTTGTGCTCGTGACGGGCGCGCCGCGGGGCGACGCACTTGCCGCACCAGAGCGCCACGTTCGACACGTCCAGCGACCCTTCCTTCTCCAAGATTCCGCCGCGCGGATTGCGCTGCGTCGGCTTGGTGTGTCGCTTGACCATGTTGATCCGCTCGATCACCACGCGGTCCTTGTCGGTCAGGAGGCGCAACACGCGGCCGCGCTTCCCCTTCTCCTTGCCGCCGGTAACGACGACCTGGTCTCCCTTGCGGACGTGCATGACTACAGAACCTCCGGCGCGAGCGAGATGATCTTCATGAACCGCTTGGCGCGCAGCTCGCGAGCGACCGGCCCAAAGATGCGGGTCCCGACCGGCTCGTTGTCCTTGTCGACGAGGACCGCCGAGTTGGTGTCGAAGCGGATGTAGGAACCGTCCTGGCGCGAGACCTCTTTCTTGGTCCGCACGATGACAGCCTTCGCGACCTCGCCCTTCTTCACCTTGGCGTTCGGGATCGCTTCCTTGACGGAAACGACGATTACATCTCCGAGCGACGCGTACTTCCGTTTGGTGCCGCCGAGCACGCGGATGCACATGATCTTCTTGGCGCCCGAGTTGTCGGCGACGTCGAGCGTGGTGGTGGTCTGAACCATGGGACTTCTACTCTTTCCTTGCCTAGGGCCTTAGGCCTCTTGCGCCCGCTCGATGAGCTTCTCGACCCGCCAGCGCTTGTCGCGCGACAGCGGACGGCTCTCGACGATCTGGACCCGATCGCCCGACTTGAACTCGTTCTTCTCGTCGTGCGCCTTGTACTTGGTACGGCTGGTCAGGTACTTGCCGTACTTGGGGTCGGAGACGCGACGCTCGACCAGCACCACGCGCGTCTTGTTCATCTTGTCGCTGGTGACGACGCCGATCATGCGGCGCTTGTGAATCTTGTGTCCGGGCACGGCTAACTCTCCTTCTTGGCGGACTGCTTGGACGCCTTCTTCGCTGCTTCCTTCGGGGCCTTGGCGGGCTTCTCGGCCTCGGACGCGGGCTCATCCGCGCCGTCGGCCTTGGCGGCCATGTTGGCCTCGGCCGGGTTGGCGCGCAGCCGCTCGGCCAGCACCGTGTTCACGCGCGCGATGTCCCGGCGCGTCTGGCGGATCAGCATCGTGTTCTCGAGCTGGCTGGTGGTCTTCTTCAGGCGGTGCTTGAAGAGATCCTCCTCCAGCTTGCGCACCGTGCGGCGCAGCTCGCCGGCGTCGTTGCCACGCAGGTCCTTCGCCTCGATGCTCATTAGAGACGGCCCTCCCGAGCCAGGAAGCGGGTCTGCACGGCCAGCTTGTGCTCGGCCAGGTGGAAGGCCTCGCGGGCCAGCTTCTCGTCGACGCCTTCCAGCTCGTACATCACGCGGCCGGGGCGCACGACAGCCACCCACTCTTCCGGGTTCCCCTTGCCGTGACCCATGCGGGTCTCGGCCGGCTTCTTCGAGATCGACTTGTCGGGGAAGATCCGGATGTAGAGCTTGCCGCCGCGCTTGACGTGGCGGGAGATCGCGATACGCGCCGCCTCGATCTGGCGCGAGGTCACGAACCCGCACGACAGCGCCTGCAGCCCGTACTCGCCGAACGCGACGTCGGTCGCGCCCTTCGAGAGGCCCTTCATGCGGCCCTTCTGCTGCTTACGCCATTTAACTTTCTTGGGAGCGAGCATATCTATTTGTCCTTTTCCGCCTTTTTCCCTCCCCCTCAGGGGGAGGGCCAGGGAGAGGGTTCCTCTACGCCAGCCGCGAGTTCCGCTGCGGCAGAACCTCGCCCTTGAAGATCCAGCACTTGACGCCGATGGCGCCGTAGGTCGTGTGCGCTTCGGTGGTGCCGTACTCGATGTCGGCGCGCAGCGTGTGCAGCGGAACGCGTCCCTCGTGGTACCACTCGTAGCGCGCCATCTCGGCGCCGCCCAGACGGCCCGAGCAGGCCAGTCGGATGCCCTTGGCGCCGAACTTCATCGCCGTCTGCACCGACTTCTTCATCGCGCGGCGGAACGCCACGCGGCGCTCCAGCTGGGTCGCGACGTTCTCGGCGACGAGCTGCGCGTTCGTCTCGGCCTTGCGGACCTCCTGAATGTTCAGGAAGACCTCATTCGAAGTCAGGGCCTGGACCTCCTTCTTCAAGGTCTCGACGCCTGCGCCGCGCTTGCCGATCACGATCCCCGGCCGCGCGGTGAAGATGTTGATCTTCACCTTGTTGGCGGCGCGCTCCACCTCGACCGACGAGACGCCGGCGTGGGAGAGCTTGGCCTTGACGAACTTCTTGAGGCGCAGGTCCTCATGCAGCCACTTCGAGAAGTCCTTCTCGGAGTACCACTTCGAGCTCCAGCCGCGGACGACGCCGAGCCGAAAGCCAACCGGATGTGTTTTCTGTCCCATTTAAATGTTCTCTTTTCCTTCAATCCCCTCTCCCACGCAGTGGGAGAGGGCCAGGGAGAGGGTTCCTATCTATTTGGCTTCCGGAACGTCGACGACCACGGTGACGTGCGAGGTGCGGCTGATGAGCCGGTTCGCGCGCCCCATCGAGCGCGCCATCCAGCGCCGCTGCGAGGGGCCGCCGTCGATGAACACCTTGGTGACCACCAGCTTGTCGGCGTCGGCCTTCTCGTTCTCGGTGGCGTTGGCGATCGCCGACCCGAGCACCTTGCTCAGCATGCGGGCGGCTTTACGCTGCTGCAGGTGCAGGATCGACATCGCGTCGTCGACCGAGCGCCCGCGGATCATGTCGGCCACGGCTCGCACCTTGCGGGGCGACTCGCGGAACCGTCTCAGAATTGCGCGTGCCATGTAACGTGTCCTTTTCCTTTGCCTATTTCTTCGCCGGAGCCGCCGCCGGGGCCGCCGGCGCGCCGCCGCCCGCCGCCTTGCGCTCGCCCGAGTGGCCGTGGAAGGTGCGCGTGGGCGAGAACTCGCCCAGCTTGTGACCGACCATGTTCTCCGTCGTGAACACCGGGACGAACTTGCGCCCGTTGTGAACGGCGAAGGTGAGCCCCAGCATCTCGGGGACGATGGTCGAGCGCCGCGACCAGGTCTTGAGGACCTTCTTCGACTTCTGGCGCTGCATGTCGACGACCTTCTTCATCAGGCTGGCGTCGACGAACGGACCCTTCTTGATTGAACGAGCCATGGTCTTTAAGCCTTTTTGCCGCGGTGTTTGACGATCATCGCGTCGGTCCGCTTGTTTTGCCGCGTCTTCAGCCCCTTGGAGAGCTGGCCCCACGGCGAGCAGGGGTGACGGCCGCCGGAGGAGCGGCCTTCGCCGCCGCCCATCGGGTGATCGACCGGGTTCATGGTGACGCCGCGGTTGTGCGGACGGCGACCCTTCCAGCGGGTACGGCCGGCCTTGCCGATGTGAACCGAGGCGTGCTCGATGTTGCCGACCTGACCCACGGTGGCGCGGCAGTCGAGGTGGACGCGGCGGGTTTCGCCCGACGGCAGCCGGATCTGACCCCAGTCGCCTTCCTTCGCCATCACCTGGGCACCGACGCCCGCCGAGCGGCAGAGCTGCGCGCCGGCCGAGATCTTGAGCTCGATGTTGTGCACGGTCGTGCCAAGCGGCATGAACCGCAGCGGCAGGTTGTTCCCCGGCTTGATGTCGGCGTTGCGCGACGACAGCACGACGTCGCCGACCTTCAGGCCGTCGGGGCAGAGGATGTAGCGCTTCTCGCCGTCCGCGTAGTGCAGGAGGGCGATACGCGCGGTGCGGTTCGGATCGTACTCGACCGAGGCGACGGTGGCGGGCACCCCGATCTTGTTGCGCTTGAAGTCGATCAGGCGGAAGCGACGCTTGTGGCCGCCGCCGCGGAAACGCGAGGTGATGCGACCGAAGTGGTTGCGGCCACCGGTCCGCGACATCTTCTCGGTGAGCGACTTCTCCGGGGTGTTCCCCCGCGTCAGCTCGGCGAAGTCCGGGGCGACGCGGCCGCGGCTGCCGGGCGTGGTGGCGTTGTGTGGACGAAGACCCATGGCTCTTTACACTCCCTCGAAGAACTCGATGTTCTGGCCCGGGGCGATGGTCACCAGGGCCTTCTTCCAGTTCGAGCGGCGGCCGACAAAGCGACCCATCCGCTTCGCCTTGCCGCGCACGACGGCGGTGCGAACCGCCAGCACGTCGACGTTCCACAGCTTCTCGACCGCGTGGCGGATTTCGATCTTGTTGGCGTCGCGCGCCACCTCGAACAGCAGCTGCGACTTCAACGACTCGGGATCGACCTCGCCCTCGGCCCGACCGCCCGTCTCCTTGAGAAGGGTCCCCTTCTCGGTGAGCAGCGGGCGCTTGATGATCTCTTCAGGTGAACGCATGGGATTGTCTCTACCTTTAGGCCTTGGCCTTGGCCGGCGCGGTGACACGCGCCTCGACCTGCTTGATCGCGCTGGCGGCGATGATCAGGCCCGAATGGTTCAGGATGTCGTAGACGTTGAGCCCCTCGGGCGCGAGGTACTTCGACTTCGGCAGGTTGCGCGCCGACTTCGAAAGGTTGGCGTTCTCCTTGCCATCCACCACGACAGCCGAGTCGACGCCCAGCACCTTGAGGATGCCGGCCAGGCGCTTGGTCTTGGGCGCCTCGAACGGCAGCGCGTCGACCACCACCAGCTTCTTCTCCTGCGCGCGCAGCGACAGCGCCGAGGCGAGCGCGGCGCGCTTCACCTTCTTGGGCACCGTGTACTCGTAGTCGCGCGGGTGCGGGCCGAAGACCTTGCCGCCGCCGACGTGGTTCGGGGCGCGGCTGGAGCCCTGGCGGGCGTTGCCGGTCCCCTTCTGCTTGTACGGCTTCTTGCCGCCGCCACGGACCTCGGCGCGGGTCTTGGTGTCGTGCGTGCCGGCGCGCCGGGCGGCCTGCTGCGCCTTCACCAGCTCCCAGAGAAGGTAGTCCTTCACCTTCGTGCCGAACACGGCGTCCGCGAGGTCGGCCGAGCCGACCTTCTTGCCTTCGATATTGAGGATGTCGATCTGCATGATGTGCCTTTGACGCTGCGGCTGCTGACTAGGTCTTGATCTCGACGTCGACGCCCGCCGACAGGTCGAGCTTCATCAGCGCGTCCAGGGTCTGCTGGGTCGGCTCGAGGATGTCGAGCAGCCGCTTGTGGGTGCGAATCTCGAACTGCTCGCGCGACTTCTTGTCGACGTGCGGCGAGCGCAGAACGGTGAACTTGTTGATCTTGGTCGGGAGCGGAACCGGGCCAGCCACGCTGGCGCCGGTCCGCTTGGCCGTGTCCACGATCTCGCCCGCCGACTGGTCGAGCAGCCGGTGGTCGTACGCCTTCAAACGGATCCGAATCTTCGGTGTCATTGCTGCTTCTTTCCCTATTTCTTGGCTTCGTCGGGAAGGATCTTGGTGACGACGCCGGCGCCGACGGTCTTGCCGCCCTCGCGAATCGCGAAGCGCAGACCTTCCTCGCAGGCGATCGGCGTGATGAGCTCGATCTTCAGGCTGACGTTGTCGCCGGGCATCACCATCTCCGCGCCCTCGGGCAGCGTGACCAGACCCGTCACGTCCGTCGTCCGGAAGTAGAACTGCGGCCGGTACCCCTTGAAGAACGGCGTGTGGCGACCGCCCTCCTCCTTCTTGAGGATGTAGACCTCGCCCATGAAGTTCTTGTGCGGCGTGATGCTCCCCGGC
>CAZTZM010000186.1:0-1605 GCA_964618005.1 uncultured Myxococcales bacterium
CCGACCAGCGCGACGAGGTGAAGATCGTCTCCGAGTCGTACTACGCCAAGATGCGCAAGCTGCTGGTCGGCAAGACCACGGCGGTGCGTCTGGTCGACGACAAGGGGAAGGTCCTGTGCGCCAAGGGGCAGAAGATCGAGAGCGCCACGCTCGACGAGATTCCGCCGCGCTACTGGTCCGAGCTGCAGGTCGAGGAGACCGGCAAGGGCGAGGACAAGCTGGAGCAGCTGGCTGCTCGGCTGGCCGAGGACGTGGCCGCCATCGAGGCGCTCTACCGCGACAAGATCTCGAAGCTCACCAAGGGCGACGAGCTCCCGCCGGGCGTGATCAAGATGGTCAAGGTCTACGTGGCCATCAAGCGCAAGCTGTCGGTCGGCGACAAGATGGCCGGTCGCCACGGCAACAAGGGCGTCGTCTCGCGCGTGCTGCCGGAGGAGGACATGCCGTTCCTCGCCGACGGGACGCCGGTCGACATCGTCCTCAACCCGCTGGGCGTGCCCTCGCGTATGAACGTCGGGCAGATCCTGGAGACCCACCTGGGCGGCGCGGCCCTCTACCTGGGCAAGCAGGTCGACGAGATGATTCAGCGCGAGTGGACGGGCGACGCCCTCCGCACGAAGCTGAAGAAGGTCTTCACCGACCCGCACCACGCCGAACAGCTCGACGCGCTGGACGACAAGGGCCTGCTGCGCTTCGCGCAGACGGTCCGCGAGGGTGTCCACGTGGCGACGCCGGTGTTCGACGGCGCCAAGGAGACCGACATCAAGGGGCTGCTCCACCTGGCCAGCCTGGCCTCGACGGGGCAGGCGACGCTGTTCGACGGCAAGACCGGCGACGCGTTCGACCACGATGTCACCGTCGGCGTCATGTACATGCTGAAGCTGCACCACCTGGTCGACGACAAGATCCACGCGCGTTCGATCGGGCCGTACTCGCTCGTCACCCAGCAGCCGCTGGGCGGCAAGGCGCAGTTCGGCGGGCAGCGCCTCGGCGAGATGGAGGTGTGGGCGATGGAGGCGTACGGTGCGGCTTACGGTCTGCAGGAGTTCCTGACCGTCAAGTCCGACGACGTCATCGGCCGCACCCGCATGTACGAGGCGATCGTCAAGGGCGAGCACGTCCTCGAGTCCGGCTTGCCGGAGTCGTTCAACGTGCTCCTCAAGGAGCTGCAGTCGCTCTGTCTCAACGTGGAGCTCATCGAGGATCCGAACGCCCCGCGCAAGCAGGAGTCGACCCTCGAGCTGATGGCGCGCGAGGTGGCCGCCAAGGCCAGCGCAGCCGCTCAAGCCTCCAGCCCGCCGGCGGCCAGCGCCAGCGAGCTGGGCGGCGAGTAGTCAAAGTTTATAAAAGTCTCACCAAAACGATCCGCACCAACACAGAGGCAAGATGAAAGACATCTTCAATTTCTTCGAGAAGCCGAAGGATCCGCTGTCGTTCTCGGCCATCCGCATCTCGCTGGCGTCACCGGAGAAGATCCGGGAGTGGTCGCACGGCGAGGTGAAGAAGCCGGAGACGATCAACTACCGGACGTTCAAGCCGGAGCGGGACGGCCTCTTCTGCGCGAAGATCTTTGGCCCAGTGAAGGACTACGAGTGCAACTGCGGC
>CAZTZM010000187.1:0-5693 GCA_964618005.1 uncultured Myxococcales bacterium
GTCATGTCTTGGCTACTGAAGGGGGTTGACCCAGCGCAGGCCGGGGAAGCGCGAGAAGTCGGCGTCGTTCGAGTGGAGCTCCGCCTGGTTCTCGATGGCGAGCGCCGCCAGGTGGGTATCGGTGGTCAGGCTGCCGGCCACGCTCGTCGCGCGGAACAGGTCGTCGACGAGCTGAAGGTGGCGCGGGCCAGGGTCGATCAAGCGGACCTCGGGCTGCGCCAGCCAGCCTCGGACGCGGGCCAGCGCGTCCGCCGGCGACAGCGGCATCGTCAAGACCGCGGGGTGGGTAACGAGGCGGACAAAGCCGAACGCGACCGCCCAGGCGAGTCCGACGGGTTGCTGGCGGCCAATCAGTTCTTCCCACCAGTCCCTGGCGGGGGCGTGGAGCGCGGCGGCCTTGTTGTGGGCGTAAACGAGGAGGTTGATGTCCGGGATGATCACCGCGCTCGCCCGCCGAACCGCTCGACCTCGAGATCATCGACGAGCTGATTGAGCCGCTGCGGATCGACGCCAGGCCTGAAGGGGCTGTCGAACGCGTCGACGTGAAACGCGCGCTGGGTTGCCCGCGGCTGATCCTGCGCCGACAGCCCGCGGCGTAGGACCTCGTTCACGACCTTGCGGAACGAGATGCGGCGCTTGTGGGCCATCTCCTGCAGCTTGGTCGCGACATCGTCGTCGAGCGCGATCGTCGTCCGCATGGATGACATCATGATGTCATCTGGTGGTGGCGTCAATGTGCGATCGGTATTCACGGATAGAGCCTGGGTATCGGTTGTCGATAGGCGCCGTTGCGCCGCCCAAAACGAAAAAGGCCCCCTTGCCGGTGAAGGCGAGGAGGCCTCTGTCGTAACCCAGCTCGTCGGGCGCGGGGCCCGAAAGGCGCTTTAGCGCTTGCTGAACTGGAAGCGGGCGCGGGCGCCGCGCTGGCCGTACTTCTTGCGCTCCTTGGCGCGCGCGTCGCGCGTCAGGTAGCCGGCCTTCTTGAGGGCGGGGCGGAACGCGGGGTCGATCTTGATGAGGCTGCGCGAGATGCCGTGGCGGATGGCGTCGGCCTGGCCCGAGAGGCCACCGCCGCGCACGTTCACGAACACGTCGTACTGGCCCGAGGTCTCGGTCAGCTCCAGCGCCTGGCGGAACACCATGCGCGAGGTCTCGCGACCGAAGTAGTCCTCCAGCGAGCGATCGTTGATGGCGACCTTGCCGTTACCCGGCTGCAACCAGACCCGGGCGACGGCGTGCTTGCGGCGACCGGTGGCGTAAGTGGCTTTGGAAACGTCGGGCATCGGGGCTGGCTCCTCTTACTCTCTAGGCCTTGCTGGCGAACTTGACGGGCTTCGGCTGCTGCGCGGCGTGCGGGTGCTCCGCGCCGGCGTAGACCTTCAGCTTCTTGTAGATGCGGCGGCCGAGCGGGCCCTTGGGCAGCATGCCCCACACGGCGCGCTTGACCAGGTCGGTCGGGTGACGCTGCACCAGCTGCTCGGCCGTCTGCGTGCGCAGACCGCCCGGGAACAGCGAGTGGTCGCGGTAAAGCTTGATCTGCCACTTCTTGCCGGTCAGCTTCACTTTCTCGGCGTTGACGACGACGACGAAGTCGCCCGCGTCCTCGTGCGAGGTGAAGGTCGGGCGGTGCTTGCCGCGCAGGATGTCCGCGATCTTCGTGGCGGCGCGGCCCAGGGTCTGCCCCTCGACGTCGGCGACGTGCCAGCCGTGCTGGAACGACTCGGTGGCTTGATAGGTGGAACGGTGGTGCGGGGCTGCGGCAGGCATGGAGCGGGGTTTCTACTTGAGCCCGTTGTCTTTGTCAACGCGCCAGAGCGCCTCTGTATAGTGCCCTCCAGATGGACCCTAAGGACGGGCAGGGGGCGCTGTTCGAGCTGCCGCCCAGCGGCCTGGCGCCCGCCGCGCCGAACCCCGACCACCAGGCCCTGGCCGCCCGCCTCCCCCCGAGCATTCGGTTCGGGACCATGTCGTGGACCTTCCCCGGGTGGATCGGGAAGGTTTACGAGGCCGGTGCGCCCAAGACGCGCCTCATCGATCGCGGACTGCCTGCTTACGCGGCGCATCCGCTGTTCCGCGCGGTCGAGGTCGATCGCACCTACTACGAGGCGCCGCCGGCCGACTTCTACCGGACGCTGGCGGCCCAGGTGTCCGGCGGGTTCCGGTTTCTGGTCAAGGCGCACGAGGACTGCACCGTCTTCCGCTACCCCACGCACGCGCGCTACGGCAAGAAGCGCGGCGAGCTGAACGGGCGGTTCCTCGATCCGGCCTACGCGGCCGACGCGGTGGTCGGTCCCTACGTCGAAGGGCTGGGCGAGGCGGCCGGGGCGCTGCTGTTCCAGTTTCCACCGCAGGTGCTCGACGACGGGCCGCGCGCGTTCGTCGATCGGCTGCATCGGTTCCTGACGGGGCTCCCGCGCGGGCCCGCGTACGCGATCGAGCTGCGCAACGCGGAGCTCCTCACGCCGACCTACGCCGCCGCGCTGGCCGACGCGGGCGCGCTCCACTGCCACAACATCTGGAGCGCCATGCCGCCGTTGTTTCAGCAGGCGAAGATCATTCCGCCCCCGGCGCGCAAGCCGTTGATCATCCGCTGGCTGATGCGTCCGGGCGACGGCTACGAGGGCGCCCAGGCCCGGTTCGAGCCGTTCGATCGCCTGCGCGAGCCGGATCCAGAGCGGCGCACCGCCATCGCCACGCTGCTCGCCAAGGCGCACGCGCACGGCGTGCCGGCCATCGTCACGGTCAACAACACGGCCGAGGGATGCGCGCCCGACAGCATCCCGCTGCTGGCGCAGGCATTGGTCGACGCCATCGGCTAAGATTGCCATCATGAGAATGCTTAGCCTGCTGATCGTTATCCTGGGGGGTGGTGCCGTCGCCGCCGGTTGTGATGGGAAGTGCTCGGGGACTTACAACTGTCCCGCCGGTATTCCCTACGCGACGCTGTCTGCGGCCGGGTTGCCTTCGGCGCTGGTCGACGCGTCCGCCGATTCGCCATGCACGGCGACGCTGCAGGGCGGCGACGGAGGGGCGAGCTCAGTGAGCCTGGTCGACAACGACTTCACCCAGACGCTGACTTGCCAGGTGCACGGTCGCCTCGCGGACGGTCGGGCGGTGGCCGCGACGGTCACGTTTCACGCGACGACGGTCAGCTGCTGCGGCAGCTACGATGCGACCGGCGACGCGTTCATGCTCGCCGACGCGAGCACCGACGGGCCCTGAGAATCAGCGCGCGCCGAGGTACTTGCCGATGGCGGCGCAGGCCTGGCGGGCGCGCTCGTCGGTCTCGACCAGGGCGAAGCGGACGTAGCCTTCGCCGCCGGGGCCGAAGCCGACGCCCGGCGAGACGGCGACGCGCGCCTGCTCGAGCAGCTCGGCGGCGAAGCGGACGGCGCCCATCTGCTTGGCGCGCTCGGGCAGCGGCGCCCAGATGAACATCGACGCCGTGGGGCGCGGCACCTTCCAGCCGGCCGCCTGCAGGCCGTCGCATAGCAGCGCCGCGCGGTGCTTGTAGAGCGTGCGGTTGGCCGTCACGTCGGCGTCGCAGGCGGGCGACAGCGCGGTGGCCGCCGCCAGCTGCGCCGGCCCGAAGATGCCGTAGTCCAGGTAGCCCTTGATCGTCCCCAGCGCGCCGACCAGCGTCCGGTTGCCGACGCAGAAGCCGACCCGCCAGCCCGGCATCGAGTAGCTCTTCGAGACGGTGAAGAACTCGACCGCCAGGTCGCGCGCGCCGGGCACCGCGAAGATGCTGGGCGCGGAGCGGCCGTCGTGGACCAGGTCGGCGTAGGCGAGATCGGAGATCACCCAGAGCGACTCGCGCTTGGCCAGCGCCACGACCTTCTGGAAGAACTCGGGGCCCACCACGGCGCTGGTCGGGTTGTGCGGGTAGTTGACGATCAGCCCCTTCGGCTTGCGCGGCGCGCGGGCCAGGGCCTTCTCGATCTCGGCGTAGGCGTCGAGATCCGGGCGCGTGGCGACCGGCACCGGCTCGCCGCCGGCGATGATCACGCCGTAGCGGTGGATCGGGTAGCAGGGGTCGGGCGACAGCACGCAGTCGCCGGGGCCGACGATCGCCAGCAGCAGGTGCGCAAGCCCTTCCTTCGAGCCGAGCGTCACGACCGCCTCGGTCTCGGGATCGAACGCCTGGCCGTACTTGCGCTGATACCAGTCGCAGATCGCGCGCCGCACCTCGGGCAGGCCGCGCGACGGCATGTAGCGCTGGTTGCCGGGGCGTTGCGCCTCGGTGATCAGGCGATCGATCGCCGCCCGCGGGCTGGGCCCGTCCGGGTTGCCGAGCCCGAAGTCGAAGACGTCGTGCCCTTCGGCGCGCAGGCGCGACTTCACCTCGTCGACCGTCGCCAAGACGTAGGGGGGGAGCGCGGCGAGGCGCGCGAATTGGTTCGCGGACTTGTCGGGGGGGCCGGCCATGGAAAAACGGCGAGACACTACTTGATCGACGGCGCGGGAGCCAGTTGACGACGGTTGATCGCGCCGTATCTTGACTGAACGCATGTTCAGGCTTAGAGACTGGGGGTGCGTCCGGTCGCGATCTCCAACCCGCCGAACCCGTGGGCGACGACGGAGGTGGAGTATCTGGAGGGGGCTCCGGAAGTTCGGCTGGAGGTGTTCGTCGACCGGACGCGCAATATCCTGTCCAAGAACGACAGCCCGGACGTCGGGTTCACCTGGAGCGTGAACCCCTACCGCGGCTGCTTTCACGGCTGCGCCTATTGCTACGCGCGCCCGTCCCACGAATACCTGAGCTTCGGGGCCGGCACGGACTTCGAGCGCAAGATCGTCATCAAGCCGGAGGCGCCCGCGCTGTTGCGGGCGGCGTTCGCCAGGAAGAGCTGGCGCGGCGAGACCGTCGTCTTCAGCGGCGTCACCGACTGCTATCAGCCGCTGGAGGCCTCGTACCGGCTGACGCGCGGCTGTCTGGAGGTCTGCGTCGCGCACAAGAACCCGGCGGCGATCATCACGAAGTCGGCGCTGGTCGAGCGCGACGCCGACGTGCTGGCCGCGCTGGGGCAGGTGGCCGCCTCGCACGTGACGGTGAGCATCCCGTTCTGGGAAGCCGAGAAGGCGCGCGCCATCGAGCCTTACGTTCCCACGCCGGCACGGCGGCTGCGCGTGATCGAGACGCTGGCGCGGGCGGGCGTCTCGGTCGGCGTGAACGTGGCGCCGATCATCCCGGGGCTGAACGATCAGGACATCCCGAAGATCCTGGCGGCCGCGCGCGATGCCGGCGCGCGCTCGGCGGGCCACGTGCTGCTGCGGCTGCCGGGGTCCGTGAAGACGGTGTTCGAGGAGCGGCTGCGCGCGGCGTTGCCGCTCACGGCGGAGCGTGTGTTGCACCGGGTGCGCGAGACGCGGGGCGGAAAGCTCTACGACGCGCGGTTCGGGACGCGCGGGCGCGGGGAGGGGAACTACGCCGACGCCATCCACGCCCTGTTCGACTCGGCGGCGATCAAGCACGGGTTTCGGCGCGGGGCGATCCCCAGCGACGTCCAGGTCGACCGGAGCGATCCAGAGCCGAACGCGGGCAAGTCGTGCATGTCGATGGCGATGCCGGCGTCGCTGGAAGACTCCCCGCCGGCGCCGCGCCGCGGTCAGCTCGAGCTGCGGCTCAAGTGATGGCCGCGACGGCCAGCTCGATCGGCAGGCCGCCGTTGCGCAGGCGGTGGCGGGCGGTC
>CAZTZM010000188.1:0-1698 GCA_964618005.1 uncultured Myxococcales bacterium
TTTTCCTTTAATTTGGGTTTTAATTAAATTTTTTGGTTACTTTGGAATTACGTTTTGGTTGGGGTTACGTGGACGGGTAGGAACTTTTTTTTTTTTTTTTTTTTTTTTTTTTTTCTTTGTTCCCCTTCTTCTAAGGCCAAGATCTCAAGGCCAAAGGAAAACTAGAAGGTTTTGGAAGAACCGCGCCGCTCCCTCCACCCTCTCCCTTCTCTCCTATTACTACAACAAATTGAGTAGTGTTTCCCTTTCTAAAAATATTTTTTTGTTCTGTTTCTATCAAAAGTCCTTCAATA
Source organism: uncultured Myxococcales bacterium (assembly GCA_964618005.1). Lineage (GTDB taxonomy): Bacteria > Myxococcota_A > Polyangia > Fen-1088 > Fen-1088 > JADGRB01. The sequence goes on from CAZTZM010000188.1 coordinate 294, forward strand.
ATTACTAAAACACGTAGAAAACACATAGAAAATGATGGTTTTGTTGATCGAACTCAGCGAAAAGACGTGCGTTTTAAGCCCAATTTGGCATAAATGCTCTGCAATACGTTTACTATCTAGGGGAATCATTGGAGGGTTTGGTTTTTGTTTTCTGCGGGTAATCGAACTTCAAAATCATCTTTTGTTTCTGTTTTGACTGGAGCCCAAGAATTTTTTTATGAAAATTGGCTCATGGCCGATCTCTCAATTTTAATCGAGAAATAATCTCAAACACTTTGCCAGTCAGAAACAAACAACTCTACAAAATGAGCTTTGTTTCACCGTGTGTCTCATCAATTTGCCTAAAATGACACTCCCCAAAGTAGCCTACATCACTCAATTAGACAGGGCACAGTAGTCCGTGGATCCGTTACCAAGTACATTTTTGCGAAATTCAAGGGAATCTTTGCAAAACTAAGCTCGAAGATCACGGTTGGGGTAGTTCTCACAGAAAAACATTCTGGAGAAGAGCCCAACTTTGCCCTTGATAGATCGGCCACTCACTTTTCCCAAAAAAATCTTGCTTGGACGAAGCGTTGTGCCCACGCATTGCGTGGAATCCGTTACCTTGTTTTTCTTTGGAACGGAAAGTGATGTAAATCTGAGATTTGGGAGTCTTTTTATTCTCTCTGGGTTCGATCAAATTGCCAAATCTCAGCTTGTAACTCTTATTTCCTCAAAAATGTGTCCTTAGCCACGTCCTTAGCGTCACTGTCACGCCAACGAATCCGTACTTCCTAAGTCACCTAAACAATGAAAAATTTTTATATCAAAAAAATCCCCAGATTTTGTCCCGAAACGGTTTTCAGGTTGAAATTAGTACATAGAAACAACCTATCCCATTGAGAAAAAGTTTGGGGTCAGCAAACAAAAGTGTACCTTAAAGAAAAAGTACTATTTGGGGGGTAAGGGGGGTAGTGTCTTTGTGTCGCTGTGACGACGTGACGACGTGACAGAGTGACTAGTGGGTAGGTGCTGTAAAAAAATAAAATAAAAAACAAAAAACAGAAAAGAAAAAACAAACAAGAACAAAAAAGAAAACAGATGTTTAGAGACAGACCCTCTCCCTCCCCCCCCCCCCTTTCTTCCACACACACTTCTAGAGTTTCAGAAAACCATATTTTAGGCAACGATTTAATGGTTGTACGCATGGCTAATGATTCCTTTCATATGGGTATTAATATCATTTATAGGTGACTTAGGAAGTACGGATTCGTTGGCGTGACGTGGACGGGAAGGAACTTTTTTTTTTTTTTTTTTTTATTTGTTCCCCTTCTTATAAGGCCCAGATCTCAAGGCCAAAGGAAAACTAGAAGGTTTTGGAAGAACCGCGCCGCTCCCTCCACCCACACCCATATCTCCTATT
>CAZTZM010000189.1:0-2633 GCA_964618005.1 uncultured Myxococcales bacterium
CTAGACCGCTTTCGAATTGACGCGATCGATCCGGCGTGATCTAACGTCGGAATGGCGGAGCTCTCGATCGATCTGAGGCGGCGATTGGTAGCAGCGTACCGGTCCAAGAAGAGCGGGACCTACGCGACGACGGCAGCGCTCTTCGGGGTAGGTGAAGCGACGGTCAGCCGGACGTTGCGGCGGCACCGAGAAACGGGAGACGTCATCTACAAGCCGAAGGGCGGGAACAATCCGCGTCGGGTGGATCTGGAATGGCTCCGGGGACATTTGGCGAGGGAGCCGGATGCCCGACTCATTGACCGGATCGAGGCTTGGAAAGAGCACAGCGGCAAGCCCGTCAGCATGGGGGCGATGTGGCTGGCGGTTCGAGCCTGCGGCTGGACTCACAAAAAAAAACGGTGGTCGCCCGAGAGCAAGAGCGGCCAGACGTCCAAGCCAGGCGCGTCACGTTCGTCGCGACGCAAGGCCAGCTCGACGCGACCAGGCTAGTTTTCCTCGACGAATCGGGGTTCCGCCTCGGCTCGCCGCCGAACTACGGGTGGGCGCCCCTGGGCGAGAAGTCGCCAGGGAAAGCGACCAACGGCGACTGGTGCAGCATGACGATGATCGGCGCACTGGCGCTGGACGGATGGAGGGGCTTCGTCACGATCGACGCGGCCATGGACGGAGACGTCTTCCTGGCCTACGTGACGCAGGAGCTGGTGCCGCGCCTCCGGCCTGGCGACATCGTCGTCATGGACAACCTGAACTCCCACCGCAACCCCGACGCGCTTGCCGCCATCGGGGCTGCCGGTGCCCACGTGCTTTTCTTGCCGCCTTACTCCCCAGACTTCAATCCCATCGAGAAGGCCTGGGCGAAGCTCAAGGACATCCTGCGCCGTGTCTCCACGCTCACCAGAGACGCCTTCGACACCGCCGTCGCTTACGCCATGGACTGCATCTCCACGGCCGACGTCAGGGCCTGGACCCTCTTTTCCGGCTACTCCCTCGCTTCAACGTGAAGTCGGTCTAGGGGCAGACGTCGCTGCAGAGCTGGTCCGGCTGCCAGCCGTCGTAGCAGATCACCTCGCGCCCGTGGTCGTAGTGGGCGTCGAAGAACTGGCGGAAGGCGACCGGATCGAAGCAGTCGGCGCGCAGCGTCCAGTCCCAGGCCGAGGCGGCGAAGCGGGCGCCCAGGTTGGGATCGGGGTCGGGCATCAGGATCATCCGGTTCTTCCCCAGCGACGGCGCGCAGTCGCTGTCGAGCGGCAGCCCGTCGATGAAGGCCTGGAGGGCGGCCACGTCGTCGGGGCAGGCGTCGGGGCAGTTGTAGACGATCACGATCGCGCCGTGCTCCAGCGAGTGGACCAGGTTCCCCCACGGGATGGGGGCGCTGTAGGTCTGGTAGGCGGCCCAGCAGGCGTAGTGGTTCCCCGACGACGGCGGCTCGGTCTGGTAGCCGACGTCCGACATGCAGGAGACGTGGGTGAAGCCTTCGTCCGGCCACTCCTCGATGGTGGTCGTGCAGGCGCCGCCGTCGCCGGCGTCGCTCACCACCACGCTCCCGTCGAGCGGCGTCACGCCGGCCTCTCCCGGCGGCGTCACGGTGGCGATCCCTGACTGGTGGCTGCCGCCGCAGGCGGCGAGCAGCGCCAGCGCGGCCAGGATCGGCAGCCGGGCGCTAGCGGCGGCGGCTGGCCATCGCGCGGTCGATCTCACGTTGGCTCTCCCGTTTCTTGGCATCTTCACGTTTGTCCCAGCTCTGCTTGCCGTGAACCAAGGCCAGCTCGGCCTTCACGCGCCCCTTCTTTTCATACAGCGAGAGCGGCACCAGCGTGCTCCCTTTCTCGCGGATCTTCCCGACCAGCCGCTCGATCTCGCGCCGGTGGAGCAGCAGCTTGCGCTTGCGCCGCGGGTCGTGGTTCCGCTGGTGCGCGAAGGTGTAGACGCCGATGTCCATCTGGTGCAGCCAGGCCTCGCCGCGATCGATGTCGGCGAAGGCGTCGACCAGCGTGACCTTCCCGGCGCGGATCGACTTCACCTCCGAGCCGACCAGCACGATCCCCGCCTCCAGCGTCTCGTCGACGTGATATTCGTGGCGCGCCTTCTTGTTGCGGGCGAGCACCTTCACCGCCTCGGCGGCGGGCGCGGACTTGGCCATGACGGCGAAGACTACAATGCGCCACGGCCGCTGACGATTGGCACCGCGCTTGCTCCGTTCGCGGGGATGCGCTGGGGTCTCCTCGCGATGGCCGTCCTGTCCGCCACCTCCGGCGGCTGTTCGTTCCTGTTCGTCCACGGGCCGCCGCCCGAGCACCGGACCTCCAGCTTCTTCGACTGCACCTCGGGCAACGTGCTCCCGATCCTGGACGCCGTGGTGGGCGGCGCGGCCGTCGTCGACGCGATCGGCGTGGCCAGCGACGCCGCGGCGTTCAGCTCGAGCCCGAGCGCGCGGCGGGCCGACCTCGTCACCTACGGCGCGGCGGCGGCCCTGTTCGTCACCTCGGCGGCGTACGGGTTCAAGAAGACGTCGGCTTGCCGCGAGGCGAAGGTGGAGCTCGCGCGCCGGCTGCCGCCACCCGCTCTCGCGCTGCCGCCGCCCGTCCCCCCTGATCCGTGGATCGCGCCCGCGCCGCCGCCGCCGGCGCCGTCGC
>CAZTZM010000190.1:0-20070 GCA_964618005.1 uncultured Myxococcales bacterium
CCCCGATGGAGGCGCCACGCGCGGAGGCAGCGCCCGCCACCGTGGCGGTGAGCGGCACCGTCGCGGGCGGCGGCCCGCAGGGTCCCGGCGGCGCCGTGATCTGGCTCGAGCGGGTGGGGGGCGAGACGCCGCACCCGTCGCCCGCCCACGGCAAGGTGATCACGCAGCGGAACAAGACCTTCGTGCCGCGCGTGCTGGCCGTGCCGGTCGGGACGAAGGTGGCGTTCCGGAACGACGACGCGATCTTCCACAACATCTTCTCGCTCTCGAAGCCGAACGAGTTCGACACCGGCCTCTACAAGCAGGGGGCGACCTACACGGAGACGTTCCGGCATCCCGGCGCGATCCAGCTGCTGTGCAACATCCACGCGTCGATGCTGGGCTTCGTGTACGTCGTCGACTCACCCTACTACGCGCAGGCCGACGGCGCTGGCGCGTTCACCATCCGCGGCGTCCCGCCCGGCGAGTACGAGATCAAGGTGTGGCACGAGGCGGCCTCGCACCCGACCAGCGAGCGCTTGAACGTCGGCCCGGGCGGCGCGCGCGGCGTCGCGTTGCGCGTGGGCGGCGACAAGCGCCCGCCTCAGTTCCTGCCCGACAAATCCGGCAAGCCGCGCCAGGCGCAGCTGGGCTACTAGAGCCCGCGCAGGTAGGCGACCGCTTCGCGCGCGGCGGCCTCGAACGGATCGAGCTGTCCCGGGAAGAGGTGCGACGCGCCGTCGACGACCCATAGGCGCTTGGGCTCGGCCATGCCGGCGACCGCCGCTTCGATCGCGTCCCGCCCGCCGTATTCGTCCTCCGACGCCTGGATGATCGCCTTGGGCTTGCCGCAGGTCGCCAGGAACCCGTAGTCGAACATCTTCAGCGCCAGGCCGACGCCCAGAAGCTTGCTGACGCCGGCTTCCCGCGCGCCGACCGACAGCCCGACCCGCGCGCCGAATGAGAACCCAGCCATCCAGAGCGGCAGCGTCGGGTGGCGCGCGCGCAGGAAGGCCAGCGCATCGCGGGCGTCGTCTTTTTCGCCGCGCCCCTCGTCGTACTCGCCGGTCGACGCGCCGACGCCGCGGAAGTTGAACCGCAATGTCGCCACGCCTCCCTCGACCAGCGCCTTGGCCAGCCGATAGACCACGTTGTTGTTCATGGTGCCGCCGCCGCGCGGGTGCGGGTGGCAGACGACCGCGGCGGCGACCGGCGCCTCCGGCTCTCGGACGATGACTTCCAGGTGCCCGTGCGCGACAGGGATTGTCGTACGCCCCGACGGAGAGAGCGGCTCCGGCATCGGCCGTGCAGCTTAACACTGAGTCGAGCTACGTCGTTATGCGGCAGCCGGACGGTGTTGACCGCTCCGGTTGCATGCACAGATTTCGAGCCGGAGGAGGAAGCCTCATGAACAAGGATGACCTCAAGCGTGAGCTCAAGGACAAGGCCGAGAACATCAAGGGCCGTGTGAAGGAAGCGTTCGGCACCGTGACCGGCAACAAGCGAGCCGAGGCCGAAGGGGCCGCGGAGCGCTTCACTGGCGCGGCCAAGGAGAAGGCCGACGACCTCAAGCGGTCGGTCGACCGCAGCACGGATCGCAACCAGGAAGAGACCGACGACGAGTAAGTGACCGGCCCCGAACGCCTGTGCCCTATTCGGGCATGCAATAGGAGGCGTTGAGGGCGCCGGAGATGATCGGAACGCCGCCGTCGATCCCCGCGTCCGCGGCGGTCGCGGCGGCGCAGCCGATCGTGGGGTCGCGCGCGCAGGGCGCCGTGGCCGAACAGCTCGGAAGGCAGAGCGGCGTCGCCGAACCGGGCAAGCGCGCGCAGGCCCCACCCGCTGGGCAGGGCGTCGTCTGGTCGCAGACGGCGCTGCACATGCCCAGCGTGCCGAGATCGGCGCAGAGGCCGGTCGTGCAGGCGCCGTCGTCGAGGGTGCCGTTGGCGCTTCGGCAGGAAGCGCCGAAGTCGTTGGCGGCGCCGAGCGGCAGGCAGCCCTGGATCCACCCGGCGGCGCCCTGGCCCCCCGCCGGCAGCCGCTGGCAGACGAAGCCGGGCGCGCAGCTGGCATTGCTGCAGTCGGCGAGACAGGCCGTCGTGACGCCGGCGGTGATGGCCGCGTCACCCGCGTCGGCGCTGCCCGCGTCCACGGCGGGGGCGGGCAGGGCGTAGTCGGCGCAGACCGCGCCCGCGCCGCAGAAGCCGGTCGCGCAGGCGGTCGTGCAAATCCCCCGTGTAAAGGCGGGCGGGCAGCCCGCGCCGGTCTGGCAGAAGCAAAGCAGCCCCGGGCCGCACTGGCTGTCGACGTCGCATACGGCGCCGGCCCCCACCGGCAGGACGGAGATGAGCCCGGTCCGTGTGCGCGACACCGTTCCCAGTTTTCCGGCGTCGCCCGTCACGTTGACGTCGTACGTCCCGGGAACGGCATAGACGTGCGTGGGCGCCGGATCCTTCGAGCTCGGCGTGCCGTCACCGAACGTCCAGACAAACGCGGTGAGCGCCGCCGATCCGATCGGCGCGAACGACACGGTCAGCGGCGCCGGCCCGCTGCAGGTGAGGGTCGTGAAGTCGAAGGTCGCGCAGCCCGTGACCGAGATATCCAGCGTCAGCGGTGTCTGGGCATCCGCGCCCCCGTCCGTTCCGCCGTCTGTTCCGGCGGCCACGAAGGTGCGCTGGTGGCAGCCCGACATCCAGGCCAGACCGAGCGAGAGCAGGGCGACAGCGCGACGGTCCACGAGGCCCTCAGCCTCCCGCGCCCCGCGTCGTGGGTCAAGGCGACGCGAGGCGGGCGCGACCGTTGTCGGCGACGCGCCGGGCGATCTCGCCGCCCCCCACGAACCCCAGCCCGACCCGGTTCAGCGTCGCGACGACGTTCTTCACCACCACCTCGAGCACGGGCTGACCGTCGAGCTGATAGAAGTGCAGGCGCCCGATGTCCCCGGCCTGCACCCGCAGCGTGGTCTCGATGGCCGCCCCGCTCTCCGAGATGTCGCGGACGCGCACGGCGTTCGGCCCCCCGCCGGGGAGCTCCAGCGTGGCGGCCCAGTCGACCTCGAAGCGCGGGTGCCGGCGGCGGTAGCGGTCGAGCTCCAGCGCCGGTCCGGGCGCAGGCCCGGGGGCCGTCGCCACGTCGAGCGCGCAGCCTCGTTCCGGGACGTCCGGCGCCGCCATCATCAGCTCCGCCATCTGATGGAACTGCCGCACGTCGTCGTCGATCCCGGTGCGCGCCAGCAGCGGTTTCTTCGCCGCGATCGATTGGTCGATGCGCGCGCTGCGGCGCAGGCAGCCGAGCGGCAGCAGCGGGATCCCGAGCTCCGCGCGCACCTGCCGTCCGAAGGCGTGGAACGCCTCGACGTCGTCCGCGTCGCCGGCGGCGTTGCCGATCAGGCCGCCCGCGAACCGCGCCAGCTCGGCCCGCGCGCGGACCCCGTGCCGCTGCTCGGCCCGCCGCGCCGCCTGGGCCAGGAAGGCGTAGCCGGCGGCCAGCGCGCTCGGTTCGGCCGTCGAGACCAGCAGGCGCTCGCCGGTCGCAAAGAAGTCCCACAGGTCGTCGGGGCTGGCCGTGGCCAGATCGACGATGATCACGTCGGCGTCCAGCGCGCCGAGGCTGGCGACCAGCGCCCGGCGCACGGCCGGGTCGCGGACGCCAGCCAGCTCGGTCGCCGCCGGCCACAGCCGGACGTTGCGGACGCCGGTCGAGCGCGGGCTGCCGGCCGCCGGCGGAACGCCGAACAGCGCGTGCTGGCGTGGCGCCGCTTGATCGAGATCGACCACCAGCACCTGTCGCCCCAGGCCCGCGATGGCGACCGCCAGGTTGGAGGCGACGACGCTCTTGCCCATCCCGGGCAGGGCCGCGCCGACCGCGATCAGGCGCGCGGTGCGCTGGCCGGCGTCGGCGGCCGGCTCCTGCGGGGCGCGCCAGCGGCCGGTCGAGAGCATCCGGACCCGCACCACGGGACGCGGCGCCGACGACGACAGGCGCGACCGCGGCGCCCACCTGGATTGGCGATCGGACATGCGCTTCCACTCCGTCTCTCGACGGTTCGGCGCGGCCGCTAAAACATTGATTTCGCGTATGTCGAGGAGCGCGGCTCCCCCGATGAGCGCGCCGCGAAATCAATCCTAAAGATGAATCCCGGAGTGGACGATGAAGGGGCGCATGACCTCTCGTGAGGGGGCTGAGAGCACCTGGGCCCCGTTTCCAGCTGAAGCCACGGCGGCGGCGACCGACGCGACCACGCCGGCGCCGATCGTGAATCTGCCGGTCGACCTGCCGGGCCTGCTGCGCCAGCTGGAAGATGCCTACATCCGCGCAGCGCTCGAGCAGACCCACAGCAACAAGAAAGAGGCGGCCAAGCTGCTCGGTCTGGGCCGCACGACGCTGGTCGAGAAGCTGCGCCGCCGCAACCTGGCCGCGCTGCGCTCGGCGCCGTAGTCGCCTTCCCGCTTCCTGGATGGCGTCGGAACGTCCGGCGCCTGATAGATTCCCCTCGTGAGCGACGAGGGAACTCTCTCCGGATGGGGCTGCGCGCCGGTCGTGCCGGGCCGCGAGGTGCACTCGGAGGACCTGGCGGACGTCACGACGGGGATGCCGCTGACCCGCGGCCTGGGCCGTTCGTACGGCGATTCGTCCCTGCCGGCGGCCCGCGATCGCCGCGTGGCCTCCGCGACGCTGGCCGATCGGATCCTGTCGTTCGATCCCGATTCGGGCCTCCTCCGGGCCGAGGCGGGGCTGTCGCTGAGCGAGATCTACCGGCTGTTCTTGCCGCGCGGCTGGTTCGCGCCCGTCACGCCGGGGACGCAGTTCGTCACCCTGGGCGGGATGGTGGCCGCCGACGTCCACGGCGGCAACCACCACGTCGCCGGGTGCTTCGGCGCGCACGTCACGCGCTTGCGGATGCGGGTGGCCGACGGCCGGATCGTCGACTGCTCGCGCGAGCAGGAGCCCGACCTGTTCCGGGCCACGATCGGCGGGATGGGCCTGACCGGCCACATCCTGGAAGTCGAATTCAAGATGGCGCGGGTGTCGTCCCCCTGGCTGTGGGGCGAGACGGAGCAGGCGCGCAGCGTGGGTCAGTTCTTCGATTTGCTGGGCCGCGCCGCCGCCGACTGGCCGTTCACGAAGGGGTGGATCGACTGCGTTTCGCGCGGGAAGAACCTGGGGCGCGGGATCATGTACCGCGCGCGCTGGGCGACCCCCGGCGAGGCGCCCGCGCGTCCGCCGGCGCACAAGAAGGGGTTCGCGCTCCCCATCTACCTGCCCACCTGGGCGTTCAACCGGGTGACGGCGCGGGTGTTCAACGAGCTCTACTTCCGGGGTCACCCGACCCGCGGCGGGCGCCTCATCCACCCCGACGCCTTCTTCTATCCATTGGACGGCGTCCGCCACTGGAACCGCGCGTTCGGCCACACCGGGTTCACGCAGTGGCAGTGCGTGGTCCCGCACGGAAGCGGCCTTCCGACCATCACCCGCGTCCTGGAGCTCGTGACCAGCCGCGGCCTGGCCTCGCCGATCTGCGTGATCAAGGACTGCGGCCCGCAGGGTGAGGGGCTGCTGTCGTTCCCGATGCTGGGAATCTCGATCGCCATCGACCTGCCGGTTCGGCCGTGGACGCGGCCGCTCATCGACGCGCTCAATGATCTGGTGCTGGCCGAGGGCGGGCGGATCTACCTGGCCAAGGACGCCTTCACGCGCCGCGAGCACTTCCAGAAAATGGAGCCGCGCCTGGGGGAGTGGCAGGCGATCCGGCGGCGCTGGGATCCCGAGGGACGGCTGCGCAGCGCGCAGTCGGAGCGCCTGCTGGGGGACGCTTCGTGAAGGCCGTGATCCTGGGCGCGACCAAGGGGATGGGTCGCGCGCTGGCGCGCCGCCTGTCAGCGCGTGGCGACGAGCTCTTCCTGCTCGGCCGCGACGTCGACGATCTGGCGCGCAGCGCCCGCGATCTGGAGGCGCGCGCCGGGCGGCCGCCGCAGTCGATCGGCGGCGCGGCCTGCGATCTGGAGAAGCCGGAGGGGTTCACGGCGGCCCTGGACGCGGCGGAGGCGGCGCTGGGCGGCCTGGACACCGTGGTCGTCACCGCGGGTCTGTTCGCCACCCAGGAGCGCCTGGAGGCCGATCCCGGGCTGGCGCGGCGTCTCTTGACCGTCGACTTCGCCAACACCGTGGTGTTCTGCGAGGAGGCGCGCAACCGCCTGCTGGCGCGGGGGGGGGGGACGCTGTGCGTGTTCAGCTCCGTGGCGGGCGAGCGCGGGCGCAAGCCGGTCGTCATCTACGGGGCGGCCAAGGCGGGGTTGTCCCGCTATCTCGAAGGACTCGACCATCGGTTTCGCGCGCGCGGCCTGCGCACGGTCTGCGTGAAGCCCGGTTTCGTCCGCACCGGCATGACCGAGGGGCTGAAGTCGCCGCCGTTCGCCGGCGAGCCGGACGCGGTGGCGGCCAGCGTGGTGCGGGCCATCGACCGCGGTCGCCCGGTGGTCTACGCCCCGGGTGTCTGGGCGCTGATCATGTTGGTCATCAGGCTTCTTCCGCGCTTCGTGATGCGGAAGATCGGGTTCTGATCCAAGTCGCGAATTCGGCCCTCATTTTTTGCGAGCGGGCGCGCAGCGGACCGCGCCCGATGCAACCGACCCGAGTCGATGCGGAAAGACGAACACTTCACTTGACGTCACGACCAAGCTCGGCATAAATGCTCCGCGACGAGGATGAGTCCTCTACTTTTTCGGCCTAAGCACAACACGCTGGCGCAGATCTCTCTGTTCGTGGTGGCGGCGGGGGCTGTGGGGGTTCCGGGAGCTCTGATGCTGTACGCCCGCACACCCTACGCGCGGGTCATGCAGGAGCCGATCGAACAGCCGATCCAGTTCGATCACCGCCATCACACGCGGGACGAAGGGATTGACTGCCGGTACTGCCACAACACCGTGGACAAGTCGCCGTCGGCGAGCATCCCGCCCACCCAGCTCTGTCTGAACTGCCACTCGCAGATCTGGAACAAGAGCCCCATCCTCGAGCCGGTTCGGGAGAGCTTCTTCCAGAACAAGCCGATCGAGTGGGCGCGGGTCTACAAGGTGCCCGAGTTCGTCTACTTCAACCACTCGATCCACGTGAACAAGGGCGTCGGCTGCGTCAGCTGCCACGGCCGCGTGGATAAGATGGCCGCCGTCGAGAAGGACACCACGCTGACGATGGGCTTCTGCCTGGACTGCCACCGGCATCCGGACAAGAACCTGCGGCCGGTCTCCGAGGTCACCAACATGGATTGGAAGCCGGAGGGCGATCCGGCCGAGTCGGGCAAGGTGCTGGCGGCGCAGAACAACGTCCACACCCGAACCAGTTGCACCACGTGCCACCGATGAAAAGTCCCGAGGTCCAATGAGCTGCGACGAAAACCACGAGGCGCGGGACAAAGATCGCGCGCGGCGGTCGCTGCCGGTCATCGGTCAGAAGGCGAGCGCGGCGGATTCGGGCATCCCGGCGCCGCGCGCCTACTGGCGGTCGATCGAGGACCGGAACCAGCCGGCGCCGTCGAGCGCCGCCAACGAGTTCCCGGCCGGGTCTGACCAGCTGGACGGCGTCTCGCGCCGTGGCTTCATGCAGATGTTGGGCGTGTCGACGGCCATCGCGACCGTCGGCGCCGCTTGCCGCAAGCCCAATGAGAAGATCGTCCCGTTCGTGCGGCGGCCCGAGGAGCTCACCCCCGGGAACGCGCTGCACTTCGCGACCGGCTACGCCCTCGAGGGCTACACCAGCGGCCTGCTGGTCGAGAGCCACACCGGCCACCCGACCAAGATCGAGGGGAACCCGGCTCACCCGGAGACCCTGGGCGCCACGACGGTCACCGAGCAGGCGCTGATCCTGGGCCTCTATGATGATGACCGCGCCAAGCAGATGCGGCGCGGCTCGTCGCCCATCGCCTGGACGACGTTCCTGACCGACATGCGGGCGCGCAGCCAGTCGCTGGCCGCCAACGGCGGCGCCGGGCTGCGGTTCCTGACCGGTCCGACCACCTCGCCGCTGCTGTCGGACGTGCGCCGCCGCATCCTGGAGCGCTTCCCGCGCGCCAAGTTCGCCAGCTACGCGTCAGCCGCCGGCGACGGCGTGACGGAGGGGACCACGCTGGCCTTCGGGCGCCCGCTGGTTCCGCGCCATCACCTGGGGCCCGCCTCGGTGATCCTGTCGCTGGACGCCGACTTCCTGAACGACGGACCCGAGCAGACCCGCCTGTCGCGCGAGTTCGCGGCCCGCCGCGAGCCCCCGCGCGACATGACGCGGCTGTCGGAGATGAACCGCCTCTACGTCATCGAGCCGGCCGTCACGGTCACGGGTGCGATGGCGGACCACCGGCTCCGCCTGCGGGGCGGCGACGTGCCGGCCTTCGCGGCCGCGCTGTGCACGCTGCTCTCGAACCGTGGCCTGACGGCCCTGGGCCAGGTCGGCCAGCTGGGACACGGCGAGGGGACCTGGAACCAGAAGTGGATGGTCGCTCTGGCCAAGGATCTCGAGCAGAACCGCGGCCGCTGTCTGGTGATCGCCGGGCGCCGCCAGCCGGCGGTCGTGCACGCCCTGGCCGCTGCGCTGAACGTCGCGCTGGGGAACCTGGGCAGCACCGTCGAGTACGGCACCCCGCTGACCACCGACGCCTCGGCCGGCGTGGCGTCGCTGCGCGGTCTGGCCGACGAGATCAAGGCCGGCGCGGTCGACACGCTGGTGATCACCGCCGAGAACCCGGTCTACGGGGCGCCGGTGGACCTGAACCTGGCGGAGACGCTGAAGCGCGTCCCGAACGTCATCTATCACGGCCTCTACGAGGACGAGACGTCGCAGGTCTGCAACTTCTTCATCCCGGCCGCCCACGCGCTCGAGTCGTGGGGCGACGGCCGCGCCACTGACGGCGCGGTGACGATCGTGCAGCCGCTCATCGCCCCGCTGTGGGGCGGCAAGACCGAGTCCGAGATTCTGGCCTCGTTCGTCGGCGACGGCGCGCTGGGGACGCACGCGCTGCTGCAGAAGTACTGGGGCAGCATGTCGAAGCTGCCGGGGAACCTGACCGGCTCGTTCGCGGGCGTGTGGGAGCGCTGGCTGGCGGACGGCCTGGTCCCCGACACCGGCGCCGGCGTCGAGAGCGGCCTGACGGTCAATTCCCAGGCGCTGGCCCAGGCGGCGCTGCCGCTGCTCGGCCGCGAGGGGGGAGGGCGCGGCAACGGCATCGAGATCGCGTTCTCCGTCGATCCGAAGGTGTTCGACGGCCGCTTCGCCAACAACGCCTGGCTGCAGGAGCTGCCGCACCCGATCACCAAGCTGACCTGGGACAACGTCGCGATGATCTCGCAGGCGACGGCCGAGCGGCTGGGGATCAAGTCCGGCGACCTGATCGAGGTCGAGTCCCGCGATCGGCGGATCGAGGCCCCCGCGCTGGTCGTCCCGGGTCACGCCGACGAGGCCGTCACGTTGCCGCTCGGTTACGGGCGCGTCGCCGCCGGCCACATCGGTCGCGCGGTCGGCTTTAACGCCGGCGACCTGCGCACCAGCGACGCCGTCTGGTTCGACCGCACCGCGACGCTCACGCCGCTCAACAAGCGCTACCGCCTGGCCATCACCCAGGACCACTGGGTCATGTCGCCCGACGGCCGCGAGATCCCGCCGCCCGCCGTCGCGGCGCCCGTCGCCGAGGTCGTGAACCACGGCTCGATGTTCAACGAGGAGCTCGAGGAGCGCCGCGGCCCGCAGCCGACCATCCACACCCCCGTGGACTACAGCCACGAGCAGTACAAGTGGGGGATGGCGATCGATCTCAACAAGTGCACGGGCTGCAACGCCTGCGTGATCGCCTGCCAGTCGGAGAACAACATCCCGACCGTCGGCAAGGACAACGTCTGGCGCGGCCGTGAGATGCAGTGGATCCGGATCGACCGCTACTTCAGCGGCTCGGTCGACGATCCGGAGATGGTCACCCAGCCGCTCGCCTGCGTGCAGTGCGAGACGGCGCCGTGCGAGTACGTCTGCCCGGTCAACGCCACCGTCCACAGCGACGAGGGGTTGAACGAGATGGTCTACAACCGCTGCATCGGCACCCGCTACTGCAGCAACAACTGCCCGTACAAGGTCCGGCGGTTCAACTTCCTCGACTACACCGGCGACATCACCCCGGCGCGCGAGCTGGGGATGAACCCCGACGTGACCGTCCGCTCGCGCGGCGTCATGGAGAAGTGCACCTACTGCGTGCAGCGCATCGAGCGCAAGCGCATCTCCACCCGCATCGAGGGGCGGACGATCGCCGACGGTGAGCTGGAGACGGCCTGCCAGCAGGGCTGCCCGACCCGCGCCATCACCTTCGGTTCGCTGAACGATCCGGGCTCGAAGGTGTCGAAGCTGCACGACGATCCGCGTCGCTACGATCTGTTGCACGAGATCGGCACCCGCCCGCGCACCGCGTTCCTGGCGCGGGTTCGTAATCCCAACCCCGAGCTCGGGAAGGTGGAATAGGCGATGGCCGCTCCAAATCCCGCCGTCGTGACGCCCGACCCGCTGGAGCCGTTTCCGCTCCTCGAGGGGAAGCACACCGACCGCACGATCAACGACAGCCTCCTCGACCACGTCTGGCGGGGCGCTGGCAAGGGCTGGTGGGCGCTGTTCGGCTGCGCGCTGTCCGCGCTGGGCCTGCTGGTCATCGCGATCTCCTGGACGCTGTACAAGGGGATCGGGGTCTGGGGTAACAACATCCCGGTCGGCTGGGCGTTCGGCATCATCAACTTCGTCTGGTGGATCGGTATCGGTCACGCCGGGACGCTGATCTCCGCGATTCTGCTGCTTTTCCAGCAGAAGTGGCGCACGTCGATCAACCGCTTCGCCGAGGCGATGACGCTGTTCGCGGTCATCTGCGCGCTGCTCTTCCCGCTGCTGCACACCGGCCGCCCCTGGTTCGCCGCGTACTGGCTGATGCCGTACCCCAGCGTCCAGCGCATCTGGCCGCAGTTCAAGAGCCCGCTGACCTGGGACGTGTTCGCGGTCTCGACCTACTTCACGATCTCGCTGCTGTTCTGGTTCCTCGGCCTGGTGCCCGACCTGGCGGCGCTGCGTGACTCCTCGAAGAGCCCGACCAAGCGCTTCATCTACGGCATCTTCGCCATGGGCTGGCGCGGGTCGGGGCGTCACTGGGCCGAGTACAAGTGGTCCTACCTGCTGCTGGCCGGCCTGTCGACGCCGCTGGTGCTCTCGGTCCACACCATCGTGTCGTTCGACTTCGCCGTGTCGGTGCTCCCCGGCTGGCACACCACGATCTTCCCGCCGTACTTCGTCGCCGGCGCCGTGTTCTCGGGCTTCGCGATGGTCATGACCTGGATGCTGCCGGCCCGCGAGTTCCTGGGCCTCAAGCACGTCGTCACCATGAAGCACCTGGAGAACATGGCCAAGGTCATGCTCGTCACCGGGATGATGGTGACCTACGGCTACGCGATGGAGCACTTCATCGCGTGGTACAGCGGCAGCCCCTACGAGTACTCGGAGTTCTTCCGGGTCCGCCAGCACGGCCCGATGGCGCTGATCTACTGGCTGATGATCTTCTGCAACTGCGTCGTGCCGCAGCTGTTCTGGTCCAAGCGCGCCCGCACGAACCTGCTGGTGCTCTGGTTCGCCTCGATTCTGATCAACGTCGGGATGTGGTGCGAGCGTTTCACCATCGTCATCACCTCGCTCCACCGCGACTTCATCCCGTCGAAGTGGGAGAACTACTCGCCGACCTGGGTCGACATGTGCTTGTTCGTCGGCACCATCGGCCTGTTCTCGACGCTGTTCCTGCTGTTCCTGAAGTTCGTGCCGGCCGTCGCGGTCACGGAGATCAAAGAGCTGCGTCACGAGCTGGCGCACGATCCGACCGCCGAGCCGGTGGGGGAGACGCACTGATGTCCCAAGTGGTCGGTGCCCACGAGGACTCCGGGTTCGTCGCCCGCCGGTTCGTGGTCGCGGAGTTCGCCACGCCGTCGGGCCTGCTGGCCGGAACCACGCGCGTGCGCGAGGGCGGCTACAAGGATCTCGATACCCACACGCCGGTTCCCCTCCACGGCCTCGAGAAGGCGCTGGGGCTGGGCCGCCCCAAGATCCCCGCCATCGTTTTGGGCGGCGCGATTGCCGGAATGGTCATCGCCTATTCGATGATCTACTTCTGCAACGTGATCGATTTCCCGATCAACATCGGGAACCGGCCGCTGCACTCGCCACCGGCCAACATCCCGATCACCTTCGAGCTGGCCGTCCTCCTGGCCGGGACCTCCTCATTCTTCGGGTTCTTCACGCTGGCCAAGCTGCCGCGCCCGTATCACCCGGTGTTCGAGTCGGAGGCCTTCACCCGCGCCGGTGTCGACGGCTACTTCTTGTCGGTCGAGATTCCGGCCGGCGGCGACGCCGAGAAGGCCCTGGCCGACGTGCGCGCCGCTGGCGCCGCCTCGGCAGAGCTGGTGTCGGAGTCCGAGCGATGAACACCCGTAGTCTGGCAGTCGTCCAGGCGCTCTCACTCCTGCTGGGGCTGGGGGCTGTCGCCTGCAACGAGAACATTCTCGACCCGATGGCCGACGCCCAGCCCAAGTCGATCCGCTACAAGGAGAGCCACTTCTACGCGGACGGCCTGTCGATGCGCGCGCCGCCCGAGGGGACCGTCCCGCGCGAGCGGATCACCTTGAACCCGCGCCTGACCACCGGCCGGGATCCAGACGGCCCGGTGCAGATGAACGGCCAGCCGCTGGAGAACTACGTCGCGACGATTCCGGTTCCGGTGTCGCGCAAGCTGTTGGATCTCGGGCGCAAGCGGTTCGACATCACCTGCGCGACCTGCCACGGGCCGCTGGGCGACGGCAACAGCATCGTCGCCACGCAGATGTCGCTGCGCCCGCCGCCGTCGCTGCACAAGTACACGAACAAGCCCGCCGGTTACATCTATGAGGTCATCAGCAAAGGGTTCGGCATGATGGCGTCGTACGCCGCAGAGCTGACCGTCGAAGAGCGCTGGGCGGTCATCGCGTACGTTCGCGCGTTGCAGCTCAGCCAGAACACGTCGGTCGACTCGTTGCCGCCGGACATCCGGCAGCAGCTCGAGTCGCAGCCGGTGGGCGCGGCCGCGCCGGCGCCGCCGCCGGCCCAGGAGGAGAACCGGTGAGCGCCGCAACCTCGCACGCCCCGGCCGCCAGCGGCACGCCCGACTTCGCCCCGTTCAAGGGCGGCGGTCGGTGGGTGTCTGGCGGCTTCGCCGGCGGGCTGATCTTCCTGATCCTCACCTTCGTGGGGATCGCGATGAATCCCCGAGACGGCTTCTTCTCGTATTTGTTCGGGTTCACCTACTGGGCGGGCATCTCGATGGCGTCGGTCATCCTGCTGATGATCTTCCACGCCACCCACGCCCGCTGGGTCACGATCATCCGGCGGCCGATCGAGGCGATGTCGGCCTCGGTGCTGCTGTTCTTGCCGCTCTTCATCGTGCTCGTCTTCGGGTTGAAGTACGTCTACGTCTGGATCAACCCGCCGGACAGCCTGGGCGCCGAGGCGGTGCGTTTGATTCACGGCAAGGCCGCCTACCTGAACGTCAAGGGCTTCGTCATCCGCGGGATCGTCTATCTGATCTTCGCAGTCTTCGTCGCCCAGAGCCTGTTCGGCTGGTCGGTGCGCCAGGACGGGGCGGGCGGGGTCGCGCTGTTGCAGAAGCAGCGCAATCTGGCGGCGGGCGGCCTACCGTTCATCGCCATGACGTTCACGTTCGCGGCCTTCGACTGGCTGATGAGCCTGAACCCCACCTGGTTCTCGACCATCTTCGGTGTCTACTACTTTGCCGGCAGCTTCGTCTCGTCGCTGTCGATCCTGGCCATCGTGACCGCGAAGGCCCGCACGGCCAACGTGTTCGGCGGGCTGATGAACGACGAGCATACGCACAACATCGGCAAGCTGATGCTGGCGTTCACCTGCTTCTGGACGTATATCGCGTTCTCGCAGCTGCTCCTGATCTGGATCGCGGGCATCCCGGAGGAGACGCCGTTCTACATCACGCGCTTCAACTCGGGCTGGGCCTGGATGGGCATCCTGCTCATCTTCGGGCACTTCTTCCTGCCGTTCGGCGCGCTGCTGTCGCGGTCGCTCAAGCGCAACCCGCGCCAGCTGTCGCTGGTGGCCGGCTGGATCCTCTTCATTCACTTCGTCGACATCTACTGGCTGGTGATGCCCAGCCGTGACCCGCAGGGCTTCGCGCTCCGCTGGACCGACATCACGGCCTTCCTGGGCGTCGGCCTGCTGGCGGTCGCCTTCGCCATCACGCGACTGCGCGGCAAGCTTCCGGTTCCCGTCAAGGATCCGTACATCGCCGAATCCATCAGGTACCACCAGCCATGAGCAGCCACGACTCTCACAGCGATCACGGCGGACACCAGTCCGAAGACCAGATCGATTTCGCGAAGGTCATCGCGGTCGGCGTGGTGTCGCTGATCGTCTTCACGCTCGGGACCCTTTGGGCGGTGGCGATCTTCCATCGCCAGACGGCCCGCAGCCGAGCTGCGGCCGGAGAGGCGGCCCAGCCGCAGCTGGGGCGCGGCGAGATCGGCATCGTCGATCAGGTGCTGTTCGAGGGCGACCACCGCCTGGCGACCTGGCGCGCCGAGCGCGCCGCCCTCCTGAACGGCTACGGCTGGATCGATCGCTCGAAGGGGATCGTTCACGTCCCGATCGAGCGCGCCATGGAGCAGGTGCTGGCGGGGACGCTCCCGGAGGGGGCGCCTAAATGACCGCGCGCCGACTGACCCTGATCGCGCTGGCGGGCCTGCTGGTTCCGGTGGCCGCGCGCGCCGAGCAGCAGGTGGTGTTCCCGCAGGGGAGCGCCGAGCCGCTGGCCGCGCTGCAGGACATCGACGTGATCGAGCACCTGGGCGAGAAGGTGCCGCACGGCCTGACCTTCACGGACGTGACGGGCGCGCCGACCTCGCTGGACAGCCTGCTCAATCAGGGGCGTGCGGTCGTGGTGACGCTGGGCTACCACCGATGCCCGATGCTGTGCGGCCTGGTGCTCGACGGCCTGGCCAAGGCCGCGTCGACCATCGGGCTGAAGCTGGGGAAGGACTTCTCGGCGGTCGACATCAGCATCGATCCCGGTGAGGACACCACCCTCCTGCAGAAAAATCAGCACCGCGTGCTGGAGGAGGTTGGTCACGGCGCCACGCGCGCCGACTGGCCGTTCTGGCTCTCCTCGGCCGACGGCGGCGCCGCCGCGCGCGCGCTGGCCGAGGCGGTGGGCTTCCGTTACAAGTACGACCCGTCGTCGAAGCAGTTCGCGCACGACGCGGTGGCGTTCGTGCTCGCCCCCGACGGGACCATCGCCCGCTATCTCTACGGGATCGAGTATCCCGCCCGCGATTTCCGCATGGCCCTGGTCGAAGCGGCCGGCGGCCGGGTGGGGACCACGCTCGACAAGGTGATCCTCTCTTGCTACCGGTATGACCCTGCCACCCGCCGCTACGGACCGTTTCTGTTCGGCTTCATGCGCATTGGCGCGGGATTGGTGTTCTTCGCCCTGGCCGGTCTCCTGACCGTGCTCTGGCGAAAGGAGCTCGCGATGAAAAAGCAGCGCCTGGCCGGCGCCGCCCTGTCCAGCAGCGGGAGGACGGCATGACGCCGATCGAAGATCTCCTGCGCCACCTGCTCTGGCTTCCTGATCCGGGATCGACGTTCGCCGTCCCGGTCGACCGGCTGCACTTCTTCGTCATCACGGTGACGATGATCGCCTCGTTCCTCACGGGGATCCTGGCGTTCATCTTCATGTTCAAGTACCGCCTGCGGCACGACAAGCAGTCGACGCCGGTGGTCGTGCCGAGCGTGAAGTTCGAGATCGTCGTCATCGGCGTTCCGCTCTTCTTCTTCCTGCTGTGGTTCGTCCAGGGCTACAAGGACTACGTCTGGTACACGACGCCGCCCGAGAACGCGATGGACGTGTACGTGATGGGCAAGAAGTGGATGTGGAAGTTCTCGTACGGCAACGGGGGCCCGAACGCCATCGGAACGCTGCACGTGCCGGCGAACCGCCCGGTGCGGCTGCTCATGACCAGCCGCGACGTCATCCACTCGTTCTTCATCCCCGACTTCCGCATCAAGCAGGACGTCATCCCGGGACGGTACACGGAGACCTGGTTCGAGGCGACCAAGCCCGGCCGCTACCAGATCTTCTGCTCGCAGTACTGCGGCACCTGGCACTCCCAGATGTGGGGTGAGGTCGTGGTCATGGAGGGGCCCGCGTTCGACGAGTGGCTGCTGGAGCAGCGACGCGGTTCGCTGGCGGGACGGGTCGACTCGTCCACCGACGACAGCTCGGACTTCCACGGCTCGATCGTGGAGTACGGCAAGCGGGTGGCGATGGCCCAGGGCTGCGTGAAGTGCCACTCGCTCGACGGCGAGCCGCACATCGGCCCGACCTGGCTGGACCTCTACGGCAAGACGGAGACGCTGGAGAACGGCCAGACGGTCGTCGCCGACGAGGCCTATCTGACGGATTCGATGATCGATCCCCGCGCGAAGATCGTGAAGGGGTTCAAGCCGGTGATGCCGACGTACAAGGGACGCCTGGCGGCGCCCGACGCGGCGGCGCTGGTCGAGTTCATCAAGTCATTGCGAACGCCGGGTCTCGAGGCTGTCCCCTCGAAGGAAGCGATTTATGAGCCAGTCAAGCCAACTGAGCGCCGATAAACCGGTCTACCCGGCGGTCAACTACCTGAACGTCGATCGCGGCGTCTGGTCGTGGCTCACCACGATCGACCACAAGCGGATCGCGGTCATGTACCTCGTGTCGGTGCTGATCACGTTCTTGCTGGGCGGGATCTTCGCGATGGCGCTCCGGCTGGAGCTTCTGACCCCGGGCCCGACGATCATGGGCGCGAACACCTACAACCGCATGTTCACGCTGCACGGCGTGGTCATGGTGTTCCTCTTCATGATTCCCGCCATCCCGGGCGTGTTCGGCAACTTCTGTCTGCCGCTGATGCTGGGGGCCAAGGACGTCGCGTTCCCGAAGCTGAACCTGCTGTCGCTCTATCTGTACTGGACCGGCGCCGCGCTGGCCCTGGGCGGCATGATCATGGGCGGCACGGACACCGGCTGGACGTTCTACGCGCCGTACAGCACGACGACGCCGATGACGCTGTTTCCGGTCTTGCTGGGCGTCTTCATCCTCGGGTTCTCCTCGATCGCCACCGGGCTGAACTTCATCGTCACCATCCATACCCTGCGCGCGCCGGGGATGGGGTGGATGCGGATGCAGCTGTTCGTGTGGGCGATCTACGCGACCAGCATCATCCAGGTCCTGGCGACGCCGGTCATCGGCCTCACCGTCATGCTGGTCGGCATCGAGAAGGTCGGGCACTTCGGCTTCTTCGACCCCAGCCGTGGTGGTGACCCCGTGCTGTTCCAGCACATGTTCTGGTTCTACTCGCACCCGGCCGTCTACATCATGGTGCTGCCGGCCATGGGCGTCGTGTCCGACGTGATCGCCGCCTTCGCGCGCAAGAACGTGTTCGGCTACAAGGCCGTCGCCTACTCCTCGCTGGGCATCGCGTTCGTCGGGTTCTTCGCCTGGGGCCACCACATGTTCGTCTCGGGCCAGTCGGCGCTGGACGACGGGGCCTTCGGCGCCATCTCGATGCTGGTCGGCGTGTTCACCGCCATCAAGGTCTTCAACTGGGTCGCCACCCTGTACAAGGGCGCCATCGTGGTGAAGACGCCGCTGGTCTACATCTGCGGCTTTCTGTTCTTCACGGTGTTCGGCGGGATGACAGGCATCGCGGTCGCCACCGTCTCGCTGGACGTGCACTGGCACGACACCTACTTCGTGATCGCGCACTTCCACTTCATCATGGTCGGCGCCGTCATCATGGCCTTCCTGATGGGGCTGCACTACTGGTTCCCGAAGATGTTCGGGCGCAAGTACCACGAGGGGTGGGGGATGGTCTCGGCCACCCTGATCGTGCTCGGGTTCTGCGCCACGTTCATCCCGCAGTTCCTGCTGGGGAACGCCGGCATGCCGCGCCGCTACTACATCTACCCCGAGCGGTTCCAGGCCCTGAACGTCGCGTCGACCGCGGGGGCCTCGCTGCTGGCGTTCGGGTTCCTCATCATCCTCATCTACCTCATCTACGCGCTCGTGCGGGGCGAGGTGGCGGAGTCCAATCCTTGGAATTCGGAAGGCGTCGAGTGGATGACCACCTCACCCCCGCCCAAACACAACTTCGACGTGACGCCGGTGATCACGCGCGATCCACACTCGTACCAGCAGCCGGGGGAGGAGGTCGAGCATGTCGTCATCTGACGCGCACGCCAATCCGCACCTCGCGCACCACTTCGAGACGATCGAGAAGCAGGACTATGCGGTCCGCCTCGGGATGTGGCTGTTCCTGGCCACCGAGGTGCTCCTGTTCGCGGGCCTGTTCCTCGGCTATTCGGTCTACCGGCACTTCTATCACGAGGCCTTTCACGAGGCTTCGCGGCACCTGGACCTGTGGGCGGGCACGACCAACACGGTCGTCCTCATCACCAGCAGCTTGACGGTCGCGCTGGCCTATCACGCCATCAAGCAGAACAAGACCAAGCAGTGCGCCGCGCTCCTGATCTTCACGATCCTCTGCGCCGCCGTCTTCCTGGTGATCAAGGGAATCGAGTACCACCACAAGTTCGAGGAGGGGGCGCTGCCGGGCGCGTTCTATCACTTCAGTGAAGTGACGGCCCCGGGCGCGAACCTCTACTACACCATCTACTTCCTCTCGACCGGCCTGCACGCCTTCCACGTCATTGTCGGGATGTCGGTCCTGATCTGGGTCCTGGCCCGGGTCATGAAGGGCCACTTCTCGTCGGAGTACTACGTTCCCGTCGAGCTGGGCGGCCTTTACTGGCACCTCGTCGACCTGGTCTGGATCTTCCTGTTCCCGCTGCTGTACCTGATTTAGCGTACGGAGAGTCATCGTGGCCCACGAACCGAACACCACCGAGCACGCCAAGTCCGAGCATCAGGCGCACGGCGCTGGGCGCTACTTCGTGGTCTGGGCTCTCCTGTTGATCTTCACCCTGACCACGGTCGTCACCGGCCGCATGGACCTGGGCGCCGTCAATCTGCCGCTGGCGCTGCTCATCGCGTCGATCAAGGCGACGCTGGTGGTGCTGTTCTTCATGCACATGACGGAGGCGCCCGGCGCCAACCGGCTGGTCTTCGTCGTCTCGGTCATCTTCGTGCTGGTGATGATGACCGGCGTGTTCGGCGACCTGCTGACCCGGAACCCGATGTCGCTCCCCTCAGGCGCCCCGCCCGCCGAAGTCCAGGGCCCCCGTACGCACGAGTAGGTCGCTGCCGGCCGCTGGGAATCCGGCCGGTCAGTCGGAGAACCCGTGCATGCGCAGCTTTTCCCACAGGTTCTTGCGGGAGATCCCCAGGATCTCGGCGGCGACCGTTCGCTTGCCGTCGGCCTGAGCCAGGGCGCGCTGCAGGTACTCGCGTTCGAACTCCTTCAGCGCCGTTCCCAGCGGGCGCGGCGCGACCGGCGGGGCCGCGGCTCCTTCGCCCGCCTGGGCGATGTCCCGGGGCAGGTGGCGAACGTCGATGTCGCTCCCGTCGGCCAGCACGGCGGCGTGCTCGATGGCGTGCCCCAGCTCGCGCACGTTACCCGGAAACGGGAACTGCGACAGGGCGTTCCAGGCCGAGGGGGTGACCTTCGGCAGCGTCCGACCGGGGCGGGTGAACTTTCGAAGGAAGTACTGGACCAGCAGGGGTAGGTCTCCCCGGCGTTCGCGCAGCGCGGGGATGTTCACGTCCAGGACGTTGAGCCGATAGTAGAGGTCCTCGCGGAACGAGCCGCCGGCAATGCGCTCCTTCAGGTCGCGGTGGGTCGCCGAGATGACCCGGACGTCGACCCGCAGCGACTCGTTCGTGCCCAGCGGCTCGATCGTTCCCTCTTGCAGCACGCGCAGCAGCTTGGCCTGCGCCGGCAGCGACATCTCGGCCACCTCGTCCAGCAGCAACGTCCCGCCGTGCGCGGCGCGGAAGCGGCCGTCGCGCCGGCGGACCGCGCCGGTGAAGGCGCCACGCTCGTG
>CAZTZM010000191.1:0-9387 GCA_964618005.1 uncultured Myxococcales bacterium
GATCGCTTCGAGCGGGTGACGCCCGTCGAGAAGGCTGCCGACGGTTCGCCCCTGCCGGCGCGGACGACGCGCGTCGACATCGCGGCGCGCCTGCGCGCGACCTGGGCGACGCCGAAGGGAGACAGCTCGACCGCCGGCTGATTCCGGACTTCGTGCATCTCGGTAGTTGCCGCGTCCGACGGACGATGCCCATCAGGCTCAGCGTGAAACGGCCGCGTCGCTTCGTCAAGCCCGCGGGTCGCCGCGCGCCCGTCAGCCGAGCCGCCGGAACAGCCAGAACAGCGTCCCGGCCAGGATGATCGAGGCCGGGAGCGTCAGCACCCAGGCCATCAGCAGGTTGCGCACCGTCGACATCTGCAGCCCCGACCGGTTGGCCGCCATCGTCCCTGCCACGCCGGACGACAGGACGTGCGTGGTGCTGACCGGCAGCCCCAGGTAGTCGGCCGCGCCGATGGTCGCCATCGCCGTCACCTCCGCGGCGGCCCCCTGCGCATAGGTCAGGTGCTGCTTGCCGATCCGCTCGCCCACCGTCACCACGATCCGCTTCCAGCCGATCATCGTCCCCAGGCCCAGCGCGATCGCCACGGCCACCTTCACCCAGGGTGGGATGAACTTGGTCGCGTCGTCGATGTGGTGGTGGTAGTCGGCCAGCACGGCGGCGTCCGCGGGCGCGAACGCCGGCTGCTTGGTCTTCTTCATCAGACGCAGCGATTCGCTGACCAGGTACATGTCGTTGCGAAAGTTGCGCGTCTTCTCGGGCGGCACGGCCCGCAGCTCCTTGTAGATGCTCAGGTCATGGCCGATGTCGCGGGTGAGGCCCGCCACCGCCGCCACGGTCTGCGGCTCGAGCTTGCGCGCGCGGACGTAGTCGGTGACGCCGCCGCGCGGGTTCTCGCCCGGCGCCAGCGGCTGGTCGGCGTAGCGGCCGAGGACCGCCGCCGCCGACTGCGACACCGTCACGAAGTCGCGCGTCTCGGCCGCCGACACGGAGTGGTTCAGGGCATAGGCCGTCGGCACCGTGCCGATCAGGATCAGCATGATGAGGCCCATTCCCTTCTGCCCGTCGTTCGACCCGTGCGCGAAGCTGACGCCGGTGCAGGTCAGCAGCAGCAGGCCGCGGATCCAGCGCGGCGGCGGCGCCTCGCCCGCGGGCGCCTGGTAGAGCTGCTTGTTCGGCACCACCCGCTTGAGCAGCAGCAGCAGCCCAGCCGCGCAGACGAATCCCACCACGGGCGAGATCAGCAGCGTGCGGCCGATGTTCTCGGCCTGTTTCCAGTCCACGCCGCTGGTGGCGCTGTGCGCCGACATCAGCTGGTTGGCCAGCCCGACGCCGATGATGGAGCCGATCAGCGTGTGCGAGCTGGAGGCGGGCAGCCCCAGGTACCAGGTGCTGAGGTTCCAGATGATCGCGGCCGTGAGCAGCGCGAACACCATCGCGAACCCGGCGCCGCTGCCCACCTGGAGGATCAGCTCGACCGGCAGCAGCGAGATGATGCCGAACGCGACGGCGCCCGTGGAGACCACCACGCCCAGAAAGTTCCAGAAGCCCGACCAGACCACCGCGATGTGCGGCTCCAGCGAGTGGGTGTAGATGACCGTCGCGACGGCGTTGGCGGTGTCGTGAAAGCCGTTCACGAACTCGAACGCCAGCGCGACGAGCAGCGCAATCCCCAGCAGAATGAACGGGAACACCGTCGCGGTGTGGACGTGCGAGAGATCCCCGATCAGGTGGAACAGCACGTAGCCGAGGCCGATGACCAGCGCGACGCAGAACAGCCCGGTGCCGAGGCGACCCGCCCGCCGCTGCATTCGCCGCTGGACCGCGGCGTTGGACGAGCTGAGCTGCATGCCGCGCTCGTCGACTGTCGTCTCCATGCCATTCAAACCTAGGGACGGACGGGCCTGGGCGTTTGCGACATTTTCCGCAGGGTGGCGCCCTGCCGGCTGAGCCTCAGTGGCGTGAGCTGTCGAAGCGCAGGTGAATCCAGTCGTGCCCGCGATCGACGGTCGGGTGCTCGTCGTGGTTCCCGTCGCGGTAGCCCTGGACAGCCGCGCGCCAGAACGGAACGGCGGGTCGGTTGGCGGACAGCACGCGCACCAGCCACACGCCCGGGTGGTCGTCCCACAACCGCCGCGCCAGCGTGCGCGCCACGCCCTGGCGGCGGTGGCGGCGCAGGACGAAGAAGTCCCGCACGTCGCGCGCGTCGCCGGGCCCCAGCCAGGGCGTCGCCGGCTGCACCACGCCGAAGCCGGCCAGCGCGCCGTCGACACGCGCCAGGTAGACCGCCGTGTCGCCGCGCCAGAGCGAGGCTGTGTCGAAGGCGAAGCGGCCGTCCAGCTGCGGCGCCAGCTCCAACCACTCGCTCATGTCGTGGATGTAGAGCTGATAGAGATTGCGCAGGATCGCGTCGCCCTCCACGCCCGTCCGCTCGACCCGGATCACGAGGCCGAGTCTATCGCAGTTCAGGCTTCGGCCGTCTCGCCGCGTTTCGTCCGCCGGAGGCGCGGCACCGCCTGGGTCAGCACCAGCGGGATCACGAACCAGCCCAGCGTCCAGACCAGCGGGCCCGCCCAGGCGAGCGGCGTGTTCAGCGCCGCGGTGATCGTCTCCGTGCGCCCGCGCTCGCCGATGTCGTCCAGATGCGCGGGCGGCACGTCGGTGTCGACCAGCCGGCGCCAGCGCGCGTAACGCCAGGCCAGCTGTCCGGCCAAGCTGGCCAGCGCCAGGCTGCCGCACTGAAGCGCGCGCGACGACGGCCCGCCCACCAGCATCGGATCGCAGATCGCGAAGTAGACGAAGAAGCAGACGAACAGCGTCTGGATCAGGGTGAGCGTCGTGTTGACGAAATCGGTCCGGCGCAGCTGGCTGAGCCGCTTCGAGCCGACGTACCAGGCGATCGCCGTGATCCCCGTCCCCATGAGCACGCGCCAGATCTCGCGCTCGTTGTGCACCATCGCCCCCAGCAGGCCGAGAGGCTGCCCCACCCAGCTCATGTCCCTCGCCGACGGCAGGTACGTGAGCATGTGGACCGCGATCAGCCCGTAGACGATGTCCAGGAAGACCTCCAGCCGCCGCAGCGCCCGTGATTGGGCGCGCATCGGCGCGGTCGCACCATCGAAGGCATCATCGGCCCGCACGGAATTCAACCTAATCCGCCCAGCCGCGCGCGGACATGGGGCCGTTCCTGGAAATCAGACCGTCAGCACGACCTTGCCGAAGCCGGCGTTCGAGGCGACGTAGGTGTGGGCGGCCCCGGCCTCGGCGAGCGGGAACACGCGGTCGACCACCGGCCGCAGCGCCCCGCGCCCCAACAGCGGCATCACGTGGCGCGCCAGCTGCTGCACCGCCGCGATCTTCTCCTCCAGCGGGCGGGCGCGCAGGACGGTGCCGGTCACCCGCACGCGCTTGTGCAGGAGGCGCCCGAGATCCAGCTCGGCGCGCGGGCCGGCCAGCAGGCCGACCAGCATGATTCGCGCGCGCGGCGCGACGCAGTCCAGGCTCTCGGCCAGGTACGGGCCGCCGACCAGGTCGAGCACCACGTCGGCGCCGCGGCCGCCGGTCGCGCGCAGGACCGCCGCGGCGAAGGCGGCCCCGTCGACGTGCACCGGCTCGTCCAGCCCCAGCGCGCAGGCGCGGCCCAGCTTGTCCGCGCTGCGGGCGGTGCCGACCACGCGTGCGCCGATGGCGCGGGCGATCTGGATCGCCGCGGTCCCGACGCCGCTGCCGGCGGCATGCACCAGCACCGTCTCGCCGGCGCGCAGGTTCGCCTGCTCGACCAGCGCGTCCCAGGCCGTGATGAAGGCCTCGGGGATCGCCGCGCCATCGGTGAACGACATCCCGTCGGGCAGGGGCGCCAGGGTGCGCGCCGGCATCGTCAGCGCCTCCGCGTAGCTGCCGCCGCCGGCCAGGCCCAGGGCGCGGTCCCCGACCGCCCACTCGGTCACGCCCGCGCCGATCGACTCGATCTCGCCCGCCAGCTCCATCCCGGGGATGTCGGCGGGCGCATCGGGCGGGGCGGGGTAGTGACCGGCGCGCTGCAGGAGATCGGCGCGGTTGACCGCGGTCGCGCGCACGCGCACCCGGACCTCGCCGCGGCCGGGCGGCGGGGCCTCGCGGTCGCGCAGCTCGAGCACCTCGGGGCCGCCGAACCGGCTGATGACAATCGCTTTCACCGGTCGACCGCGGCGCGCGCTTTGTAGCGACCCGGGACCGACCGGAAGGCGATCGCCATCCGGTTCCAGGTGTTGACCGTCGACACCGCCAGCGTCAGCCAGATCAGGTGCCGCTCGTCCATCTCGCGCCGCGCCTCGGCGTACACCGCGTCCGGGACGTGCTCGCGCCCCAGCTCCGTGACCGCCTCGGCCCAGGCCAGCGACGCCCGCTCGCGCGCGGTGAAGATCGGTGACTCGCGCCAGACCGTCAGGCAGGCCAGCCGCTCATCGCTCTCGCCGGCCGCGCGCAGGTCCTTGGAATGCATGTCGACGCAGAAGGCGCAGCCGTTGATCTGGGAGACGCGCAGGTAGACCAGGTTCAGCAGCGCCCGGTCCAGCCCCGAGGCGCGCACCAGCTTCTCCAGCGACCAGAGCGCCTGGTAGGCGTCGGGCGCGAGCTCCTTGTAGTCCAGCCGGGCGTTCATGGCTCCCCCCTCAATATAACGACACGCCGGCTGACGGGTGCCGATTCCCCGCGCGGGGGCTTATGCTTGCGGCATGAAACCGACCCCGCCGGGCTGGCCGCAGATCTCGTCCGCGCTCTACTACGATGACGCCGCGGCGGCGATCCGCTGGCTGTGCGACGCCTTCGGCTTCGATGTGCGCATCAAGATCGAAGGCGAGGGCGGCCGGATCGAGCACTCGGAGCTGACCTTCGGCACGGGTGTGGTGATGGTGGCGCAGGCCGGCGCGGCTCGAGCGCCCTTCTGGCGTTCGCCCGCCTCGCTCGACGGCGCCAACACCCAGACGTTGTTCGCCTACGTCGACGACGTCGACGCGCACTTTGCCCGCGCCAAGGCGGCGGGCGCCAAGGTGATGCGCGAGCCGACCGACGTCGACTACGGCGCCGAGTACTGGAGCGACCGCGGTTACGAGTGCGTCGACCCGGGCGGCCACCACTGGTACTTCGCGCAGCGCCTGCGCTGAGGTTGGCCCTTGCGGCCTCGCCCACCGCCGGGCAAGCTGCCGCGCATGAACGTCTCCTCGCGTCTGGTCGCGATTCTCGGGCTGTCTCTGGTCACCCTCTCGGCGCGCGCGCAGATGGGCGATCCCAGCAAGGTGACGCTGAAGGTGACGCCGGTCGCCGGGGGCGTCTCGGTGGTTGAAGGCGCCAACGGCTTCGCGGGCGGCAACGTCGCCGTGACCGTCGGCGACGACGGCGTGTTCGTGATCGACGACGAGCTCGCGCCCCTGACCGCCAAGCTGAAGGCGGCGCTGGCGGGCCTGTCGAAGAAGTCGGTCCGGTTCGTGGTCAACACGCACTGGCACGGCGACCACACCGGCGGCAACCCCGGCCTGGCCGCGGAGGGCGCGGTGATCGTCGCGCAGGAGAACGTGCGCAGCCGGCTGAGCGTCGATCAGGTGCAGGAGTTCATGGGCAAGACGATGACGACCAAGGCGCTGCCGCCGGCGGCCTTGCCGGTGGTGACCTTCACCGACGACGTCACGCTGCACGTCAACGGCGACGACATCCACGTCATCCACGTCCCGCCGGCCCACACCGACGGCGACGCCATCGTCCACTTCAAGAAGGCCAACGTGATCCACACCGGTGACACCGTCACCAGCGGCTACCCGCTGGTCGACATCGGCAGCGGCGGCACGTTCGAGGGGTTCATCGCCGCGGCCGATCGCATCCTGGCGCTGTGCGACGACGCCACCAAGATCATCCCCGGTCACGGGCCGCTGATGACCAAGGCCGACATGGTCGCCTACCGGCAGATGTTGATCGACGTGCGCGACCGGATCGGCAAGCGCCTCGCCGCCAAGGAGACGGTCGACCAGATCAAGGCCGCCAAGCCGCTGGCCGACTACGACGCGCGCTGGGGCAACTGGTTCGTCAAGGCCGACTTTCTGATCGACGAGGTCTACAAGACCCGTCCGCCGGCGGCCGCGTCGGTCAAGGTCAAGGGCAAGGGCAAGAAGGCCACGGCCCCCGCCAGCCCGGTCAAGTAGCGCGATGTTGTTCCCCGACATCGTCCAGTCCATCGGCCGCACGCCGATCGTCGAGCTGCGAAAGCTCGACGTGGGGGGCGCGCGCTTCTTCGTCAAGATGGAGTCGCGCAACCCGTGCGGCAGCATCAAGGACCGCGTCGGGGCGGCGCTGGTCGAGGACGCCGAGCGGCGCGGCCTGCTGAAGCCCGGCGCGACGCTGGTCGAGCCGACCAGCGGCAACACCGGGATCGCGCTGGCGTTCGTGGCGGCGGCCAAGGGCTACGCGCTGACGCTGGTCATGCCGGAGCACATCTCGCAGGAGCGGGTGGCGTTCTTGCGCATGCTGGGCGCCGAGATCGTCTTCACGCCCGGCTCGCTGATGCGCGAGGCGGTCCGCAAGGCCGAGGAGATCGTCGCGGCCACGCCGGGCGCGGTGATGCTGCAGCAGTTCCGCAACCCGGCGAACCCCGACGTTCACCGGCGCACGACGGCCGAGGAGATCTGGGCGGATCTCGAAGGCCAGATCGACGTCTTCGTCACCGGTGTGGGCACCGGCGGCACGATCACCGGCGTGGGCGAGGTGCTGAAGGCGCGCCGTCCGACCTGCCGCGTGGTGGCCGTCGAGCCGGCCGGCGCCGCCGTGCTGTCGGGGCGCGCGCCCGGCTCGCACCACCTGCCGGGCCTGGGCGCCGGCTTCGTGCCGGAGATCCTGAACCGCGCCGTCATCGACGAGGTCGCGGCCGTCACCGAGGAGCAGGCGGTGCGGGCGCAGCTGGAGCTGGCGCGCAAGGAGGGGATCGCCGCCGGGATGTCGAGCGGCGCGGCCCTCCACGCGGCGCTGGGCGTGGCGCGCCGCCCGGAGATGGCCGGCAAGCGCGTGCTGGTGATCCTGGCCGACGGCGGCGAGCGCTACGCCACCAACGCGGTCTTCGCGGAGATCGCCCGCCGGGTCGGGCGGGGCTGATGGCCGGTGGCGCGGGCTTCGAGACGCAGCGGCGGAGCATCGCCAAGTCGATCTCCTGGCGTGTCTTCGCCGCCATCATCACCACCAGCGTCGTTTACATCATGACCGGCAAGTCGGAGTTCGCGGCCAAGGTCGGCGCGATCGACACGGTGGTCAAGCTGCTGATCTACTTCCTGCACGAGCGGGCCTGGAACCGCATCAACTACGGCCGCGTGCCAGCCACGCCGGACTACGAGGTGTGATGATCGCGTGGACGAAGCTTGGCTCCGCCAAGCGAAGACCATCGCGGGAGGGTTCGGGAACCCTGTCAGGGGTCCCCGAGATGATGATCGTCTGGACGAAGCTTGGCTCCGCCAAGCGAAGACCATCGCGGGAGGGTTCGGGAACCCTGTCAGGGGTCCCGAGATGATGCTCGACGAAGTCGAGTGCCCGTTCTGCGGCGAGCCGGGCGAGGTCGAAGCCGACTACGATCCCGACGCCACCGGCGACCAGGTGTTCGTGCAGGACTGCGCCGTCTGCTGCAACCCCTGGACGGTCACCGTCCGCGTCTCAGCCGACGGTGAGATCACGGTCCACGTCGGCCGGTAGACTAACCCGCGTCGGCGTGAAGCGGGGGGCGGCGGTCGCGCCAGGGGCGGGCCGCCTCCAGCTGCGCGGCGACGCGGAACAACGTCGCCTCGTCGCCGAAGCGGCCGGCCAGCTGGATGCCGATCGGGAGGCCGGCGGCGTTCCAGCACAGCGGCACCGTCATGGCGGGCTGGCCCGTCACGTTGGCCAGCGGCGAGAACGGCATGAACGAGAACACGCGGCGGACCGAGGCCTCGATGAGGGCCGGAATGCGCAGCAGGAAGCGGAGGTGCAGGCGCAGCAGCACCTCCTGCCCGAACGCCTCCAGCCCGCGCGGCGTCAGCGTGCCGATCGGCGGCGGCGGCATCGCCAGCGTCGGCGACAGCACCAGGTCGAAGCGATCGTGGATCGCCAGCGCGCGGCGCGCCTGCGCCTCCAGCCGCTCGCGCGCGTTGGCTGCCTCGATCGCCGGTCGCTGGCGGCCGAGCAGCGCGGTCAGCGCCGTGGGCGTCTCCAGCTCGCCGCGCTTCGGGCGGCGGCCGAGCTGTTCGGCCAGGCGCGCCAGCAGCGCGGCCGCGTCCACGCAGACCAGGGTGAAGAAGTCGCGCGCGAACGCCTCGGCGTCGACGTCCGGATCGGCCTCCTCGACGTCATGTCCCAGCTCGGCCAGCAAGCGGCCGGCGTCGTCGGCGGCCGCCAGGCAGTCGGCGTGGATCGCGGCCTGCGTGACCTGCGGCTTCTTGGTCAGCGCGATGCGCAGGCGTCCCGGCGGCGCGCCGACCTCCTCGAGGAACGGCCGCGCGGGCGGCGGCGCCCAGTACGGCGACGTCGGCTCGGGACCCGCGATGACGTCCAGCAGCGCGGCGCTGTCGCGCACCGTGCGCGAGATGGCGTGCGCGATCGTGAACCCGCCCCACAGCTGCGAGTGATCCGGACCGACCGGCGTGCGCCCGCGCGTCGGCTTCAGCCCGAACAGCCCGCAGCAGGCGGCCGGGATGCGGATCGAGCCGCCGCCGTCGTTGGCGTGCGCCGCCGGGACGATGCCGGCCGCCACCGCCGCCGCCGATCCGCCGCTCGATCCGCCCGGCGTCCGGGTCGGATCCCAGGGATTGTGCGTCGGTCCGAACAGCCGCGGCTCGGTCACGGGCAGGAGCCCCAGCTCCGGCGCGGCGGTGCGCCCGAAGATGATCAGCCCCGCGCGGCGAAACCGCTCCGTGATCGTCGCGTCGCGCGGCGCCAGGTGGTCGGCCAGGTAGCGGCTGCAGGCGGTGCTGCGGACGCCCGCCATGTCACAGTAGATGTCCTTCACCAGGAACGGCACGCCGGCAAACGGGCCGCCGGTCGGTGGCGCGGCCGCCGCGCGACGAGCCTCCTCGTAGACGGGCGTGATCACGGCAGCGACACGCGGGTTGATCCGCTCGCTGCGCGCGATCGCTTCTTCCAGCAGCTCGGCGGGCGTGACGGCGCCCCGGCCGACCAGCTCCGCCAGGCCCAGCGCGTCCAGGTCGCCGTACTCAGCGATCGCCACAGTCGAAGATCACCACGAGGGACGCGCCGACGGCCACCAGCGCCGCCAGGCAGCGCACCAGCGCGTCCAGCCAGTAGAGCGGCGCCCAGATCACCCACACGTCCAGGACGTGCAGCGCGGCGGCGAAGGCCAGCGCCAGCGCCACGGCCAGCGCGGCGCGGCGCGAGCGCCCGCCGGGCCG
>CAZTZM010000192.1:0-8154 GCA_964618005.1 uncultured Myxococcales bacterium
CAACGATCGCCATCACGGCCAACCACCTGTTCGCGCACCGCACAGGGCGATTCTTAGATCGGGCACCTCAACGCGCGAAACTATCTGACGTCGCAGATGGATCAGCGCCACGGCCGGCACGCGTGCGCCGTTCCACGGCGCTCGTGACACTCACGGGCACATGGGCCCCCTGCGCAGGCGGTTTCATGGCCGCTCCAACGCTCTCGTTCCGTCCCTGATCGCGGCGGCCGTGCTGGCGGTCGTGGCGGCGCCGGCCTGCGAGCCGAATGTCACCGGTGGGTCGAGCGGCACCGGCGGCTCGACATCCGCGACCGGTGGCGCGAGCGCCACCGGTGGAACGCCCGGCACCGGCGGCAGCGTGACTGGCAACACGGGCGGCCAACTCGGCAGCGGCGGCGCGTTGGCCACGGGCGGGACCGTGGGCACGGGCGGGACGCCCGCGACCGGCGGCAAGTCGGGCACCGGCGGCGCGTCGGCCACAGGCGGAAGCGTGGGCACCGGCGGGAGCCCCGGCAGCGTCGGCACCGGCGGCACGTCGGGCGCAGCCGGATCCAGCGGGACCACCGGCCCGATCGATCTGACCGGCCGCAAGGCGCTGCTAGTGGTCGACTCGCCGAGCAGCCTCGCCGACGGCGAGGTGATTTTGCAGGAGGTGCTGGAGGAGCGCGGCCTGGTCGTGACCGTCGGTGCGTCGACCGGGCCCGCCTCGCTGGCCTCCGGGCAGAACGTCGTCATCGTCTCCGATTCGTCGGGGGCCTCGGACTTCACGCCGATCTTCGGCACGGTGCCGGTCCCGATGATCGTCTTCGGGAACTCGGCGTTCCAGCAGCTCGGCTGGACCAACTCGTCGTCGGCCAAGGGGACCGTCAGCAGCACCACCATGGTGTCGCTCGTCAGCACGTCCACCACGCTGTCGTCGGACCTGACGGCCGGGACGGCGTTCACGATGATCCTCCCGACCCAGAGCACGTCGCTCTACTGGGGGACGCCGGGCGGCGCGCCGATCACGGTCGCGTCGATCATGGGCTCGGCCAGCGAGCTGATCGACTTCGCGTACGAGAAGGGGGCCGCCACCGCCACCGGGACGGCGCCGGCGCGCCGGGTGGGCCTCGGGTGGAAGACGAATGCGATCCAGAACCTGACGATCGACGGCTTCAAGCTGCTGAGCGCCGCGATCGACTGGACCGCCGGGAGCAACTGAAAGGAGCCGATCGATGCACCGTCTGCACGTGATGGCCGCCGTCGTCTTCGGCGCGGCGTTGTCGTTTTCGCTCGGCTGCGCCGGGGTCAAGAACCAGGCGCCGTCGACCGGCTCGGGCGGGCGCAGCGGCACCACCACCGGCTCGGGCGGCAGCGGTGCGGCGGCCGGCAGCCCCGGCTCGGGGACGGGCACCGGCGGGACGTCGGTGACGACCGGCAGCGGCGGCTCCAGCCCCGACGCCGCCTGCACCTCCACCGTGACCTGCACGCCGGTGGGCGGCGAGTACTGCGGCACGATCGGCAACGGCTGTCCGGGCGGATCGATCGACTGCGGCGCCTGCCCGGGCGATCAGACCTGCAGCGACGAGGGCATCTGCCTGGGCGGACCCAGCTGTGTGCCGCTGACCTGCAGCGCCAGCGCCTCGGTGCAGTACTGCGGGACGATCGGCGATGGCTGCGGCAGCGCGCTCAACTGCGGGACCTGCCCCAGCGGCCAGACCTGCAACGGCGGCGTCTGCGTCGTCAACGGGTGCGTGCCCGCCACGTGCAATTCGGGCGGTACGCAGTACTGCGGGACGATCGGCGACGGGTGCGGCGGCTCGCTCAACTGCGGCGCCTGCAGCTCGCCGTTCACCTGCGGCGGCGGCGGGATCGCGGGCGTCTGCGGCAGCACCTCCGCCAGCTGCAGCACGCTGGTCAGCTGCATGCCGTCGGGGGGCGAGTACTGCGGCGTGATCGGCAACGGCTGCGGCGGCACGGAGGACTGCGGGGCTTGTTCGAACGGCATGGCCTGCGGCACCGGCAAGCTGGCGAACGTCTGCCCGTCGACGCAGACCACTTGCACCAACCTGCAGTGCAACCTGGACAAGTGCTCGGGTACGGCGGAGACCTCCATCAGCGGCACCGTCTACGACCCGGCGGGCCTCAACCCCCTCTACGGCGTGCTGCTCTATGTCCCCAACATGGCGGTCGATCCGATCCCGCAGGGGGTGTCGTGCAACACGTGCAACTCGCCGATCTCCGGCGAGCCCGTGGCGGCCGGGATCAGCGACGCCACCGGCCACTTCGTCATCCACAACGCCCCGCACGGG
The DNA here is from genome assembly GCA_964618005.1 of uncultured Myxococcales bacterium. Classification (GTDB taxonomy): domain Bacteria; phylum Myxococcota_A; class Polyangia; order Fen-1088; family Fen-1088; genus JADGRB01. The sequence goes on from CAZTZM010000192.1 coordinate 2,292, forward strand.
ACCAACGTTCCGCTGGTGATCCAGACCGGCAAGTGGCGGCGGCAGGTGACGTTGAAGACGGTGACGGCCTGCCAGGACAACCCGTTCAACGACCCGACGACGTTCCGGCTGCCCAAGATGAAGAGCGAGGGCGACATGCCGATGATCGCGCTCTCCACGGGCCACGCCGACGCGCTCGACTGCTTCCTGCGCCGGATCGGTATCGACGACTCGGAGTTCACCAACTCCAGCGGGACCGGCCACGTGCAGATGTACGTGGGCGGCGCCGGGAACGCGGGCGACGAAGGGTCGGCCACGCTGGTCTCGGGCGCCAAGCTGACCGACGCCTACACCACGCTGTTCGCCAACTTCACGCAGATGTCGAAGTACGACGTCGTGGTCCTCACCTGCGAGAGCGAACAGCTGGCGTCGAACAAGGCCCCGTACGAGCTCAACATGAAGCGCTACGCCGACAGCGGCGGCCGGGTCTTCGCCGAGCACCTCCACTCGGTCTGGATCCGCCAGGGGCTGCCGCCCTGGCCGGCCACCGGCGACTGGATCGGCGTGGGGCCGGATCTGGCCAGCCCGATCACCGAGACGATCGACACGACGTTCCCCAAGGGGGCGGCGCTGGCGGACTGGCTGGTGGCCACCAAGGCGTCGACGACGCGCGGCCAGCTCTCGGTGACGATGGGCCAGAACTCCATCGACAGCGTGAACGCGCCGGCGCAGCAGTGGATCTACACCTCCAGCCCGGCCACCACGCAATACATGACCTTCAACACGCCGGTCGAGGCGGCGGCGGCCAATCAGTGCGGCCGCGTCACCTTCACCGACGTGCACGTGGCGACCGGCGACAGCTCGCACCCGGACATCCCGTTCCCGATGGGCTGCCAGGCGACCACCGTCATGACGCCGCAAGAGCTGGCGCTGGAGTTCATGTTCTTCGACCTCTCGTCCTGCGTGTCGGTCGACACCGGGACGCCGATGCTGCCGCCGATCCCGCCGCCGGGCACCGCGCCGACACCGCCGGGCACCGCCGTTCCGCCCGCGCCGCCGCCGCCGCCGCCGCCCCCGCCGCCCCCGCCGATCAAGATCGGCTGACCGTCGCGAGGCTCAGTTGAGGTGGTTCGAGCGCGAGCGGCCGCCCCAGATCGCGTCCCAGCCGCGCCGGTAGGATTCGGTGGCCACCTGGGCCGGGCCGTCGGTCGCTGGCTCGGCCTCGGGCGCCTCGGACGATGCGTGGGATGCCACCTCGGTCTTCACGTCGAACAGAAAAGGCAGGTCGGGGCGGCGCTTCATCGAGATCACCTCGCCGCTGATCGGCTTGCCCTCCTGCAATGGCTGGACGATACCGGCCTCGATCGGCCCATCCTCGGAGCGCCGCCGGATGATGTGCAGGCCGCGCTCATCCTTGCCCAGGACCGCCGCGACGTCCCGGAACGGCTTGGGCTTTCGCGTCTTGGCCATAGAATCATTCTGCCACCAAAACCCGGTCGGGGCTCGCCGGCCTGATCGAGCCCGGCCGGTGGCGCGCGCGCACCCCATGGTACAGTCCGCGCATGACGCGCGCCTCCCGGAATTGGCCGGGTTTTCCCGTGTTGGTATCGTTCTCATGCGTCGCCGCGCTGGCCGCCGCGGCGTGCGGCTCGGACACGAAGCCGGGGGGCGGCAAGGACGCCGGCGCGGGCGTCGACGGCGCGGCGGACGGTCCGACCGTCGTCACCGAGCACCCGGTCACCGCCTGCTCGGATCCGGCGCCGTGGACGCCGCCCGCGGATCCGACGACCTGCACCGACACGGCACCGCCGGCGCCGACCGGGACCGCCGACGCGACGATCGCCGTCGACGTTCAACGCGTTCCGCCTGCTGCACATGATGACCGACCAGCAGCTGGCCGTCACCGGCGGGACGACCGCCGACGGCGTGAACGCCGCCGCCACGCGCAGCACGGACGGCAGCTCGGTCCAGGTCCTGGTCTACGACCACGTGAGCGGCGGCGCGGCCGACCCGACCAAGTCGAACGTCGTGTCGCTGACGCTGAACAACCTGCCGTTCACGGCCGGCACGGTCCGGATCCGGCAGTACATCGTCGACTACGCGCACGCCAACTCCTACCGGGCCTGGGTGGCGATGGGCTCGCCCAGCAATCCGACGCAGGCCCAGTGGGTCACGCTGCGCGACGCCGCCGAGCTCTGCTATTACGAAACGGTCGTGCAGCCGACCGGCGGGTCGTACACGTTCCAGTACGCGCAGGGGATCTACGGCGTCGATCTGTTCCAGATCACCGCCGAGCTGGCCGAGTGAGCCCCGAAAGGGCAATCAACCCGGCGCGATGATGAACTGTTGCGTCCACTGGGCGATGTGATTCCCGGTGGTGATGTCCTGGAACGGCAGGCAGAAGGCCGTGAAGCTGGGATCGGTGCCGGTTGGGCCGAGCACGATGCCGAACATCCAGATCAGCTCGTCGGTCGAGTTCTCGTCGGGGTCGAAGCTGTTGGGCGACGGCGACCGCAGGCCGTACTGGCGGGTCGACGAGAACGTGACCCAGATGAGCTTGTGCATCTCATCCAGGTTCTGCACGAACGGCGCCCACTTGGGATATGAGTTCGTCAGCGCGGTCATGCCGTTGTCGGCCACGCCGGGGCTGTTGGCGTTGGTCAGCGCGATGGGCGCCATGCCCGAGATCGACGTGAGGTACATCGTCGCTGTCGGGTCGGTGTCGGCGTCGCACGAGAGATCCGCCGGCTGGCCCATCTTGGGCGTGCCGTTCGTGCAGGTCGACTCATCGTAGATGACCAGGTCGCCGTCGGGCGAGATGGCCGGGTAGTAGCGGTTCTTCCCCAGCAGCGAGGCGACCAGCGTCTGGGGCGACCCCCAGGTGCCGTTCGTCTGCTGGACGTAGTCGATGCCGCCCATCGACGGGCGCTGGTCGCTGGTGGCGGCGGTCGCGTCGACCGACGTGAACACGATGGTCGGCGTGGTCGTGGTGTTCTTCGACCAGTCGGGGTGATCGGCGCGCAACCCGCCGAGATCGATGGTCGAGCTGACTGTCCCCGCCGTGCCGTCGAAGATCATCAGGTTGGAGGGCCCCTTGCTGCCGGGGTTGCCGTCGCCGTAGACGCCCACGAACTGCGACCCCTGCGCGTTCCAGGACTCGAACTGGCTCCGCTGCTTCAGCGGGAACGGCTGCAGCGCCGTGTTGGTGCTGACGTTCCAGAGCAGCACCCGCCCGTCGTCCTGGCCCCCGGCCGTGGCGACCAACTTCGTTCCGTCCGGCGACAGCGCGTGGCAACCGACGCAGGTGGTCCCGTCGGTGTTGGCGGGGGTCAGGTAGGCGGTCGGGGCGGTCGCCGTGGAGGCCCCGAAGTCCCAGCGCATGATGGCGGTCTGGCCGCTGGTGTTCCAGTAGTAGAGCGCGCCCATCACGGGGTCCTTCGCGAACTGCATGTGGAACGTCTGGCTGGCGCCGACGGAGCCGCCGTTGTCGTCGGTCCCGCGCACGACCAGCGTGACCGTCCCCTGGCCCGCGTTCGACGCCGCCACGCTGGTCCACAGCGCGGCGTCGGGCTGGTAGATGCAGCCGTTGATCCCGGTCGGGGCGACGCAGCGGATGTAGCTCTTCACGGTGGCCAGCGGGCCGGCGAATGTCACCTCGAACAACGTGTTGTTCGCGCCGGGCTGGAAGTGGATCTCCACGCCCGAGATGTTGGGCGGGAACAGCACGCCGTCGTTCGGGTAGATGAGCTGCGGCGCGCGCGAGCTGTCGTTGGTGGTCGAGGTGAAGTGCGTGGAGGCGTCGGGCGGCACCGTGCCGGTCATCCCCGGGTCGACGATCGCGGTGTTCAGCTGGACGGTCAGCGTGGCGGTCGCGGTCAGCGACCCCATCGTCGCCGTGATGGTGACGACCCCGCCCATGGTCCCCGTCGCGGTGGCCAGGCCGTCGCTGCTCATGGTGATGACGCCGTACGGGAGGATCGTGTAGGTGGCGGTGCTGGTCTCGTCCTGGCTGGCGCCGTTGACCGTCCCGGTGACGGTGTACGGCTGCGTCGGCATCGGGCTGCCGCTGGTCACGGTCAGCGTCGCCGAGGCGGGCGAGATCATGAGCGCGGTCAACCGGGTGCCGGACGAGCCGCCGGTCCCCGAGCCGACGCCGCCGTCGTTGTTGTTGCCGGGCTGTCCCTGCTGCTGCGGTTTGAAGCTGCAGCCGAGAGCAGCGCCGAGCGCAAAGAGTGCGAGCCAAGCAGCCAGTGCGGTCCTCACGTCGACCTCCGAGGTGAAAGGCGGGTGTTCACCCGCACCGTGAGTTGTTCCGCGGGCCGCAGCCTACGGCTCAGGAATTACAGGCTTACTGGCAAGGCAGGACGCGCAGGATCTTGATCTTCGTGGCGGCGCTGCCGGGCGCCGGGTAGGCGACCGAGCCGTCCGGGAACGCGCGGAAGTCCTGATAGCGGCTCCCCAGCACGTTGGGCGACACGGCCAGCGGTCCGGCGGTGGTGGTCGACGAGCCCGACGGCGCGCCGCCGGACGTGGAATCGAGGAGCTGGATGTACATCTGACGGTTCTTGTCGGTCTGCGACAGGTCCCCGGTCGCCGTCGACTCTTCCCAGGCCGCCAGAACCTGTCCCGCGCCATAGGGCACCAGGTGGGGCGCGCGATCGTTCTTGGCGTCGCTGACCAGCAGGGTGTCCGGGTTGGGCGTCAGCGCGGTGGTGCTGGCGATCTTCAGCAGGTGGATGTCGGCCAGCCCGTCGCTGTTGGCGGTCTGTCCGGCGCGGATGTCGCTGGTGATGATCCAGTAGCCGCCGCCGCCGGCGTTCACGACGTTGCCCAGGTCCGAGTAAGAGAGATCGACCGGCTCGATCGTCGACGTGTTCGGCGCCAGCGCGATCCGTCCCGACTTGGTGCCCGTCGGCGCGTCGTTCTTGCACACGGGGACGAACTTCTTGCCGGTCGGGTCGTAGACGACGCGTTCGTAGCCGCTGTGGCTGCACCCGATGCCGAAGCCGGGCGTCGTCTGCAGCGCGCCGCTGGAATTGACGACCTTCATCTGATCGCCCTGATGGATGTTCACCCCGGTCGTGAGCGTGCTGGAGCCGACGCACGACTGGACGACCGAGATGGCGATGCCGTAGTAGCCGGCGTAGTTGGCGCCGTCGAAGGCGATGCGGCCGTTGTGGGCGTACTCCGACCAGACGAAGGTCGTGTCGCCCTTGGCGGCGGCGCCGGTCATGTAGCCCGGCGAGCTGGCGGTGGTGTCGGTCAGCTTGGTCGCCCAGGTCTCCGTGGTGCCGTCGAAGCGCACCATGTACATGTCGTAGCAGGAGGCGGCGGTCGGGTAGTTCGCGACCAGACCGCAGAGGTTGTTGATGTTGCCGCAGTTGTTGTCGGCGGCGGAGCCGCCCAGGGCGGCGCGGCTGATCAGCATGACGCCGCCGCTGGCGTCGGCGTAGATGTCCTGGAAGTCGTAGCCGGGGATGGTGACCGGCGTGCCGGTCACCTGATCGTTTCCATCGAGCGTGATGACGTGGACGGTGCTGGCGCCCTTCTCCAGGAAGGCCAGCCGCGAGCCACCGCCGGGGATCGGCGAAATGGCGAGCGGCGTCAGTCCCAAGGCGGCGCCGTTGTTGTCGACCTCGTTGTAGGCGTAGCTGGCGCCGACGTCGATCTCGGTGATGCGAACGCGGCTGGTCAGGCTGGAGCTGCAGGACAGCGCGCCACCCGCGCCGCCGGTGCTGGTGGCGCCGCCGGTGCCCGTGGTCCCGCCGGTGCTGGTGGCGCCGCCCGCGCCGGGGACGCCACCTGAGCTGGTCGTCCCGCCGGTCCCCGTCCGGCCACCGGACCAGGAGGCGCCGCCGGTTCCCACCGTGGTGCCGCCGGTCCC
>CAZTZM010000193.1:0-4528 GCA_964618005.1 uncultured Myxococcales bacterium
GCGTCGGGGCCAGCGGAGAGGCCGCCTGGCGGCGTTGAATACGGCGGGTTGACGTCGGGGATGTCGGCGATCTGCGCCCAGGCACGCACGCTCGGCGTCAGGGCGACCGCCAGGGCCAGCACGAACAGTCGCACGCATTCGAGTTAAGGATGAGGCGGCCGATCAACAAGGCCCGGCGCGCGCCCCCCGGCGCGATCGCACAACCCTGGGGGAGTGACCCGAGTCACCGATAAATCCCGATAAATGCAGTACTTTTATTTGTCTCGCCCCCACCTTCCGGTGTCGGAAGGAAATCGGAAGACCAGGACGTCCATGAGTCGCCTGAAGATCGGCCTCGTCGGGTCGCTCGCCGTCATGCTCGGCGCCTGCTCGTCGGGCAAGGGCGAGCCGGTGACGACGGCCCAGCCTCCGTCCGCCGACGGCGGCGCGGCGGACGCGGCCACGGTCGCCTTCGCGGCCGATCCGCCCTCCGTCTACGTGGCCAAGGTGAAGAACCTGCTCATCGGCTTGCCGCCCACCGCCGACGAGGTGGCCGCGGTCACCGCCGATCCGACGCAGCTGAAGCCGCTGGTGCAAGGGTGGATGCAGCAGCCGCCGTACGCGCAGAAGATGCAGCGGTTCTTCGAGCTGGCCTTCCAGCAGACGCAGGTCACGTCGGCCGACTACGCCGATCAGGTCTACCCGAAGAAGATCGACATCAACGCGTCGACGACGCAGCCGCTGATCCAGAACCTGCAAGAGAGCTTCGCGCGCACGATGCTGGCGCTGATCGCCGCCGGGCAGCCGCTGACCGCGGCGGCGACGACGAACCAGCTGATGATGACGACCGCCCTGAAGGAGCTGTACGCCTTCCTGGACGCCTGGGAGGTCGACGACAACAGCAAGGTCACCGACCAGCTCAAGAAGGACAACCCTGGCTTGCAGATCACGGTCGAGGCCTCGGCCGGCGCCATCCCGATCGCGCAGACGCTCGATCCGTCGAGCGCGAACTACATGCACTGGTATGACCCCGAGGTGACCACGGCGAACGCGTCGATTGCCGCCTGCAACGTGGATCCGATCGTCTATCCGGTCAGCGGCATCACGCTGCACTACCTGCTCTACGGCGGCCTCGACGGCTGGACAGCGGCCGACGGCACCAAGTGTCCGCCGGTCGGCGGCACGGCCGCGGCGCCGCAATTGACGGCCGCCGACTTCAGCGATTGGACGCTGGTGACCATCCGCCCGCCCACCGGCGCCGAGACGACCACCCGCTTCTACGATCTGCCGACGCTGCGGAGCGCGGCGACGCTGGTGCTGAACATCCCGCGGGTGGGCTTCTTCAGCACGCCGGCCTTCTTCGCCAACTGGCAGACCAACACCAGCAACCAGATGCGGGTGACGATGAACCAGGCCCTGATCGTGGCGCTCGGCTCGTCGGTCGACGGGTCGGATTCGACGCGGCCGCCCAGTTATCCGCCGCCGGGGCTCGACACCACGCACGCGTCGCAGCCCGCCTGCGCGGCCTGCCACCAGACGCTCGACCCGACGCGGTCGATCCTCGCCGCGACCTACTCCTGGAACTACCACAGCCAGCTCGACCCTGTCTGGAGCGGTCAGGTGGGCGAGTTCATCTTCCGCGGCGTGGTGCAGCCGGTCGCGAACCTCGGCGACCTTGGCAATACGCTGGCGCAGCATCCCTTCTTTGCCCCGGCCTGGGTGCAGAAGCTGTGCGCCTACGCGAATTCCCAGCTGTGCGATCCCGCCGATCCCGAGTTCCAACGGCTGGTCGCGCTGTTCCAGAGCTCGGGTTTCTCCTGGAACGTGCTGGTGGCGGAGCTGTTCTCCTCGCCGCTCACGACCAACGCCGTGCCGACGCTGACCACCACCACGGAAGGCGAGGTGGTGGCGGTGGCCCGCCGCGATCACCTGTGCGCGGCGCTCGACAACCGGCTGGGGCTGAACGACGTGTGCGGGCTCAACGCCACCACGAGCAAGCAGATGGCGGCGACCGTGCCGGCGATCGTGTCGGGGCTCCCCTCGGACGGATACGGCCGCGGTGCCACGACGCCGGTGCTGCCCAACCAGCCGACGCTGTTTTACCGGGCCGCCACGGAGAACATCTGTGAAGCGGTGGCCGCCCAGGTCATCGACGTCGCGTCGTCGAAGCAGGCGGCCGGGACGACGTACTGGTCCAGCGCCGACCCCAGCGCCGCGATCGCCGGCTTCGTCTCGCTGATCATGGGCCTGGTCCCTGCCGATCCGCGTGCCGGCCCCGCGACCGCCATCCTGCAGGCGCACTTCACCTCGGCCATGCAGCAGGGCGCGACGGCCACCGCCGCGCTGCAGTCGACCTTCGTCGCCGCCTGCCTGTCGCCCTCGGCGGTCTCGATCGGAATGTAGGAGGCCTGGGAGATGATGACCCGCCGGCAAGGACTGAAGACGACGCTGCTCGGGGCTGGGCTGGTCGGGCTGCGCGCGCTGGCCACCGGGCTGCCGCCGTCGCTGCTCCTCGACCCGCGGCGCGCTCTGGGCGCGGGCGCGACGCCGCTCTGCGGATCGAACGCGCAGGCGCAGTACATCATCTTCAACACGTCGGGGCTGGGCGATCCGATCAACGCCAGCGTCCCCGGGACGTACGCCGACCCGAACATCGTCCACAGCCCCGATCCCAGCATGGCGGCCACGGCCCTGACGATCGCCGGGCAGTCCACCCAGGCGGCCGCGCCCTGGGCGTCGCTGCCCCAGAACGTCCTCGATCGAACCTGCTTCTGGCACCTGATGACCAATACGCCGGTTCATCCCGAGGAGCCGAATGTCCTCAAGCTGATGGGGGTGACCGCGGCCGGCGAGATGCTGCCGTCGCTGCTGGCGCGGCAGCTGGCCCCCTGCCTGGGGACGATCCAGTCGCAGCCGATCTGCATGGGCGCCAGCACACCCTCGGAGGGGATCTCCTACGACGGGGCGCCGCTGCCGATCACGCCCGCGCTGGCGCTGAAGGCGACCCTGGCCAGCGCGCCAGGCCCGCTGACCAACCTGCAGGCGCTGCGCGACCAGACGATGAACCAGCTCTATGACCTGTACAAGAACGGCGCCAGCCCGGCGCAGCAGGCCTACGTCGACTCGATGGTCACGTCGCAGCAGCAGGTCCGCAACATCAACCAGAACCTGCTCGCCGCGCTCGGCTCGATCACCGACAACACCGCTGCCTCGCAGATCCTGGCCGCCATCACCCTGATCCAGATGAAGGTCTCGCCGGTCATCTCCGTCCACATCCCGTTCGGCGGCGACAACCACCGCGACATCGGCCTGGCGACGGAGACCGCGCAGACCGTCTCGGGCGTCGCGTCGATCGCGTCGTTGATGCAGCAGCTGGCGACCGCGGGCCTGGCGGACCAGGTGTCGTTCATGTCGCTGAACGTCTTCGGGCGCACGATCGGCCCCGGCAACACCGACGGGCGGCAGCACAACCCCAATCACCAGGTGTCGATCACGATCGGCAAGCCGTTCAAGGGGGGGGTGATCGGGGGTGTCGCGCCGGTGGGGGGCGATTACGGTGCCGTCGCCATCGATTCCAGCACCGGGGCCGCCAGCACGTCGGGCGACGTGGCGCCGGCCGAGACGCTGGCTGCGTTCGGCCAGACGATGCTGGCCGCCGTCGGCGTGTCGCCGTCGCTGATCAGCACCGACGTGACGGCGGGCAAGGTGATCGGCGGCGCGCTGGCCTGAGGGTCGCGCGCAATCGCTACACAACTGTCACTGGACCCTCGACCTCCGGCGCGCGAGTTTGCCGGCGCACCGTCGGTTTTGGCGGCGCAAATCTCGTGATCGCGCACACGCTCAGGCGGAGAGAGGTCCCCCATGAAACTGTTCGGCCGTAGTTTGATCGCCGTCGCTCTGATCGGCTTGCTGGGTGCCGGCGCCTGCTCGAAGGGCGGGCCCTCCGACGACACCGGCTCGCTCGGCATCGCCCTCCAGCTCTCGGGCGCCATCACCTTGAACAGCGCCGCCTACACCATCACGGGGCCGAACGGGTTCACGGCCTCCGGGACCATCCCGCTGACGAACGCGCTCATGCTGACCGCCACGATCGGCGGCATCCCGGCCGGCACGGGTTACACGATCGTCATCACCGCCACGGCCACCGACGGGACCACGAGCTGCGCCGGACGGGCGACGTTCGACGTGGTCGCGCGCGCGGTCAGTCAGGCTGTTGTCGACGTCGACTGCCGCGAGGCGCCCCAGACCGGCAGCGTCCAGGTGACCGGCACGATCAACGTCTGTCCGCTCATCGACGCCGTCGGCGCCGCCCCGGCATCGGGTGTGGTCGGCGGCACGGTGGCGCTGTCGGCGACGGCGCACGATCCGGACAACGGCCCGCAGGCGCTCACGTACCAGTGGACCGCCACCTCGGGGACGCTGAGCAGCGCCACCGTCGCAAACCCGACCTTCACCTGCACGGCGGCCGGGCTGATCACGCTGACGCTGACCGTTTCGGACGGCGACCAGCCCTGCAACGACACGCTGACCGAGACCGTGACCTGCCTAT
>CAZTZM010000194.1:0-4670 GCA_964618005.1 uncultured Myxococcales bacterium
CTGGATCGCGCCGACGCGGCCGCCACCGACGCGGCGCGGGCGCGGGTGCGGGCGGCGGCGGCCGACAGCGAGGCGGTGCGCGCCCGGACCCGCGCGCTGGTGGCGAAGCTGCCGCGCGGCGAGACCCACGACGGCGACTACGTCTTCCTCTCGTTCGTGATGGCGAATTTACCGCGCGGGCTGATCGGGCTCTTGCTGGCGGTGATCCTGTGCGCCGCGATGTCGTCGACCGCCAGCGAGCTGACCTCGCTGGGGGGCTGCACGGTGGTCGACTTCTACCGCCGCAGCTTTCGACCGGACGCCGACGACGCGCACTACCTGCGCGTCGCGAAGCTCGCCACGTTCGGGTGGGGCGTGCTGGCGGTGCTGTTCGCCGGGTTCGCGTCGCTGGTCGACAACTTGATCCAGGCCGTCAACATCCTGGGCTCGCTGTTCTACGGGACGATCCTGGGGATCTTCCTGGTGGCGTTCTTCGTCCGCCGCATCCGGGCCACGCCGGTGTTCGTGGCCGCGATCCTCTCCGAGGTGCTGGTGGTCGGGTTGTGGCTGAAGACGTCGATCGGGTTCCTCTGGTTCAACGTGATCGGCTGCGTCGCCGTCCTGGCCTTGTCATCGGTCCTGAGCGCGACACACCTGGGCCGCGGAGCGCCGCCGAGAAGCGCTAACGCTGGATCTCGACCAGAAGCACCCAGGCGTTGATCAGGCCGGTGGAGAGGGAGAATAGGGTGCCGGGGACCAGCCAGTAGAGGCCGCCCCCGGCGCCGGCCACGATCGAGGCGCCGCCCACCACCAGCGGCAGGACGGCCACCTGGTGCGTCAGCGCCCGGATCACGACCCAGGACGGGCGGGTGTCGGGCAGGTGGGCGTCGCGACGCTGCAGCATCATCGGGAAGATCCAGCAAGCGAGCGCGACGAGCAGGATCTCCGCGCCGAACACCGCGCGCGGCTGGCCGGGGATGAGACCGGCGGCCGCGACGAACAGGGTCGCCATCAGCATGATCAGCGACTCGGCGGCCCGGCGGGGGAGCTGCGGGAACTGCAGGACCTTCGTCAAGTTGATCGACACCGCCACGAAGATGAGGCCGGTCAGCGCCGCGGCGGCGCCGACCTCGGCGACGAAGAAGTCGCCCCAGTTCGCGGCGCTGTAGGCCTCCATCGCCGGCAGCGTAACTCAATCGGCGGCGCGGGTGCGTCGGGTCTCGACGGCCAGCGCCACGAACAGCGCCACGACCCCGGCGGCGTGAACGCCCAGCAGCAGGCCGCGCCCGGGCGCGACCGGCGTCGGCCCGGCCAGCGCCGCCAGCGTTTCGCGCGGGATCGAGAACAGCACCAGGGCGCCCAGCGCCAGCGCACGTGTCCGTGCGGCGCCGTCTCGGACCGCGACGGCCAGCGGCGCCAGCAGCATCACCAGCACGTGGGTCCAGCCGAGCGGGTTGAGCAGCACCGGCAGCGTCAGCCAGAGCGCGACGGCCGCGGGCGGCGCGACCGCGCGCGACGACCGGCGACCCCTGACCGTCGCCCAGGCCGCGATCGCCAGAAACGCCATCGCCGTGAGATCGAACAGCGCCGCCGGCAGACCGGGGAAGGCGATCCACGGGCGCGCGAACGGCTCGGGCGGCCCGAACAACCGCGCCAGCACGCCGGCCAGCGACGCGGTGTTCGCCGTCCAGGGCGCCCACACGGCGGCGTTCCGGGCCGCGCCGGCGAGAAAAGCCCGCCAGGGTGCCAGGCCGTCGATCGCCAGCGACGCTGCCACCGCCGCGGCGCCGGTCAGCACCATCGCGCGCGCGGCGCGCCGGAACTGGAGCACCAGCAGGCCCAGCAGCACGACCGGCGTCAGCTTGAGCGCGGCGGCCAGGCCGAACAGGACGCCCGCGCGCGTCTGGCGCCCGCGCCCGAGGTCGACCATCCCGGCCGCCAGCAACGCCGCCAGCCAGATCGACCACTGACCCTTTTCGAACGCGTGCAGCACCGGCGGCCAGAGCAGCAACAGCACGAACGCGCCGCCAACGCGCGCGCCGCCCGGCGCGTCGTGTCCCCACAGCGCCAGCAGCGAGATCGCCAGCCAGCCCAGCGCCAGCAGCGAGCCCACCGCCCACACGCCCGCGGCCGCCGGCCAGGGGAGCAACCCGAGCGGGCGAACCGGCAGGCGCGCGGGCGGCGGATGAGCGTGGTAGTACGCGCCCAGCAGCGCGACCACGGGCGCGCCGTAGCGGACCGCCCGGGCGTTCCCGGCCTCGCCCTCCGGGGGTGGCGCGCCGCGCCCGTCTTCGATCCGTGCCCGCGCGGTGACGTAGTCGCGGGCGAAGTCCGCGGGCTGGCGCACGCCCGACAGCGTGTCGCGCAGGGGTGCGACACCCGCCGACACCCAGGCCATGACCACCGCGACCGCCCAGCCCACGGCCAGGGCGTTGCGCGCAGTCGGGGTCGTCACGGGCGGCATCCTCAATTCGACGGCTGCAAGGCCCGATATACTATCGTCATCACGACCGCGACCCTTGATCAAGCCGCGGCCCACGTCCCGGGCCAGGTCGCCGCGCCGCCCCGGTATCTGCTGGGGCCGGCCGCCGACGCGTTCTTGCTCGGTCCGGGCGCGACGCTGCTGGTGACTGGCCTGATGCTGGCGCTGAACGCCGCCGGCGCGCCGGCGGTCGCGGCGCTGCTGACGGTCACGCTGACCATCGCGCTGGTCGGACCGCACTACGCGGCGACGTACCGCCGCGCGTACACCTCGCGCGACATCGTCCGCGCCCACCCCTGGGTGACGCTGGCGGTACCGCTGGCGCTGGGCACGCTCGCCGCGCTGGCGGTTCGCCATCCCGGCACGGTCGGCGTCGGGTTCTTCGGCCTCTACGTGCTCTGGTCGGGCTACCACTACTCGGGGCAGTCGCTGGGGCTGTTCATGATCTACCCCCTGCGACAGGGGGCGCGGCTGTCGGTCGTGGAGAAGCGCCTCTGCGCGCTGCCGCTCTACGTCTCCTGGATTCTGTCGGTGCTGGGGCTGTTCCGGCTCTCGGGCGCCCCGCGCAACGCCGCCTACCGGCTGGTGCGCGAGGCGTGGCACGGGCCGCCGCTGCCGGTGTGGGCCACCATCGCGGGGCTGACGGTGCTGGCGGCCAGCTTCTCCGGCCTGGCCGTCGTCGCCACCCGCCGGCGCGCGCGCGGCGTTCCGCTCCCCTGGCCCAGCTACGCGGTCCTGTCGGCGCAGGTGCTGTGGTTCACGATCGGGCTCTTCAACCCGTTCTTCAACATCACGCTGGTCCCGATCTTCCACGGGCTGCAGTACCTGGCGCTCACCGGCTGGCACGCTTGCCACGGGCAGGGAGCGGTCGGCCCGCGCCGCTTCGCCGGGTTTGCGCTGGTCGTGCTGCTGCTGGGGCTGGGGATCAGCCCCGGCCTGTTCTTCCTCTTTGGCTCCAGTCCCACGGCCGGCGGCCTGGTGATCGCCGCGGCCGTCATCAGCTTCGTGAACTTGCACCACTTCCTGCTCGACGGCCGCATCTGGCGGATGCGCGAGCGCAAGGTCGTGCAGTCGATGGTCGGCTGATCCCGCCGACCGAACGCGGCGGTTACAACCTGCTCGCGTAGTCCATCATCATCTGCGTGTAGAGCGCGAAGTCGACCTGGTCGGTGTACGTGTTGCCGGAGCGCAGCAGCAACGCGTGGGTGACGAAGTTCTTGGGGTCGGTCGGTTGCGGCGCGTTCCAGTCGCCTTCGCTCGTCGGCTCCCAGTCGAACGTGCCGAGGCCCTTGTTGTTGGCCAGGTTGAAGACGACATCGTTGATCTCGCGCTCCATCGGACCGTACTCGGCGGCGAAGAACCGGATGTTCGGGTAGTTCGACACCAGCTGCGAGAAGGTCGACTGCCAGCCGCTCTTGGTGTTGGCGGTGCTGTTGGGGTCGCCCTGGTACTGCTGGTAGCACGACTCGCCGAACGTGTCGGGGGTGGCGCCCTGCGCGACGGCGTTGTCGATCCAGTACTTGGTGGCCGCGTAGTCGCCGCCCTTGTCGATGTGGAACGAGACGAGGATACCGGTGTCGACGTCGCGCACGCCCTTGATGCCCGCCTTCAGCAGCGAGCCCAGGTTGGGCCAGCCGGCCGTGCTGGCCGCGCCGGTCACCTTCGGCGTCATCCCGGTGATGGGTTCTCCGGTCGAGTCGCAGATGTGCAGCAGCATCCCGGGCGTCGTCTCGTTGCCGATCTGGACCTTGTCGGGGCGCGCGCCGCCGGCGATGAGCGCGGTGATCGAGCTCTTCACGTAGTCGTGCAGCGCGTTCGAGAGGTCGGTGATGTTCGTGTAACCCTGCCACGACACGGGCACGCACTGCTTGCCGGGGTCGGCCCAGTTGTCGCTCATGTGAAAGTCGACCAGCAGCCCCATCCCGGCCGCCTTGATGACCTTGCCGAACGCGACGGTGTGCGTGATGTCGTCGTAGCCGCTGGTCTGGTCGTATCCGTCCGCCGCCTTGGGATCGACGAAGGTCCGCAGGCGGATGAAGTTGAACCCGTGCGCCTTCAGCTGCGACAGCAGGTCGCTGATCGCAGCGGAGGAGGCGACCTCCTGATCGGTGACGTCGGCGCCCATGAAGTAGCTGGGGAGCGCGGTGCTGATCGCGCCGCCGGTTCCCGTCGCGCCGCCGGTCCCCTTGGCGCCGCCGGCGCCGCCGGT
>CAZTZM010000195.1:0-5940 GCA_964618005.1 uncultured Myxococcales bacterium
GCGGCCCGGCGTCGCGCGCTATTCGAGCGACGCGAGGCCGGCCAGCGCGGGCACGACCAGCGAGAGATCGCGCGCGACCGCGGCGCCGATCTCGGCCACCTCGCCGCTCGAGAGCTTCGCGACCAGGCCGCGGTTGGCCAGGATCCGCAGGTTCGACTTCGCGAGGTTGTAGATGAAGGCGTTGAACGCCACGATCCCCGCGTCCGCGCCGGCGCGGCGCAAGATCTCGACGTACTCGGCCGCCACGGCCAGGTCGCGCTGTGCGAGCTCGATCACCTCGCGCAGCTCGACCCCGGTCGGCAGGTAGGTCCGGCCGTCGTGCGCGTCGCGCGGGGCGTCCTTGAGGATGTTGACCAGCTGCAGCCCTTCGCCGAACTCGGCCGCGCGGTTCCGGAGATCTTCGGCGGCGCCGGCCAGCTGCGGCCGATCGAGCAGATACAGCTCGGTCAGCATCTCGCCCACGATCCCGGCGACGGAGTAGCAGTAGTCGCGCAGATCCTCCAGCGTCACCAGCGCCAGCCGGTCATTGCCGTCGGCGCGGCGGACGAACTGCTTCATGCCGTCGACGCTGCGGCGGACGTGCCGGCGGATCGAGGCGCGGGCGGCGGGGGCCAGCGCGCCGAAGTCGGCCAGCACCTGCGGCATCTGCGCCAGCAGCTCCTGATAGCCGGCGTGATCGACGGGCGGCGTGCGCTGGCAGTCGCCGGTCAGCGCGCGCGCCGCCATCGGATCCTGCTCCAGGAGCTCGGAGAAGCGGTCGAGGGCTTCGATCCGCCGGCGCGGTGGCCAGAGGACGCCGTCCTCGAAGGTGTCGGCGATCCGGAACAGCAGGTAGGCGATCCCGACCTGAAGTCGCGTCGGTTCGGGGAGGAGCGGGATCGTCAACGCGAACGTCCGGCTCGTCTTTCGCAACAGGTCGTCGATCTCCGACATTTTCGAAAAGGCTAAGTCGCGCCTTGCGAAGCACAACCCGAGTGGCTCCTCTCTGCGGAGAGGGCTCAGTGTCCACGCGCGGGGTGCAGTCGTCGACGGAGCATTGCAGGGCAGGCAACGGCGTACGCGCGCCGTCGATCGGTCGCGCGCGCGTCCGCCCGGTCTGGGATCCGGGGACGCCGCGCGGGCGCTGGCGTCGCGTCAGCCTTTTCCTCATCGCGCTGGCGTCGGTGGCGGCCCTGGCCGCCCCCGTTCGCGCGGCGCCCGCCGCGGCGCCCCCGGCGTCGTTCAAGCCGCCGCGACTGGTTCACTTCGTCGAGGCGGTTCCGCCCGCCTCGTTCGGCGCGCGGCACGAGGCGGAGGTGGTCCTGACGATCGACGTCGACGAAGCCGGGAAGGTCGCGTCGGTCGAGGTCGCCCGGTCGGCCGGCGGCGACGGGGCCGCCGCGCTCGACGAGGCCGCGGTGGCGGCGGCGCGCCAGTTCATCTTCGAGCCCGGCGAGGCCGAGGGACATCCGGTCCCGGTGCGCGTTACGTATAGCTATCGATTCGTGCTCAAACCCGTGACACCACCGACTCCGCCGCCGGCGAACGCGGCGCCGAGCGTCCCCACGGTCCCGCTGTCCGGGATCGTCCGCCGTCGCGGCGATCGGACGCCCGTGCCCGGCGTGGCGGTGCTGGTGGCGGTGGCGCCCGGCGACGAACGGCGGGCGGTCACCGACGAGCAGGGGCGGTTCGCGTTCGCCGCGCTGCCCGTGGGCGAGCACCCGCTGAAGCTGCGGGCGGCGACCATCACGCCGGTCGACATCTCGGTCGCGCTGCACGAGGGAAAGTCGACCGAGCTGAGCCTCTACGTCTCGGTCAAGGAGCGCTACGCCTCGACCGTGCGCGGGCAGCGCGCGGTGGTCGAGACGGTCGAGACGACGCTGACCACGGCCGAGATCCAGCGCATCCCGGGCACGCAGGGGGACACGTTGAAGGCGGTGCAGAACCTGCCGGGGGTGTCGCGGGCGCCGTTCGGGATCGGCCTTCTGCCCGTGTGGGGCTCGGCGCCGCAGGACACGCGCGTCTACATCGACGGCGTGAACGTCTCGGTCCTGTACCACTTTGGCGGGCTCCGCTCGACGGTGAACAGCGAGATGGTGGCCGCGCTGACGTTCGTCCCGGGCGCCTACCAGGCCGACCACGGCCTGGGGCTGGGCGGCATCGTCGACGTCGACATGCGCCGCCCGCGCACCGACGGCTACCACGGCTACGCGCAGGCGGACCTGCTCGACGCCTCGTTGATGCTGGAGGGGCCGATCACCAAGACGCTGTCGTTCGCGGTGGCCGGCCGGCGGAGCTGGATCGACGCCACGCTGCCGCTGTTCACGACCAGCGAGTTCCAGATCTCGCCCGTCTATTACGACTATCAGGCCCGGCTGACCTGGCGGCCGACCGGACGCGATCAGGTCGACTTCTTCGTGTTCGGCTCCGACGACGACCTGCGCCTGCTGGCGCGGGTCAAGGACGACGCGCTCAACGCGGCGGTCTCCTCGCACAACTACTTCCACCGCGGCGTGGCCAGCTGGACGCACCGGTTCGATCAGGGGCGCTCGCTGTTCGTGACGGCCTCGGTGGGCTACGACACGCCGTTCGGCCTGGGGGTCGACTTCGGGCAGACGACCACCACGCTGGATCAGCACGCGGTCGACTACGCGCTGCGGGCCATCGGCCGCTGGCCGATCAACGCGATGATCCGGCTGGACGGCGGCGTCGACTTCGAGGGCAACCGCTGGGTCATCGATCGCGCCGGCACGCCCGCGGCCGTGACCGATCTGGTGGGCGGGACCGGCGCGGGCGGCCTGGGGGCGAACGGCGGATTCGGCGGCTCGGTCAGCGGCTACGCGGTCGACGATCTGACGCTGTACACGAACCACGTCGCGCCGTTCGTGACCGCCAACCTGACGTTCTTGCACGATCGGCTGGTGGTCACGCCGCAGTTCCGGCTGCAGGTCATGACGTTCGCCGGCTATCTGGGGCAGCCCGACTCGTTCGCGCGCGGCTTCGTCTCGCCCGAGCCGCGGCTGGCGGTGCGCTACCAGCTGACGCCGCGGGTGACGCTGAAGGGGGCGGTGGGGCTGTACGCGCAGCCGCCCGATCCGACAGCGTTCTCGCGCGCGTTCGGCAACCCGAACATCGAGCCCGAGCACGGGCAGCAGTACGTGATCGGCGCCGAGGGGGACATCCGGACGGGGCTGCACGCCGATGTGGCCCTGTTCTGGAAGAACATGCAGGACCTGGTCGTCGCCGGCGAGAACCCGGGTGACCCGCTGCTGGTCAACGACGGCATCGGGCGCGCCTACGGCGCCGAGATTCTGCTGCGCCAGACGCTGAGCAAGAATCTTTTCGGCTGGATCGCCTACACCCTCTCGCGGAGCGAGCGGAAGGACCACGCCGATCAGAGCTGGTACCCGTTCAGCTTCGACCAGACCAACATCCTGACCGTGATGCTGAGCTACCTGCTGCCGCGCGGGTTCCAGGCCGGCGCGCGGTACCGCTTCGTCACCGGCGATCCCTACACGCCGGTCACCGGCGCCTTCTACGACTCGACCGCCGACCGGTACACGCCGATCGCCGGGGCGACCAACAGCGCCCGGCTGGGCGCGTTCAGCCAGCTCGACCTTCGCGTCGACAAGGTGTTCATGTTCGACCGCTGGCGCTTTTCCGCGTATCTCGACGTGCAAAACGTCTTGCGGTCGGATAACCCCGAAGCGGTTGGCTACAACTACAACTACACGATCGTGCATCCCATCACCGGGTTGCCGTTGCTCCCGATCATCGGGATCCGGGGGGACTTCTGATGGGACGGAGGCGGGCTCTCTCGACGGTGTGGGTGACGGGCTGTCTGGCGGCCGGGCTGGGTTGCCAGAGCTTCAACGATCCGCCGGTGACCTTCGTGATCGGGCTGCGCGTGCTGGGCATCAAGGCCGAGCCGCCGGAGATCCCGCCGGGCGCCAGCACGAGCGTGAGCACGCTGGCGGTCGAGACGACGGGCGCCGCGATCGCCGCGGCGTGGAGCGAGTGCCTGCTGCCGCCGCTGGCGGGCGAGGCGGTGAACCCAGACTGCGTCGGGGCGGACGCCTCGGTGCGCCAGGCGATCGGGCAGGGGCTGGCGATCACGGCCACCATGCCGCAGGTGACGGCGAGCGCGCTGGGATCGGCCGATCAGACCGGCGGCGTGTATCTGCCGCTGGTGGCCGACGTGAGCGCCGAAACCAGCGCGCTGACGGCGGTGTATCGCCTGCGGCTGGCGGGCACGGCGCCGGCCAACGCCAACCCGACCATCGCGACGGTCTACCAGCTGGATGCGACGACGGGCGCGATGGTGCCGCTGGACCCGAACGCGGCGACGCCCGTGACCGTGAACGGGTCGCTCTCGCTGGGGGTGACGTTCACGCCGGGCAGCGCGGAGACCTACATCGCCGCCGACGGCACGACCACGGTCGAGACGCTGACGACCTCCTGGTTCTGCACCGCCGGCGATCTGAGCCTCGAGAAGACCAGCGACGCTCAGCCGCAGACAGTGCTGAACCTCAACCAACGGCTTCCGGCATCCGGGAGTCAAATCGATCTCTGGGCGGTCGGCCGCGACGAACGCGGCGGCACCGATTTCACACACCGAACCCTCCAGCTCCCGTGAGCGGCAGGGAAACCAACGACGCACGAACAGAAAGCGCAGCGAGGAAGTAGAAGGACATGACGGACGTTTCGGGACGGTTCTTGGCGTTCACGCTCCACGGTGCCGGATGGGTGCTGTGGCTGTTGATCGCACTCAGCGTGGTGAGCATGGCGATCATGCTCGAACGGCTCTGGTTCTTCCGGACCCACCGGGTGGGCCGCAATGACCTGGCGGCGGACATCCGGCGCCTGTTGCTGGAGAGCGACGGCGGCCTGGACACCGAGAGGGTTCCGCCGCAGCAGGAGGTGGCCGCGGCGATCGACGGCGCCAAGGCGCGCGAGCGGATCCGGCTGGAGCGAAACCTGTCGTTTCTCGCCACGCTCGGCTCGAACGCGCCGTTCATCGGCCTGTTCGGGACGGTGCTCGGCATCATCAAGGCGTTCCACGATCTGGCGGCCACCCAGGCCGGCGCCGGCGCCGGCGCGTCGACCGTGATGGCCGGGATCTCCGAGGCGCTGGTGGCGACGGCGATCGGCCTCATGGTGGCGATCCCCGCGGTCGTCGCCTTCAACTACTTCAACCGGCGGATCCGTGTCCGCATGGCCGAGGTCGACTGGATGGCCCACATGGCCGCCGAGGACGTCCAGGCCGACTTCGGGGGCGCCTGATGGGGGCCGGGGGTCCCGAGCGGGACGACTGCGGCGGCATGATCGCCAGCATCAACGTCACGCCGATGGTCGACGTGACGCTGGTGCTGCTGGTCATCTTCATGGTGGCCGCGCCGCTGATCGTGTCGAGCCCGTCGATCAAGGTGGCGCTGCCCAAGGCGGCCAGCGCCGACGAGACCAAGCGGTCGACGCTGGCGCTGACGATGCAGCGTGAGCCGGCCGGCGGGTACAAGCTGTTCACGAACGGCCACGAGACCGACGAAGGGGCGATGCGCGCCGTGGTCTCGCCGCTGGCCAAGAACGAGCCCGACCTGCAGGCGATCATCGCCGCCGATCGCGGGATCCCGTACGGCGACGTCATGCACGTCGTCGACGTCGTGAAGGCGCTGGGCGTGACGAAGTTCGCGCTCAACACCGAAGCCGGACCGTAGAAAGTGGTTCGTCGTCGAGCGGATCTCGCCACGCTGGCGATCGCGGTGGTGGTTCACGCCGGGTTCGCGGTGGCGCTGGCCCACGAGCACCTGCGCGCGCCCGCGCCGGCGAGCACGGTGGAGCTGGAGTTCAAGCGCCCGCCGCCGCCGGTCGGGGCGGGTGCGCCCGCGACACCGGCCGTCCGGCATGCGCCGGCGCCGCCCGCGCCGCACCACAAGCTGGCGCTGCGGGAGCGTCCCACGGCCG